>JBAYJH010000119.1:0-13163 GCA_041665185.1 Sterolibacterium sp.
CGTCACGCCGGTCTCGCCCATCGAGGACATGGCCGCGAAGGCCGCCTGCTGGGCCATCCTTGCCTGCATGGCGCCGCTGCGCGTCGCCTCCATGGCGCGCTTGGCGACGTCGATTTTGCGGGCCAATTCCTCCGGATCGTACGGCTTGATGATGTAATCGTTGCCGCCCGCGTCGTAAGCGGTAAGGCGGGTTTCCAGATCGTTGTGCGAAGAAACGAAAATGATCTGGGTTTCGGCGAGCCCCGCCGCGCGGATGCCCCGGCAGACCGCGATGCCGTCGGTGCCGGGCATCTCGATGTCGAGAATGACGATGTCCGGTCCCTCGTCGAGCGCGGCCAGGCAGGAGTCACCGTCGCCGAACTCGCGAATGCGCGCATCGCTGCCCTCCATTTGAAATGTGGCGACCATCCGCGCCGACGGATCGTCATCGACGATAAATATTTTCGGTGCCGGCTCGGTCATGGCTGGTTCTCCTGGTCTTCATCGCGATAACTGGTCGCAATCATTTGGAACTCGCCGGCAATGGCGCACACAGCGTCGGCGATGTCCGGGTCGAAGTGCGTGCCTCGTCCCTCGGCGATCAGGGCCATGGCCTGGGCATGCGGATAAGCGGGCTTGTAGACGCGCCGGCTGATCAACGCGTCGTAGACATCGGCCACCGCCATGAGGCGCGCCGACAGAGGGATCGCCTCTCCCGCCAACTTCTGGGGGTAGCCGCTGCCGTCCCACTTCTCGTGGTGGCTATGGGCGATTTCGCTGGCGAAGCGCAGAAAGCCGGCGGCCTCGCCGAAATCGGCGCTGGCCTGGGCGATGGCGGCGTATCCGTATTCGCTGTGGCGCTGCATGATCGCCCACTCTTCGGGGTCGAGCTTGCCCGGTTTGAGCAGGATGCGGTCGGGAATGGCGACCTTGCCCACGTCGTGCAACGGGGCGGACTTGAACAGCAACTGGATGGTGTCCTCGTCGAGTTCGGCGGCGAAGCGCGGATGGCTGGATAGCTTCCGCGCCAGTGCCTCGACATAGCGCTGGGTGCGGCGGATGTGGTTGCCGGTCTCGTTGTCGCGTGCCTCCGCCAGCGCGCAGAAGGCGGTGATGGTGGCGCTCTGGGCGGCGATCACCTGCTTCTCCCGATGCATCAGTTCCTCGGATTGGCGCAAGATTTCGCGCGTGCGATCCGCCACCATCCGCTCCAGATCCGCGTTGCGATCGCGCAACCGGCGCCGGGAGTGGAAGAGTTCGAGATGGTTGCGCATTCGCGCCAACACCACCGGCGGTGAAAACGGCTTGTGGATGAAGTCCTCTGCCCCGAGCGACAGACCGCGCTCCTCGCCCGCCGCGCTGTCGAGACTGGTGAGAAACAGCACCGGCACGTCGCTTAGACGCGGCGTGGCCTTGATCCGCCGGCATACCTCGAAACCGTCCATTCCCGGCATCACCACATCCAACAGGATAAGGTCGACCGCGGCGCCGGCCATCAGGTAATCCAGCGCCTCCCGGCCGCTGCCCAGCGCCTGTACGGCAAAGTGGTCGCTGAGCATATCCTCCAGGATCAACCGGTTGGCCGGTTCATCGTCGACGACGAGGATGCGGGCGGCAACGTCCATGATCATTCCCAGTTCACCAATTCCCAGCCTAGTCTACGGCAACATGGGCTACAACTCGGCATGGCTTTGCTCACCGTTCTCTCCGTCGTTTTCCAGTTCGGCCAATTCGTACAAAGCGACTTCCATGACGTCGGCCAGTTGCCCGGCCAGGGTTCGCGCATCGCCCGGTCCGTCCTTGGCGGCTGCTTCGAGCGCCTGGGCTGCCTCGCGCAGCGGGCGGATATCCAGATTGCCGGCGACGCCCTTCAAACTGTGGGCAATGAACACCAGTGTCTCAAGGTTTCCGGCGCCCGCCGCCTCCCGCAATTTGAGCGGTGTGGCGGCATGGTGTTTGCGCACCGAGGCGGCTAGCCGTGCGATGAAGGCGCGACGGCCTTTGAAGCGGGCCAGCAGGGCCGCGCGGTCAATCAGGCCCGCCACCGGAGTCGACAGGGTTAACGGCGCGCTTGCCGGCGGGGCGAATCCATCCGACGCCGAAACGCCGAGGCGTACGTGGCGCCGTATGGCCGCGACCAGCAGGTCCGTGTCGATTGGCTTGGTGACATGCTCGACCATGCCGGCGGCCAGGCACTTGTCCCGCTCCTCGGCCAGGGCGTGGGCGGTCAGGCCGATGATGGGAAGATCGGGAGCGATCGTCGCGAGGCGCCGTGCCGTCTCGATGCCATCCATCACCGGCATCTGCACGTCCATCAGCACCACGTCGAAGGCGTTCGCTCCGACTTCGTCGATCCGTTCCAAGGCTTGCTGTCCGTCATGGGCAAAGACGACCCTGGCACCTTCATGCGCCAGCAGATCTTCAAGAATGTAGCGATTGACCTCCACGTCATCGGCCGCCAGCACCGAAAGACCGGCGAGTCGTGGGCCGGCCGCACTTATGGCGCCGCCGGGCTGGCTGAAGTGTGCCGGAACGGCCGCCGCCGGCAGGGGCAACTCCAGGGTAAAGGCGCTACCCGCACCGGGACGGCTGTCCACGCTGATCTCGCCCCCCATCAGGTGGGCAAGGCTCTGGCTGATGGCCAGCCCCAGACCGGTCCCGCCATAGTTGCGCGTGGTGGAACTGTCGGCCTGCTCGAAGGATTGGAACAGCCGCGCCAACTGCTCTTCGCTCATGCCGATACCGCTGTCGATCACCTGGAAGCAGACGTTGTTACCGTCGCGCGCGACGCATAGCCGCACCTCGCCGCTCTTGGTGAATTTGATGGCATTGGACAGCAGGTTGGTGAGTATCTGGGCCAGGCGCATCGCGTCGCCCTCCACCCAAGCGTCGAGGTTGGGGGCGAGTGAGACGACCGGCGCCAAGCCCTTTCCCTCCGCGTGGTGCGTTGCGACAAAACTCTTCACATTGTCGATAACGGCGAACAGGGCGAAGGGCCGCCTCTCGACGCTGAGCTTGCCGGCCGCAATCTTGGAGAAGTCGAGGATATCGTTGATCACGCCGAGCAGGTGTTGACCGGATTCCAGAATGCGCACATAAGTATGGCCGGTGCCTCTTCCCTGGTTTTCACGCATGCCGATCCGCGCCAGCCCCAGCACGGCATTGAGCGGCGTGCGAATCTCGTGACTCATATTGGCGAGGAAGGCACTCTTGGCTTCATTGGCGGCGTCGGCCTGCTCCCGTGCCTCCGCCAGTTGCGCGGTGCGACTGGCGACCAGTTCTTCGAGGTGATGGCGGTGACGGTCCAATTCCTCACCCATGTGTTTCTTCTCGGTGATGTCCTCTTTTACGGCCAGGTAGTGGGTGATATTTCCGTCCGGCTGGCGGATGGGCATGATGCGGACGAATTCGACATACTCACTGCCATCCTTGCGTTGGTTGCATAGCTCGCCCTTCCATGGTCGCGCATGGGTCAGCGCGTCCCACAGCGAAACATAGGTTTGCCGCGGGGTCTTACCCGATTTCAGGATGCGCGGGTTCTTGCCGATGGCTTCTTCGCGGCTATAACCCGAAGTCTTGACGAAGGCCTCGTTCACATATTCGATCCGGGCGTCGATGTCGGTGATGACGACACTCTCCGGGCTTTGTTCCACCGCCTGGGAGAGTTTGCGGAGTTGATCTTCGGCGGCCTTGCGCTCGGTGAAATCAGAAATGATGCCGACCAGGATAGGATCGCCCCGACTGCCGGTAAACACCGTCTTGCGGGTGAAGATGTGGCGCGTGTCGCCCTGTTCGTTGGTGATTTCCTCTTCGTTGGTGAATTCCCGGCCACTGGCGAAGACGGCCTCGTCGCCGTCCCAGAACACCCGTGCCTCACGCTCGGGAAAGAAGTCGAAATCGGACTTGCCGAGGAGTTCCTCGCGGCTGCGCCCGATCAGCCGGCAGAAGGCGTCGTTGAAATGTATCCAGCGGTGCTGGCGATCCTTGACGAAGATCGGGTCGGCGATGCCGTCGATGATGTTGTCGAGGAAGTTGCGTGAATCGAGCAACGCGCCTTCCATGCGCTTGCGCTCGTCGATATCGAGCATGAGACCGTGCCAGAGGATGCCGCCGTCGGCCTCACGTTCCGGGAGGGCGCGGCACTCGATCCAGCGCTCGGGCTGGCCCGGACGCCGGACGCGAACCTCGACCAGGAGCGGCGTCAGCGTCCGCGCCGACTCGGTGAGCGCGGCCCCGATGCGCTGCCTGTCGTCCGGATGCGCCAGGGCTTGCAGCGGCGCCATGTCGTCTTTCACGTCCTCGGGCCGCAGGCCGTAGAGGTCCTCTATGCCGCGGCTGGCGAAGGGGAAACTGCCATGCCCGTCGGGCGACATGCGGAAGGAATAGACGAAACCGGGCAAGTTGCCCAGGAAGTGGCTCATGCGCCGCTCGGCGGTGCGGATGGCGGTGATGTCGCGCGCCAGGGCGAGCACGGTCGCCACATGTTCCCCCTCATCGCGCTCGGGCACCAGGAGCATCTGGTAGTCGCGATGCTCCCCGGCCTGAGTGATGAAGTCGAGGTCGATCTGGTCGTTCTCGCCGCTGTCGAACACGCGGCGGATGGCGTCCATCAGCTTCCTGCTCTGTTCGGAAACAAGAATCGCACCGTCGGCGGGTGAAGTGCCGATCAACGCTTCCGCCGGCTTGCCGATGAGTTTGCCGACCACCGCATTCACATAGAGGCGGCGGCAGTCGCGGTCGTAGCGGTAGATGGGGTCGGGGCTATTCTCGGCCAGGGTGCGGAATTCCCGTTCGCGCTTCGCCAGCTCCTTTTCGGCGGCCTTGCGTTCGGTGATGTCGAGGATGATGCCGGCGATGCCGGCGAGGCCGCCGTCGGCCCGGGTGAAACTGGCCTTGTGGAATATGACGTCCCGCAGAGAGCCATCGGCCCAGCTTACTTTGGCTTCACAGACCAGGTTCCCGGGACGATCGATTAATCTCTTATCGACGTCGCTACTGACGTCCGCGAGTTCTTTGGGCTGGATATCGTACGCCGTTCGTCCGACAATTTCGTCCCTCGATATGCCCAGGTAGCGTTCGAAGGCAATGTTGCAACCGATGAAGCGGCCATCGCAGTCCTTGTAATAAAAGGGGTTGGGAATGGCTTCGAACAACGAGCGGTACTTGGCCTCGCCTTCCCGCAGGTCGCGATACGCCAGCAGCGTGGACAGCGCATCGGTCAAGCGCCTACCGATCTCTTGCAGCAGCTTTTCCTCGTCGGGTGTCCATACCCGGGGGTAAGCGCACTGGTATATCCCGAATTGCCATGGCTTACCGACCTTGGGGTACAGGGCCATTGCCATGAAAGACTTGAAGCCGAACCGCTCCGACACCTCTTTCGGCAACGGATGCTTGGTCCCCGGACCGTATTTCACCGGCCCATCCGCTGCGAGCACGGTCCTGAAGGTCCCGGCGACGCCCGGCTCCATCGGTATCTCAATCCTCTGCGCATTTGCACCCGGATATTCGGGCTTGGTGCGTTCCATCGGCACCTGCCAGGATATCGCATCGGGATCGCAGGGATACACCGGCCACGCCTGGTCGCAATCGAAGATCGTCAGCGTGGCGTCGAGCACGTCGCTGAGCATCTGATCCAGATCGTTCGTCCCTTGAATGGCGCGGTCGACCCGGTCCAGGCTTTCAACTAAGCGAAGACGGGCCAGTCGCTCCTGATCGGCCTGTTTGCGCTCGGTGACATCCTGTCCGACGGCTAGCGCGCCGACCACTTTCCCTGACGCATCGTATTCCGGCACGATGCGGTATTCCATATAAAACGTCACGCCACGGTCGTTCAGCAAGGTCATCTCGATTGCCTGGGGTGTTCCGGTTTCCAGCACTTCTTCGAGTTTTTCCCAATACTCGTTCACTACCGGGTGGGCGATGCCGTGAATATCAGCCGGGGGTCTGCCGATGACCTCCTCGGCGGACAGGCCGCAGGCTTGTTCCCAGGCGGGGTTCACGTAGATCCGACGCATCTCCCGGTCGTAGCGCACAATCCGGTCGGGGATATTCTTCAGCAGAGTATGGTATGCCTGCTCCCGCTGGCTCAGCGCCTGTTCCATCCGTTGGTGCTCGGCGCGGGCGCGCAGGACCGTGACGCCGAACGCCAGATCGCCGGCCAGTTCTTCCAGCAGCCGTATTTCGTCTGGGGTGAAGCCGTTGACCTCCGTCGAATAGATCAGGAGTATGCCGAATGCCTTCGCGTTTTCGTCCTTGAGCGGCAGGACAATTACGGACCGATATCCGTTCAGCAAGGCTGTGTCCCGCCACGGGGCGATTTGCGGGTCGTTGGCAATATCCTGGACACAGATTATTTCGCCGCCACGGATAGCTCTTCCGGCGGGACTTTGTCCGCGTTCCGTGCCGTCCGCCGAAGTCAATTTGGCGTCCGCAATATATCCGCTGTCGAAGCCTCCCCAGGCGACAGGTCGCACGGTCTTGGCGTCATCATTCTCGGCATATCCCACCCAGGCCATGCGGTAGCCGGCCTCGTCGCAAACGATGCGGCAGATGTCGTCGAGCAGGGTTTGCTCGTCCTCGGCCTGCATCAGGATATGGTTGCAGTGGCTGATGGCACTCAGTTCCCGGTTCAAGCGATGCATTGCCTCCTCTGCCAGTCGGCGCGCTTTGCCCTCCTTGACCTCATCGAGCGCCCGTTTTATCGCCAGCGGTAGCCTGACAAGATTGCCCTTCAGGACATAGTCCCTGGCGCCCAGTTTGAGCAGTTCAACGGCCTTCTCGTCGCCGACGGCGCCGGTAACGGCAATGAAAGGTATGTCGGGACAGAGGGATTTCGCCAGCAACAGCGCCGCCGGAGCGTCGAAGCCGGGAAGCCGGTAGTCGGCAAGGATGACGTCGGGACGGAATTCTTCCACCGCGGCGGTGAAGCCGTCGCTGGTATCCACGCACCGGGACGAAAAGACCATGCCGGCTTTGCCCAGCACCGTTACGGCGAGCTCGGCGTCGGCCGGTTGGTCCTCCAGCATCAGGATTCTGAGTTCATCCGGCATCTCGGTCACTCCCCGACGCTTGTGGCAGAGAGGAATAGCGGGTCGCGCCACCGTCAAGCATGCCCTTGACCCCCATCCCATTTTTCATTGCCTTTATCTCATCGTAGATCAGAGTGACCGGGTTGGACAGTTTGTGATCGGCCAGTCATCGCGGCGGCACGAGACCTTCAGATTCATATGTTTGACAATATATTCAATGGAGCGCCCGTTGATCGGGTGAAATGGAATAAGCGAAGGCTCCAATTCCTTGTTCGCCGATCATGGTTGGGAGATGCGGCCGGCAATTCGTTGTTCGAGTTCCTGATCGGGCCCTTCGAATTTCGGCTTCCGACGGCTCACCGGCACTTAAAGCGCGTCCCGGCCGGAAACCTGAGGCCAAAAGTGTGCTTGAGAACATCCAGCAGGTCGTCGTCGTCCGCCAGCATCCTGACGCTCTGCGTGTCGCCGCGATCCTCGAACAGTTCGCGGTTACGCAGGACGTGCCGTACCTCAGGTGAAAGCCGTTGTGCGGTGAGCGATTGCACGAAGCGCGAGGCTGGATGGGTGGACACGTAGTAGCTGGCCATCTCGTAATCGGCGGCCTGCTGGGGCTCCAGCGAGAAGGCATACAGGTCCATCCAGAATGAGTCCATCCGGGATTGCAGGACCCACAGCCCTTCCTCTTCGATCACCCGGTAGGTCCAGGCGAATTGAGGTTGCGCTTCGGGCGTGCGCATCGCCAGCGGCAGGAGCAAACCATCGGCGCCGAACCCGACATCGGCTATCCACTGCTCGCTGGCAACGTCGACCAGCAGCAGCATATGGGTGCGTGGCAGAACCCTGGCCGTGCGGTAGCGGACACGCGCGGCGAGTGGGCTGACTGAAAACCCCAGTTGGCGCAACACCGAGCAAAACAGCGTGTTCTGCTCGAAGCAGTAGCCGCCGCGCCCGGCGTTGACCAGTTTGGCTTGCAGGCTGGGAAGGTCCAGGCGGATCGGTCGATCCAGCAGAATGTCCAGGTTCTCGAACGGGATGTGTGTGGCGTGCGCCAGGTGCAGGGCCTGGAGCACGGGCAGACTGGGTTGTAGTTCGCCCGCGTAGCCGACACGCTTCAGGTAGGCGGGCAAATCGACTTGAGCTGATTCGGCTGCGTCGTTTGCGGGTGTTTGGAACTGCATGTTCAAGCCTTGCGATGGGCAAGAGTTGAATTCTACGCCGGCCGGAATTCAGTCAATTCGCACCGGTGATTATCCGCCGGCGAAAATCGGCACCAGCGTCACCCGGTCACCACTCACCAGAGGCGCGGTACCTTCGCCGGACAGCGTCATATGGCCGTTGACAGCGACATTCAGCATCTTGTCGTCGAGTGCGGCGGCCGCCTCGGGCAACCGGCGCTTCAATTCACGGCGCAATTCGGTGACGTTGCCGACCGGCTGGTCGATGACGATGGCGTCTTCCGGAGCGCCGGGCAGGGCGCGCGGCAGATCGACGCGCACCGCGAATCCGGTGGTGGTCATCGACAGTTGCTGGTGCCAGGCGATGGCGGGAGTGCCTTCGGTATTCAGGCCGGTCAGCCTGTAGAAGCGGCCCTTGAGTTCCTCGAACTGGATACGGTCGATCTTCTCCCCGGCAAAGGGCCCGGCGACGATGGCTTCCTCGAACCAGCGCTTGGGCAGCGTGTCGTCCTTGGCGCGCAAGCCGAGGCGGAAATTCAGCATATGCTCCAGGCCGCTGATGTTGCGTCCGTTCGCGTCTACTTTCGCGGCGTCGAAAGGCTCGCCGGTGAGTGCGCTGAGCTGCTGGGCGAAGTCTTCGCAGTCGGGCAGGGTGGGTGAGTTGAACAGCTTGGTGTTGAAGCGGCACATGCCGACGGAATCGCCGGCGGCGAAAGTGTTTTCGCAACGCCGTACGGCGTTCTCCTTGCCGTCATACGCGGTCGGCAGCGCCGATACCGTCCCGCCGTACAGGGCGGTCTTGAATTCCGGATCGTCGTTGATGCGCGCGTTGATCTCCAGCGTGACCCGGTTGCGCAGGTGGTCCATGCCGCGCGTCGCCACCGACAGGCCGAGAGCGAAAGCCTTGAGGATGCGCGCGTCGTGGGGGTCGGACTGGAACAGGCCTTTCACCGCCATGCAGTAGTCGAGCGCCGCCGCCGGATACTTGCCGGTCTCCACGGCGCGCGCCGAGTCGGCGATGGTGTCGCCGAAACCCTCGCGTTTGGCGGTCATGAACAGCAGTTGCTCGATCACCGGGTAGTTGCCCCAGGCGAGATCCAGGCCGCCGGTGTCCTTCGCGCCAATGATGCCGCGCTGCCACAGTTCCATGGCCCAGGCGATGGCGCTGCCGGTGCTGGCGGAATCCAGGCCCAGGTCGTTGAGGATGTTGTTCAGCCGCAGCACTTGCTCGGGCTCCTGGATACCTATGAGTGGGCCGAACTTGCCGAGAGTGACATATTCCGGACCGTCGCCCTTGTCGTACTTGTCATAGGCATCGTCGCCGCGGATGCCGCGGTAGGTGCGCAGCTTCTGATGCTCGACTTGCGCCTGGGCCTTGTCGTAGCTGGCGTTGCCGTCCAGGCCCTTGAGCGCGGCGGCGCCCCAGCCACCCTTGCCGCCGGGCAGCATGTCGTTCTGGTTGCGGCAATGCACGGGGCACTTGAAGCAGCCGTCCATGCCGGGCCGGTAAGGGTCGAAATTGTCGGCGTCGAGCGTGGCGTGCCAGGTGGTTTGCTGGTTGTTCAGGGCGCCCATGGCGCCCAGCACGCGGCTCGGCTTGTAGAGGAAAGGCGTGCCGACTTTTTTCAGGGCATTCTTGATGACGCTGGTGGAGGTGATCTTCTTGCCGATGACCTTGTTGTAGGCCTTGAGCGCGCCCTTCTCCTCCTGTTCGATGGGTTTGCCCAGCACCATGATGGCCTTCAGCTTGTGCGCGCCCATTTTCGCACCGGCGCCGCCGCGCGCCCAGATCGCCTTGATCCCGCCCATGATGCCGCTACACAGGGCCAGGTTCTCGCCGGCGCTGGTGATGCGCGCCATGGCCATGTCCTTGCGTTCGGTGCAGTCGAAATCGCGCTCGACGGCTCTGGCCAGGTCCAGGTTGTCCAATCCGACATAGGGCGTCGCGTCGAGGAATTCGACCTGGTCGTAGGCGATCTTGAGCAGCGACCATTGAGCCGCTTGGCCGTGGATGACCAGGTGGTCGTAGCCGTGGCGTTTGACGAAAGCAGGGAAGTAATCGCCGCCATTGGTGTCGAGAATGGCGTGGGACTCGGGAGACTTGCTGGTGAAATTGCCGCGCGTGGCGGAAGGCATGGCTCCGGTGAGCGTGCCGGCGCCGAAGATCAGCGGAATTTCCGGATTCAGCGCGTCGAGCTCTTCCTGCAAAAGGTTATAGAGCAGATACATGTTGGCGCCGCGACCGCCGAGAAAGGAGCGCAGCACCTCGACGGACAGGTATTTGCGCCGGGTGGTGCGTCGCTCCAGGTCAACGAAAAGCACCGCTCCCTGGCTGGGAAACTGCGGCGTGTCGTACATGCGCTGGCACAGCAGATCGACTTTTTGGCGGATGTCCATGTTCGATTCTCCTAATTACCCTGGTTAACGATGCTCGGGCAGTATCTTGCGCATCAGGCGGATCAGCGTGGCCTGCTCGGCCTCGCTCAAATTGCTCTTGATTCGTTGTTCGTGCTCGGCGACCAGCCTCTTGAGTTTTTTCAATAGCGTCTTGCCGTCGGCGGTGAGGTGGAGGGAATTCGAGCGGCGATCCGTGGGCGCGGCGCGCCGCTCGACCAGCATACGGCCCTCCAGGTTGTCGATCACCGAGACCACCGTGGAACGGTCGAGATGCGTCGCCTTGGCCAACTCGGTTTGCTTCAGTCCGGGGTTGGCTTCGATGATGGTCAACACGCCGAACAGGCCCGGCGTAATATCCAATTCGCCCAACGTCGTCGCGAAATCCTTGAAAATTGCAATCTGCGCCAGCCGCAACTGATAGCCGATGAGATCGGGAAGATGGCTGAAGTCGATTTCTGTGCCGGGCTCCCTAAGCTTGTGCGTCATTTCGATATCGCCTCAATTGGTTCTCATCTGGTTCAACATATGCTCCGATGCGGCATGGTCGAATCCGCCGCAAGCGTCTCGCAACAGTATAGTTGGATATCAAACAGTTTGTCATCTAACAAGATTGATCTGGATCAAGGGATGCGGAAGATGCATCCGGGAACCTGCCGTTTGCGCCGAAGGCAAGCAAATGAGTTATGATTTTGCGACCGTCACCAAGCAGCGCAGACGATAACTATTTAAACCTAAAGCGAGGAGAACGAGATGTCTGACTACAATCGTCGTGATTTTCTTAAAAGCAGCGCCGCATTGGCCGCGTTTTCGGGCGCCAGCGCCGCAGGAGCGCTGCTGCCGGTATCGCTGGCCCAGGCCCAGGGAACTGCCGCCAAGATTCGGGTCGGCCTGATGCTGCCTTACACCGGAACCTATACCCAACTCGGTGTCGCCATCGAGAACGGGTTTCGCCTGGCCCTGGCGGAACGCGGCGGAAAATTCGCCGGCCGCGAGCTGGAGTTTTTTAAAGTCGACGACGAGTCGGATCCGCCCAAGGCCGCTGAAAACGCCAACAAGCTGGTGCAGCGCGACAAGGCCGAAGTCATCATCGGCACGGTGCACTCGGGTGTGGCCATGGGTATCGCCAAGGTGGTCAGGGAGTCCGGCACGCTGTGGATCAATCCCAACGCCGGCGCCGACGACGTTACCGGGGCGCTGTGCGCGCCGAACATCTTCCGCACCTCGTTCTCCAACTGGCAGACCACCCATGCCTTGGGCAAGGTGATGAAGGCCAAGGGACACAAGACCGCCGTATTCATCACCTGGAAGTATGCCGCCGGCGAGCAGATGATGGTCGGTTTCAGGGAAGGCTTCGAGAAGGAGGGCGGCAAGCTGGTGAAGGAGCTTTACCTGCCATTCCCACAGGTCGAGTTCCAGGCCTTGTTGACGGAAATCGCCAGTATCAAGCCGGATGCGGTCGTCGCCTTCTTTGCCGGTGGCGGTGCGGCCAAGTTTCTCAAGGACTATCAGGCGGCCGGCCTGAAGGGCAAGATCCCGCTCTATGGGTCGGGTTTCCTCACCGACGGCGTGCTGGATGCCGTGGGCGATGCCGCCGAAGGCGTGGAAACCACGCTGCACTATGCGGACGGACTGAACACCAAGAAGGACAACGCTTTCCGTCTGGCCTATGTCAAGGCCTACAAGCTGCAACCCGACGTATATGCGGTGCAGGGTTACGATGCCGGTCAATTGCTGGCGGCCGGGCTGGAGGCGGTCAAGGGCGACATGAAGAACAAGGCGGGCCTCATCAAGGCCATGGAATCCGCCAAGATCGACAGTCCGCGCGGTCAATGGACGTTGTCCAAGTCGCACAACCCGGTGCAGGACATGTATTTGCGCAAGGTGGTGGGCAAGGAGAACAAGGTCGTGAATGTCGCCTGGAAGGCGCTGGCCGATCCGGCACGCGGCTGCAAGGCGTAAGTAAATGACTGTCACATAACGGCGGCAGTTCGCTGCCGCCGTTATGCTGTCCGCCCCATGGATACGGCCTTCATCTTCATTCAGCTCCTCAACGGCCTGCAATACGGCTTGCTGCTGTTCCTGGTGGCCTGCGGCCTGACGCTGATATTCGGCATCATGGGCATCATCAATCTGGCCCATGGCAGCTTCTACATGATCGGCGCCTACATCGCCTGGTCGCTGGCCAGCATGACCGGTAATCTGGCGCTGGCGATCCTGCTCGGCATCCCGCTGACGGTCCTGCTGGGCATGCTCCTGGAATGGCTGCTGTTCCGTCATCTGTATGCGCGCGACCACCTCTACCAGGTGCTGATGACCTATGGCCTGATTCTGGTATTCGAGGAACTGCGCTCGCTCGTCTGGGGCGACGACGTGCATGGCGTCGCCGTGCCGGCCTTGCTCTCGGGTTCGATACCGCTGACCGATAACTTGTCCTACCCAGTCTATCGACTGGCCATCTCGGTGATTTGCCTGCTGCTCGCCGGCGGTCTCTACTGGCTGATCCAGAAGACCCGGCTGGGCATGATGATCCGGGCCGGTTCCACCAACCGCGAAATGGTCCAGGCGCTGGGCATCAACATCAAGC
>JBAYJH010000120.1:0-13150 GCA_041665185.1 Sterolibacterium sp.
AACGAACGCATCGTCGCCGCCGAGATGGCGCGCGAGATATCCGCCGGCGCCCTGGTATTCAAGCGCCTGATCGAACAAAACCGGCGCCAGCTGGAAACCGCCGCGACGGTGTTGTCGGCCGATTTCGCCTTCCGTGAAGCCATCGCCACCCAGGACCAACCGACCATCCGTTCGGTGTTGCGCAATCACGGCGCCCGGATCGGCGCCAAGGTGATGCTGGTGATCAACCCGGCGGGCCAGTTGATCGCCGATACTCAGCGTGGCGACGCCACGACCGGTTCATATCCCGTTCCCGATCTTCTGGCTGTTGCGGAAACCCAGGGCACCAGCAGCGACTTCAGGCAGATGCGCGACGGCCAGCTCTATCAGATGGTCCTGGTGCCGATCCAGGCGCCCAGACTGATCGCCTGGGTCGGCATGGGATTTCCCGTGGATGACCGCTGGGCGGTAGACCTGTCGCAGATGACCGGCCTGACGGTCAGTGTTGTCCTGCATGACGACAAGAGTACCGCCTTGCTGGCCTCGTCGCTGGCCTCGTCGCTGGACGGCGCCCGCCGCCAGGCCCTGCCGGCCAAACTACAGACACTGGCCCATGACGCGCCGAAGTTGCTGACGTTCGGCGACGAGCATTTTCAAACCCTGCTGCTGCCCCTCGGGCAGGGTACGTCCGTCGTCCTGCAACGCTCGCTGGAACAAGCCGAAGCTCCGTATCGTTCGATACAGACCGCCTTGTATTCCATCGTCATGGGTGCCGTCGCGCTGTTCGTGCTGGGCAGCATCCTGTTCTCGCGACGCATCGCCGGACCGGTCAATCAACTGGCCACCGTGGCCAGGTGCATTCAGGAAGGGGACTATGCCCAGCCCGTCCCAAGCCTGCCGCCCGACGAGATCGGCCAGTTGGCCGAGAGTCTCGATCGCATGCGCCAGGGAATCGCCGAGCGGGAACACAAGATCCTCAAGCTGGCCTATGAGGACCCGCTCACCGGACTGGCCAATCGTGTGCGTTTTCTCGAAGCCTTCAACCAACATCCCAAAGGGTCGACGGCGGCCGTCGCCGTGCTCGATCTCGATCGTTTCGCCATGATCAACGACGCGCTCGGGCACCCCATCGGCGACCGGCTGCTGGGCATCGTCGGCGAGCGCCTGGCCAACATCGTGGCGGCGCCCGGTCTGGTGGCGCGCCTGTGGGGCGATGAGTTCGCTTTTTTGTTGACGGGTGCCGACGAAACGGCGGCGATCCGCTTCGCCGAGCAGTTGCACGCGACCTTGCGCGCCCCGTTCGCGCTGGACGGCCAGCGGCTCGATGTCGGCGGCAGCCTGGGCATCGCCCTGTGCCCGCAGGATGGCCAGGATGCCAATACCCTGTTGCGGCGCGCCGACTTGGCCATGTACCTCGCCAAGCGCAAGCAGATCGGCTTCGTCCTGGCCTCCGGCCTGGGCGGCGACCCGCCGCACGAGCACTTGTCGCTGATCGGCGAAATGCGCGAGGCGCTGGACCGCGGAGAATTCGTGGTGCATTACCAGCCCAAACTGGACCTCGCCACCGCAAGCATCAAGAGCGCCGAGGCCTTGCTGCGCTGGCAGCATCCCGCCAAGGGACTGCTGCCGCCGCTCTCCTTCATCCCCTTTGCGGAGCAGACCGGATTCATACGTGAAATCACCCCCTGGCTGCTGGAGCAGGTCATCGCCCAAGCCGCACGCTGGCGCGCCGACGGACTGATCATCGTGCCGTCCATCAACATTTCCGCACGCGACCTGCTGAATCCGGAACTCGTCGACCAGGTGCGCAGGCTCACCACCGCACATAAGTTGCCGGCCGCCGGCATCTGCCTGGAAATCACCGAGAGCGCCCTGATGGAAGATCCGGCGCTGGCGCTCGATCACCTGAACCAACTGGCCGTTTATGGAACGCGAATGTCCATCGACGACTATGGCTCCGGCCAGGCCTCACTGGCTTATCTCAAGACCCTGCCGGTGCACGAACTGAAGATCGACCAGACCTTCATCCGATCGGTCATCGATTCCGCCAAGGACGCCGCCATCGTCAACTCGACGATCCTGCTGGGTCACGCGCTGGGCCTTGAAGTTGTCGCGGAAGGAGCCGAAACCGCGGCCGATCTCGAGTGGCTGCGAAACTCCGGCTGCGATGAGGTTCAAGGTTATGCCATCGCCCGGCCCATGCCGGCAGCCGAACTGCCCGCATGGATCGCCGCCCGCGGCGGCTGACCCTACCATCGCCAAAGGCGTATCATGAAACCGCGCCTATGCCCTGCGGCGCGGCGGTAATTCAGTGCGGGCAAATCATCGAGGAGAAAATCATGGCAAAGAAAATCAAGGAAGACGCCATCTACAAGATCGTCGAAATCGTCGGCACCAGCAAGGTATCCTGGGAAGACGCCGCCGCCCGTGCCGTCGAGACCGCCGCCAAGACCCTGCGCGACCTGCGCGTCGCCGAGATCGTCAAGCTCGACATGAAGGTCGACGATGGGAAAGTGGTCGCCTACCGGGCTCGCGTTTCGCTGTCGTTCAAGTACGTCGGTTGACCGCGCGCGGAGGCTCACCCCCTCCTCGCCGCCGCGGCAGGAAGTGCGAACTCAGCCTGCCTTCAGCCAGATCACCGGTTTCCCGTCGCCGCCGCCAGCGCGCGCCGGCGGTGGTGCGTCGGGGTTGGCCAGCGCCGCACTGCGGATACTGCGGATAGCCTGCTTGAGCTGGTCCGGACCGTCGATAGCGGCCGACTCGTTTTCGAGCAGAGTCTCGAAGACCTGTTCAAAGGACTTGCGCCCGCGCCGCTGGGTGTCCCCATAGCCGCGCAGCAGGGCCGCGCACTGAACGATTTCGGACACCAGTTCGAGGTTGTGCGAAGCCAGACCAAAGCGCGTGATGGCGCCCAGCCAGCGCTCTATCGCCGCCTGTTCGGCCTTGAAACGCGTGGCCTGGCGACGCCAGGGCTTGAACAACACCAGCAGCCGCAAGGCCAGAAAACCGGATATCGAGGTGGAGCGCAGGCGCAAGCCGAAGTCGCTCGGTCGCCCACGCGCCTTCCGCTGCCCGACCCAACGCCTGAGCCGCAGCGCGAGTGTCTCGGGCAGGATGTCGGCGATTTCCTCGGCGCCCGGCTTGAGGTAGTCGACCACCACCAGCGGCTGGCCGGGCTTGGCGCCGGCCTCGGCGCGCAGCCGTGCGAATCTGCTTGAGCGCGTCTTCAATTCGGCCACGCGGATGACATCTTCATAGGTCATCCACAGCAGCAGCAGGCGCGCCGCTTCGCGCGCCAGCGGATGTTCCTCCTGCCCTGTTCCGCCGATCTCGCGCTCCACGGCGAGCAGCGCGCGCACCCGATCCAGGTACTGGTCGGCATAGGCGGCGTCCTGATAGTCGCCGAGGCGGCGCACCGCTTCGTTGAGCAAGTCGTGCAGGGCCGCGGGAAATTCCTTGACCACCCGGTCGACTTGCGGCGCCGCTTCGTTAGCCTGCTTGGCTTGGCTAGCCTGCTTGGCGGCGGGGGGCGAAGCCATGCTGAGTTCCCCGGCGGCGTGCGCGTAACCGAGAGCAAAGCCGCGCAGGCTGGCTTCCGCACCCTTGCCCGCGCCGCGGATCGCCGCCTCGCAGGCTGCCCGCGACAACGGCAGGGTGCCCGAGCCGGACATGGCGCCGAACAGCACGGCATTGATGACCGTGCCGGCTTCCTGTGCCAGCCGCGACATGTCGAACAGGATCGCCCGCCGCGCCAGCTGCGGCGCTGCGGCGATAATCTTCTCGGACGCGTAACGGCCGTCGCTGGGCACCATTTTTTCCGAGGTGGCGAAGATGCGGTGAGAAGATGCCACCAACGTGGTGCGGTCGGCGGTCACGAAAGCATTCTGCATGGCGCGGCCGGCCTCGACCAGTTCCGATGCGGCCATCAAGTCGATGGCGCCGGGGCTGGGCAGCAATGCCATGACAGGCTGCATAGCCAAGCTGGCGGCGAGACGCTGCGGATACAACTCGAGGTAATAGGTGGTCGCGCCGGTTCGCTGCGAGACACCGGGGATCGAGGTGCTCTGCACGGGAAAACCCTCGTGCGTAGCAGCGTCCACGATCCAGTCGGCCAGCACGCCGCCGCCTTCGCCGCCCAGCGCGGCGACGAGGATGGTGAAAGGACGCGCCAGAGCTGGCGCGGCGGCGCTCATGCCCGCCCTCCTGGCGCGCCCGACAGGAATCCAATCACGCGCTGGCGCAGGCCATCCATCACCCGGTCCTTCCAATCTGGATTCTGGATCACTTCGCTGCGATAGAACGACGGACACAGCGCCGCCGCCTGGGCCACTTCGCCGCACAGGCCACAGCCGACGCAGCCATTGTTCACCGTGGTGACCGGCTCGGTGCGTAGCGGATCGGGATTGTCCTTGAGCGTCAGCGACGGGCAGCCGGACAGGCGGATGCAGGAACGGTCGCCGGTGCACACATCCTCATCGACGCCGAAACGCGCGCGCACCACCCGCCCTCCTCCCGCCAGCTTGGCGGCATTGACGGGACGCAGGCGGCGCTGGCGCTCCAGCATGCACTCGCCGTCGGCGATGATCACCTTGAGGCCGGTCTGCGGTGTCGTCATGGCGCGCCGCAAAACCGCCGCGACGTTGGCGACGGCATAATTGTCGACGCGTTCCAGCCACTTCACCCCCATCCCCCGCAAGGTGTTCTCGATGCTGATGGAAACGCCTTGCAGAGCGGTCAGTCCGGGCGTCGACGGAATGTTCTGGGTGCCGGTGGCGGACGTGTAGCCGTTCTCCATGATGATCAGCACGCTGTCGTCGTTTCGGAAAATGGCGTTGGCCACGCCGCTGGACAGGCCGTTATGCCAGAAACCGCCGTCGCCCATCACCGTCACCACGCGCTGCCCCATGCTGGCGGCGACGCCGGCACTGGCGGCCAGCGACAGGCCGAAGCCCAGCACGGTATTGCCGAGGTTGAACGGCGGCAGCGTCGAGAAGGTATGACAGCCGATGTCCGAGCTGATGTGGATGCCGCCGACTTCCTTGTCCACGAGCTTGAGGGCCGAGAACACCGGGCGCTCCGGACAGCCGATGCAGAAGCCAGGCGGGCGTACCGGCACCTTTTCGCCGAGGAGTTCCGCCGCGCGTTGTTTGGCTTGGCTGATACCGTCGAGCACCTGCGCCACGCCAGGCTGATCGACGCCCTCGGGCAGCATCAGTTGCAGGAAACGGCCCACCCCGCCGAGCACCACTTCGCCGGTATATTCGCCTGCCAGCGGCAAGATATCCTTGCCGATGACCTGCGGGCCGTTGATATCCGCTCGCCGCAATATCGAATTGATCGCCTCCTCCAGATGCGCCGGCTGGCCCTCCTCGACCACCAGCACGGCGCGCTTGCCAGTGCAAAACCGCGCCACTTCGTCCGGCAGCAGCGGGTAGGTGACGTTCAGCACGTAAAGCGGAATCTTCGAGGCACCGAAGGCGTCCGCCAAGCCGAACTGCTGTAGCGCCCGGATCAGCGTGTTGTACAAGCCTCCCTGCAAGACGATGCCGATCTCTGGCAACTCGCCGGGAAAGAATTCGTTGAGATGGTGCTCGCGGATGAACTTCAGCGCCGCCGGCATGCGCACCTCGACCTTGTGTTTCTCCTGCGTATAGTTGGCCGGCGGCAGTGGAATCCGCTCGACGTCGAAGATCGGTCTGGCGATCGGGTTCAGCCGCGAAAACTCCGGTTTGCGATTGTCCTGGCACTCGAAGCTGCCATGCACGTGGCAGGCGCGGATGCGCAGTTCCAGCATCACCGGGGTATTGCTGGCCTCGGAAAGTTCGAAGGCCTTGCCGACCATGTTTACGATGCTGGGGAGATTGGGACGTGGGTCGAGCAGCCACATCTGCGACTTCATGGCAAAGGAATGGCTGCGTTCCTGGATGATCGAGGCGCCCTCGCCGTAATCCTCGCCGATAATGATCAGCGCCCCGCCCTTGACGCCGGCCGAAGCCAGGTTGGAGAGCGCGTCCGAGGCCACGTTGGTGCCGACCACGGATTTCCAGGTGACCGCGCCGCGTAGCGGGTAGTTGATCGAGGCGGCGAGCATCGCGGCGGCGCCGGCCTCGTTGGCGGCGGCCTCGAAATGCACGCCCAACTCATCCAGCACTTCGTGCGCGTCCGCCAGCACGTCCATCAGGTGCGACACCGGCGCGCCCTGGTAGCCGCCGACGTAGGCGACGCCCGATTGCAGCAGCGCCTTGGTGACGGCGAGGATGCCCTCACCGGTGAAGGTCTGGCCGTGGCCGAGACGCAACTGGTCGACTTCCGCCGTGAATGATCTTTCCATGACAGTACCATCGGGTGGCGACTCGGTGAGCCGCCGTTGGTTATATAGTTAGCATTTCATGACGTAATGTTATATATCTTAACTATCCGTCGAAGGTGCGGATTATGCCAGATTGACGCGCCGAACCGCGGCGCCAAAACCGGGCACAATACAACCATGAAACCACCCTCGTCCATTGACTATTCCGCCGTGCTGGCGCGCAATCGCCTGGCGCTGGCCCGCGCCATCAGTCTGATCGAGAACGGCCGAGGCGGCGCCGAGGAACTCCACGCCCGCTTGTTGCCGCATTGCGGCCATGCCCATGTCGTGGGTATTACCGGAGCGCCCGGTGCCGGCAAATCGACCCTGATCAATGCCTTGCTGGTGGAACTGCTGCGGCATGGCCGGCGTGTCGCGGTGCTGGCGGTCGATCCGTCCAGCCCGATCAGCGGCGGCGCCATACTCGGCGACCGGGTGCGCATGGTCGACCACGACAGCAGCGACGACGTGTTCATCCGCTCGGTCTCTTCCCGCGGACATCTCGGCGGCCTGTCGCGTACCGCCGGCAAGCTCATCGATGTGTTCGATGCCGCCGGTTTCGACCTCGTCATCGTCGAGACGGTCGGCACCGGCCAGTCGGAGGTCGAGATCAGCCACTACGCCGACACCCGCATCGTCGTCTGCCCGCCCGGACTGGGCGACGAGGTGCAGTCCATCAAGGCCGGCATCCTCGAAATCGCCGACATCCTGGTGGTCAATAAAGGCGACCTGCCGCAGGCGCAACGCGTCCAGATCGACCTTCAGGCGATGCAGGAACTACGCCATCAGGCCACATCGGGCTGGCGGGTGCCGGTGCTGAATACCGTGGCCAGCAGTGGCAGAGGGATCACCGAGCTGATCGCCAGCTTCGAGGAACACGCCAGCATCGCCGGCGTCGGCCAGCGACTCAAGACGATCGTAAGACAGGCACCGCCTTCAAACGTCGATTTCGGCGAGTTCGCCTGTGACCTGGCACTCGGCGTGACGCTCGGCCATACCCTCACGCTTGAAGCGGGCGAACGCAAGCTCAAGAAGGGTCGGGTGCTGGATGCGGACGACATCGGCGCGCTACGACAAGCGGGCATCAAGACTGTCAGCGGCGCGCGGCTACAGGACAGTGACGCGACGGAAGACGCGGCGGCGGCTGAAGTCGCGGCGCTGCTGGCAGGACTCAATTGCGAATCGCGCAAGCCCTATACCGGTCGCTGCAACCTGCACGCCAAAGAGCGCGGCCTCCTCCAGATCGATGCCGCAGCCATAGCGCGGCTCAACCGCATCGACGAAGCCATCACCGTCGGCACCCTGCCACCGTGGACACTGGTACGCAAGGGACAGGTCGTCGCGACGGTCAAGATCATTCCCCTGGGCGTCAATCGCAGCATTCTGGATGCCGCCCGTCGAGCCGTCGGCGCGCCGCCCATATCCGTGGCTGAACTCATTCCCCACCGTGCGGCGCTGATCCTGAGCGAACTGCCGAGTTCGCACGCCCCAGGGGGTATCAAGGAAAGTGCCATCGCCGCCACGATTGCCGCCACTCGGCAGCGCCTGGCGGCGCTCGGCAGCCGGCTCGCCCTGGAGCTGCGCTGCCGGCACCGCCAGGACGCGTTGGAAGACTCGCTGCGCCAGGCATTGGCGGCCGGCTGCGACCTGATCCTGATCAGCGGGGCGACCGTCACCAAGGATAGACGCGATGTGGCACCGGCGGCGATCGTAGCGGCAGGCGGCCGGATAATTCGCTTCGGCATGCCGGTGGAGCCGGGCAATATGCTGCTGCTGGCTCAAGTCGGGGAGGTTCCGGTGATCGTCCTGCCCGGTTGTGCCCGTTCGCGCCGGCTCAACGGCCTGGACCGGGTGCTGCACCGCCTGCTCGCGAAACTGCCGATTGACGCGGACGACATCGCGGCCATGGGGGTCGGCGGACTGATCCGCAGTTCGCCCGAAGACGCCAATGAAGTCGAAGCGGAGAGTCCGGCGCCGGTCGCCTCCGCCGAACCGATAGGCCCGCGCATCGCCGCTCTGGTGCTGGCCGCCGGCCGGTCGAGCCGCATGGGCGGCAGCAACAAGCTGTTCGCCCGCGTCGGCGGCATCGCGCTGGCCCTGCGCGCCCGGAATGCCGCGCTCGCCTCGCGCGCCGTGTGTGTGATCGTGGTCAGCGGATTCGAAGCGGACAAACTCACGGCCCTGCTCGCCAGTCCGCGCGTCAGCATCGTGCACAATCCGGACTTCGCGCAAGGCATGGCCGGATCGCTGCGCCGGGGCATCGCCGCCCTGCCGGCCGATATCGACGGCGTGGTGGTGCTGCTCGCCGACATGCCGCGCATCAACGCGGCGCACATCGACGTGCTGATCGATGCCTACGCCGCAAGCGACAGCATCATCGCGCCGACGCAGCGCGGCCGCCGCGGCAACCCGATCCTCTGGCCCCGCCGCTACTTCGAAGAGATGCAAGGCATAGACGGAGACATGGGAGCGCGGGAGTTGCTGACTCTGCATGCCGACGCGATCGTCGCGCTGGAAATGGCGGACGATGCGATATTCACCGACGTGGATACTCCGGAGGACTTGGGTTGAGTGCGCGCACAGGACCAGCACGGCCCCGCACCGGGAATCTCATTCAGGCGTGCAAAACAATCTCTGTCCTTTCACGCCGCCGACAATGGCTAAAGACGCGATGCGGTTTCTCCTTGCACCTCGACGGCTTCGAACAAGGAAGATAGGCCCCTTCAATTCCTTGTGCGCCGACGTACATAACCACAGGGAACGCTGTGTGCGCTGGAGAACAGACAGGATGCCCCTCTCGGTTCATCCTTTGGCGTGGCTGGCAAAAATGCGCGTAAGCAAAGGGGAATGAGATGTCGAGTATCGGGTATCACATTCCAAGAGATTGGCGCGACCGGTTTGCCTATGCCTTCATCCAGTTCCTGCGGTTCTTTGCGGATACATTCTTCGCCCGGCGTTATGGCCACCGCGCGGTGGTGCTGGAAACCGTGGCAGGCGTGCCCGGCATGGTGGGCGGTTCCCTGCAACACCTGCGCGCCTTGCGCCGCATGGAAAGCGATCACGGCTGGATCCGCACGCTGCTGGACGAGGCCGAGAATGAGCGTATGCACCTGATGACTTTCATACAAATCGCGCGACCTTCGCGATTCGAGCGTCTGATGATCTTGCTCGCACAAGGCGTGTTCTACAATTTCTTCTTTCTGCTTTACGTGATTTCGCCAAGGACCGCACATCGTGTCGTGGGTTACCTTGAGGAAGAAGCGATCCACAGCTACACCGAATATCTGTCCGGGGTGGATGACGGCACCTACCCCAATGTGCCGGCACCGAAGATTGCTATCGATTACTGGAAGCTCGCAACCGACGCGCGGCTGCATGATGTGATCGTGATGGTCCGCGCCGATGAGGCACACCACCGCGATGTCAATCACCGGTTTGCCGATCTGCTCGCTTGAATGCACGTCGGTGATGGCCCACCAGATGGCGGGCAATTCAATGCCCGCACGGGGCTGATGCGCTAGGGCAAGCCCCGCCATAACGTGGCCCAACGTTTCCAAAGGAGTAATTTTGGACCTCTACACCAAAGGCTTCGTGATCGTCGTCACGGCACTTTTTGCCTTGGCGCTCTACTCGATGCTGGAACCCTTCTGGGGTGCGCTTGCCTGGGGCACCTGCCTCGCCTTTCTGCTGGCGCCGGCACATGCCTGGCTGACCGCTCGGCTGACAGGGCGTGCCAGCCTTTCGGCGGGAATCATCACCCTGTTGGTGCCTGCCGTCCTGACCGGGCCGCTGGTCAGTCTTGGCGTGGCCTTTGCAAGTCAGGTCGCGGATCTGGCCACGTGGCTGCAACAACAGCCGCTGCGCTTCGACGGCAGCTTGCTCGCGCGTTTGAAGGAGTACCCCATTATCGGTGGCGTTGCCGAGTGGCTGGGTCAAAACATCACCGCCACCGCCGAACAGTTCGAAGGCTGGCTGGCTAGCGGCGTCCAGACGATTCTGAAGCCGTTGGTGGCCAAGGGCGGCAATTTCGTGCTCGGCGCCCTGAGCACCGTCATCCACTTCTTCATGATGCTGTTCCTGTTGTTCTTTCTGCTCCGCGACGGCCGCCAAATGCTCGCCAGCGCGGTGCGTCTGGTGCCGATGGAACCCCAACGCAGGACCGCGCTGCTCAAGCTGATGGGCGACACGACCCGCGCCGTGGTCTATGGCCAGATCACGACCACTCTCATCCAGGGCATGCTGGTGGGTTTCGG
The DNA here is from genome assembly GCA_041665185.1 of Sterolibacterium sp. Lineage (GTDB taxonomy): Bacteria > Pseudomonadota > Gammaproteobacteria > Burkholderiales > Rhodocyclaceae > JACRAR01. Next base: position 10,582 of record JBAYJH010000120.1, read on the forward strand.
CTTCGCCATCGTGGGCTTGCCCTCGGCGGTGTTGTTCGGAGTGCTCGCGGCGGTTCTGGGGTTGCTGCCGGTGGGCGGCGCAGCCCTGGTATGGGCACCGGCGGTGGTCACTTTGGCCGCCTCCTCGCACTGGGGAGCGGCGATTTTCATGTTGATCTGGGGTACCGGCGTATCGGTCTCCGACAACCTGCTGAGACCGCTGTTGATATCAACCCATGCGCCCGTGTCGGTACTCGCCGTATTCGTTGGCGTCATCGGCGGCATCTCGGCGTTTGGTTTGATCGGCGTGATCATCGGTCCGGTGCTGTTAACCGTTATCGCCGCGCTGCTGCGCTTTCTCGACGAAACCCTGTCGCGTCAATCGTGACATCGTTTGCCAACCGGGTTATGGCCGGGACAATCCGGGCCCGGCCATTCAAGGCAAATCGATGGCTATCGCCCGAAACAATGCTCAAACATCGTGCGCAATTATGTGTGCTGTCGCACGGAAGCGTAACGGATGATGGCCTATGCTGCCAATGCAAGATGATTGATTGGAAGGGTTGCGGCAACATCAAGGGAGGCAAACAAATTGAGTTTAGGAACGATACTTCTGGTCATCCTGGTGCTGGCGTTGCTGGGCGTGATTCCGACATGGCCTCACAGCAGGACGTGGGGTTATGGTCCCAGCGGGGGCCTGGGCTTGATTTTAGCGATCGTCCTGATTCTTCTATTGCTGGGCAGAATATGACCCGCCAATTTATTGCGCCGAGTAGGGCGCTTACCACAGGAGCAATTCAATATGAACATTCGCACGAAGACACTGTCAGCCTTCGCGTTTAGCGCCCTTGCGGCAAGCATGCCGCTCGGCCTGGGCGCTAGTGCCGGCATGACCAGCCAGGAGAAAAATACCGCCATCGGCGCCGGAGTAGGGGCCATCGGCGGTTCCGTGCTCACCGGCGGTAGCGCGGTCGAAACCGTAGGCGGCGTCATCGGCCACGAAGTCGGCAAGAAGTAAACATCGCTGTGTGACGCGCCCGGCCGAAGCGCTTACGCGCCGCCGGGCGAACCAATTGCTAGGAGATCCCCAGGATGAAACTCAAGAAAAATGCTGGCGTATTTTTGATCATGAGCGCGCTGTTTGTGGCGCTACCCGGCTGCCAGAAGCAGGAAGGCCCGGCGGAACGCGCCGGCAAGGAAATCGACAAGGCTACCGACAAAGCCGGACAGCAGATCGAAAAAGTCGGCCAAAGTATCCAGGACGCCGCAAAGGAAGACAAGAAATAGTCCCTCGCCTCGATGTCGAGTTTTCAGACCGGTAGCGCAGTCTCGTATTTCAACTCGCGCAGGACCACGCTGGTCCGCACATTGGAGACTCCCGGCAAAGTGAATAGCGCCTGGTTGAGAAAGACATCGAAGGCCTTGATGTCGGGCACAATGACTTTCAGCAGGTAGTCCGCCTCGCCCGTGGCGCTGAAACACTCGACGACTTCAGGGCGTTCGCCGATGGCGCGCTCGAATTCCTGGATGGCGCCCTGCACATGCCGCTGTAGATTGACATGTACCAGGCAGCAGACATGCAGGCCAAGCTTCTCGCGGTCGAGCAGCACGGTATAGCGGCTGATCAGGCCGGATTCCTCCATTTCCTTGACGCGCCGCCAGCAGGGCGTGCCCGACAGGCCGACGCGGCTGGACAATTCCTGCACCGAGCGCCGCGAATCCAGTTGCAGTTCGCGGAGGATCTTCTTCGAGTAGTTGTCGAGGTTATTCATTTCGCCAATATCCATTATTGAGAACAAATGTTCCTATAAATCGCACTTAACGCAAACAAAAGGTAACACTTTCTCCTTGCGGCTGTCTAGAGTAGTGTTTGATTGCCGCAGCTCACCTGACGCGGCCAAACGCTGAACAAGCGGCTGCATCGGAGGAAACCATGAATGACGTCATAACGCAGCAGCCGTTCCGCGCCGCCTACCGGCTCGACGACGCCCTACTGGCGACCGGCGGCCAGATCTTCCTGACCGGCACCCAGGCGCTGGTGCGCCTGCCGTTGATGCAGCGCCAGTTCGATATTCAAGCCGGACTGGACACCGCCGGTTTCATCAGTGGCTATCGCGGCTCGCCGCTGGGGGCTTACGACCAAGCCCTGTGGCGCGCTGCTGCGCACCTGGAGTCCGCCAATATCCGCTTTCTCCCCGCCATCAACGAGGAGTCGGGCGCCACCGCCGTGCTGGGCAGCCAGCAGGTGGAAAGCGACCCGCTACGCAGCGTCGGCGGCGTCTTCGCGCTGTGGTACGGCAAGGGTCCGGGCGTCGACCGTGCGGGCGACGCGCTGCGCCACGGCAATGCCTTCGGTTCCTCGCCCACCGGCGGGGTGCTGGTGGTGGCCGGCGACGATCATGGCTGCGTCTCCTCGTCGATGCCGCATCAGAGCGATTTCGTCATGCAGGCCTGGGGCATGCCGGTGGTCAATCCGGCCAATATCGCCGAGATGCTGGAGTTCGGCCTCTACGGCTGGGCCCTGTCGCGCTACTCCGGTGCCTGGGTGGGTTTCAAGGCGATATCGGAGACCGTGGAAAGCAGCATGACG
>JBAYJH010000121.1:0-13103 GCA_041665185.1 Sterolibacterium sp.
ACGGAAGAAATTGCGTTCCATCCAGTCGGCGCTGGCGAGATAGACCTGTTCCGCGCCCTCGGCGTAAAAATAGAAGATGCGCGAGTGCTCCAGGAAGCGCCCGATCACCGAGCGCACCCGGATGTTGTCGGAGAGCCCTTTGACGCCGGGGCGCAGGATGCAGCTGCCGCGCACGATCAGGTCGATGTCGACGCCGGCTTGCGATGCCTCGTAGAGCGCCTCGATGACTTCCGGTTCGACCAGCGAATTCATCTTGGCGATGATGCATCCCTTGCGTCCGGCGCGCGCTGCCTCGGTCTCGGCGCCGATCGCGGCGAGGGTGTTGGCATGCAGCGAGAAAGGCGCCTGCCACAGGTGGCGCAAGGCGTTGGCCTTGCCCAGGCCGGTGAGCTGCTTGAATATTTCATTGACGTCGGCGTTGATTTCCTCGTGGCAGGTGAGCAGGCCGAAGTCGGTATAGAAGCGGGTGGTGCGCGGATGATAGTTGCCGGTGCCGAGATGGCAGTAGCGCCGGTAGCCGCCGGGTTTGCCGCTCGCCTCGCGGCGCAGCACCTGGAGCATCTTGGCATGCGTCTTGTAGCCGAACACGCCGTACACCACATGGACGCCGACTTCTTCCAGCCGCGCCGCGATGTTGATGTTGGCCTCCTCGTCGAAGCGCGCCATCAGTTCCACCACCACGGTGACCTCCTTGCCCTGTTGCGCCGCGCGCAGCAAGTGTTCCAGCAATATCGAGTCGTAGCCGGTGCGATACACCGTCATGCGGATCGCCACCACTTGCGGATCGTCGGCGGCCTGCTGGAGGAACTGGACGACCGGGGTGAATGACTGGAAAGGGTGGTGCAGCAGGATGTCGCCCTTGTTGATCGCCTCGAAAATGTCGTAGCGCTTGGCCAGGGTTTTCGGCAAGCCCGGCTGAAATGGGGCGTACTTGAGATCGGGCCGGTCGACGCTGTCGGGCACCGACATCAGCCTCACCAGGTTGACGATGCCCGGCACGCTGAACAGGTCCTGGCGATCCAGGCCGAATTGCTGCAATAGGAATCCGGCCATGACTGCCGAACAGTTGTCGGCGACTTCCAGCCGCACCGCGTCGCCGAAGTGGCGCTGCGGCAGTTCGCCCTGTAGGGCGGTGCGCAGGTTCTTGACTTCCTCGTCATCGACGAACAGGTCGGAATTCCGCGTCACGCGGAACTGATAGCAGCCGAGTATGTTCATGCCGGCGAACAGTTCGCCGACGTGCTGATGGACGACCGAGGAGAGAAACACGTGGCCATAGTCGACGCCGGTCAATTCCTTGGGCAGGCGGATCACCCGCGGCAGGGCGCGTGGCGCTTGGACGATGGCGGCGCCGGAACTGCGGCCGAAGGCGTCGGTGCCCTCCAGTTCGACGGCGAAGTTGAGGCTCTTGTTGAGCACGCGCGGGAAAGGGTGGGCCGGGTCCAGGCCGATGGGCGTCAGCACCGGCATCACCTCGCGCAGGAAATAATCGCGTATCCACTCGCCCTGGGCTTCGTTCCACAAACTGCGGCGGAGAAATACGATGCCCTCATTGGCCAGCGCCGGCAGGATCACGTCATTCAGCAGGGAATATTGCCCGGCGATCAGGGTATGCGCCTGTAGTCCGACCCGCCGGAATACTTCCTGCGGCCCCAGGTTGTCGGTGCCGCGGGTATGGCTGCCCAGCTTGATCTGTTCCTTGAGACCGGCGACCCGGATCTCGAAGAACTCGTCCAGGTTGGACGAGACGATGCACAGGAAGCGCAGTCTTTCCAGCAACGGCACCCTGGGATCGGCGGCTTGCGCCAGGACCCGCCGGTTGAAGGCGAGCAGCGACAGTTCGCGGTTGAGGAAGTGGTCGGGCGGGTTGGCGCGGTTGGTTTGCATGGCTGGATGGCTGAGGCTGGTCGTGGGGTGACGGCGAATATGCATATTATGGGTCATTTCCCCGGCCCGAAGTGGCCGCGCGCCGTCCGTCGGCAGCCACGACGATCGACGGCCACCTGTGTAAAATGGACGCTTCCGATCGGGAGGCTGCTTGAGTTACGAACTGATTGCCGCGGTGGACCTTGGCTCCAACAGCTTTCGCCTACAGGTCGGGCGCATCGTCGGCAACCAGATTTATCCGCTGGATTCTCTCAAGGAAGCGGTGCGGCTGGCCGCCGGCCTGACCGGGGAGAGAACGCTGGATGGCGCGTCCCAGTTGCGCGCGCTGGAGACCCTGGGCCGCTTTGGCGAACGCCTGCGGGGGTTTCTGCCCGGCGCCGTGCGGACGGTGGCGACCAATACCCTGCGCGTGGCGAAGAATGCCCCGCAGTTCCTGGCCCAGGCCGAAGCCGCGCTCGGTTTTCCCATCGAGGTCATCGCCGGACGCGAGGAAGCTCGCCTGATTTACCTGGGGGTCGCCCACTGTCTGGCGAACCCGCGCACCCAGCAGCTGGTGGTGGACGTCGGCGGCGGCTCGACCGAGTTCATTATCGGGCGCAACTTCGTGCCGCTGCAACTCGAATCCCTGTACATGGGCTGCGTCAGCCACAGCCTGAAATATTTCCCGCGCGGACGCGTCGTCAAGCATGCCATGAAGGAGGCCGAACTGGCAGCGCGCAAGGAATTGCAGACCATCGTTTCGGCCTATCGCGAGACCGGCTGGGAGGAGGCGGTGGGTTCGTCCGGTACCGCCAAGGCCATCGTCGATTTGCTGGAACTCAACGGCCTCAATGACGACGGGCTGCCGGGCATCACCCTGGGCGGCATCGAGCGGCTCAAGAGCCTGCTGCTGCGCGCCGGGGAAATCGGCCAGTTGCGCCTCGAAGGCCTGCGGGCCGACCGCGTGCCGGTACTGCCGGGTGGCCTCGCCATCATGGCGGCGGTATTCAAGGAGTTCGGGCTGGAGCACATGGTGTTCTCGGAAGGCGCGTTGCGCCTCGGCGTGCTCTACGACCTGCTGGGCCGCTATCACCACGATGACCAGCGCGAGGCGACCGTCGGTCATTTCATGCAGCGTTACCAGGTTGACCGGCGCCAGGCGGCGCGTGTCAGCCAGAGCGCGCTGACCCTGTTGCAACAACTGTTGCCGCAAGCCGAGAGCCAGACGCAGGCCGGCGCCCAGTTCCTGGTCTGGGCGGCGCGCCTGCACGAGATCGGCATTTCGGTCGCGCACTCCAGTTACCACAAGCACAGCGCCTACATCCTCGCCAACGCCGATATGCCGGGTTTTTCCAAGATGGACCAGGGCCGCCTGTCGCGCCTGGTACTGGCGCATCGCGGCAAGCTCGAAAGGCTGCAGGCGATCACCCGGGAGTCGAGCGACTGGCTGCTGATATTCTGCATGCGGCTGGCGGCGCTGCTGCATCGGGCGCGCGACGATGCCGCGCTGCCCGGCTACTCGGTCGCCATCCTGGAACGCGGTTTCCAGATGACAGTCGATGATGCCTGGTTGTCCGCCTCGCCGATGACCGCCGCGGCGCTCGAAGAAGAGACCAGGCAATGGGCCGGCTTGAACATGGAGTTTCGTCTGCGCCGCGCCAAGGCCAGGAACAGCGACGCACTGGCGGCGAGCTGAGTTTCTATCCCCAGGGTATGAGCCCGATGGCGGTCCCGAGCGTCGAGATTCTCAGCCGAGCCGATGGCGGCCGAGAGGCCCGGCTTTCCGGCCGGTGGACCCTGAACATGCTGGCACCGCTGATCGACAGCTTGCGGCAGACGCTGGAGCAGCATGCGGCCGCGCCCGAGGTGACCTGGAATTGCCTCGACATCGAGGCGCTGGACAGCGCCGGCGCCATCCTGCTGTGGCGCACCTGGTGCCGCCGCTTGCCCGGCCCGCTGCTGGCGCGGCCCGAACAGCTGCGCATTTTCGAGCATCTGGCTGATGCCGACCGGCAACCACCCGCCAGAGGCGTGCCGCGCTCGCCATTCGAGGCCGCCATCGATCTTGGTCGGTGGGCTTTGCGGGTCCGCCACAGCCTGACGGACTTCATCGCCCTGGTCGGCCAGATGCTGCTGGTGGCCCTGCACCTGGTGCGGCATCCGCTCGACATCCCGTGGCGCGAGATCACTGCCACCCTGTACAAGAGCGGCGTGCAGGCGATGCCGGTCACTGCCCTGGTCGGTTTTCTTATCGGCGTCGTGCTTTCCTATCTCTCGTCGCTGCAACTCAAGCAGTTCGGCGCCGACATCTACATCGTGAATATCCTCGGCCTGGGCATCATCCGCGAGCTCGGACCGGTGCTGGTGGCGGTGCTGGTGGCCGGGCGCTCGGGGTCGGCCATGACCGCGCAGCTCGGCGTGATGCGCGTCACCGAGGAGATCGACGCGCTGGCGACGATGGGCGTGGCGCATGGTTTGAGGCTGGTGTTCCCCAAGGTGGTGGCGTTGGCGGTGGTGATGCCGCTGTTGGTGCTGTGGGCCACCGCCATCGCCTTGATCGGCGGGATGGTGTCGGCGCAAGCCCAACTGGACATCTCCTACGGCTATTTCGTCGACTCGCTGCCCAAGGCGGTGCCGGTGGTCAACCTCTGGATCGGGCTCATCAAGGGCCATGTCTTCGGCATTCTGGTGGCCCTGGTGGCGTGCCATTACGGTCTGCGGGTGCGCCCCAATACCGACAGCCTTTCCGCCAATACCACGGCGGCGGTAGTGACGGCGATCACCGGGGTGATCCTGGTCGACGCGGTATTCGCCGTGGTCACCCGTGAGATGGGCATGCCGTGATGGGCTCGAAGGACACCGTGATCGGCATCAGCGGCCTGTCCACCCGCTTCGGCGAGACCTGGATCCATCGCCAGGTGAATCTCGACATCGAGCGCGGCGAGATGGTGGCGTTGGTGGGCGGCTCGGGCAGCGGCAAGACCACGCTGCTGCGGCAGATGATCGGCTTGCTGGCGCCGACCCTGGGCAGCATCCGGCTGTTCGGCGAGCCGCTGTTCGGCGGCGGAGCGGAGCGCGAGCGCGCCTTGCGGCGCCGCTTCGGCGTGCTGTTCCAGCACGGCGCGCTGTTCTCGTCCTTCAGTGTCTATGACAATATCGCCTTTCCGCTGCGTGAACTGCGCACCCTCGATGAGGCCATGATTCATGACCTGGTCATGCTGAAGCTGAACCTGGTGGAACTGCTGCCGCGTCATGCCCTGTTGATGCCGGCCGAGCTTTCCGGCGGCATGATCAAGCGCGTCGCCCTGGCCCGCGCCCTGGCGCTGGAGCCGGAACTGCTGCTGCTCGACGAGCCCACCGCCGGGCTCGACCCGGACCGCTCCGACAACTTCGTGCGGCTGATCCGGGTACTGGGCAAGGAACTCGGGCTGACCGTGGTATTGATCACCCACGACCTGGATACCCTGACGGCGCTGGCCTCGCGCGTGGCGGTGCTGGGAGATCAGCGTATACTCGGCTTCGCCAGCCTGGATGAGATTATTCACATCGACCATCCATTTATCCATAACTTCTTTCTCAGCGAGCGCAGCCGGCGCCCGCCGAGTTCACATTGATGGCCGTGCGAAGCTATTGACATGGAAAGTCGCGCTCATGCCCTGATGGCTGGATTGTTCGTGCTGGTCTTCAGCGCTTCGGCCGCGCTGGCGATATGGTGGTTCGGTGGCCAGCGCGAGGCGACTCGCGACCTGCTGCTGGTGACGCAAGGCAATGTCACCGGCCTGAATCTGCAGGCCGCCGTCCGATACCGCGGTATCAATGCCGGCAAGGTCCAGGAAATCTTCCTCGACCCGGCCGATCCGCGCAGCATCCTGGTGCGCGTCAGCGTCAGCGCCGCGTTGCCGTTGACCAAAGGCATCACGGCGCAACTGAGCTACCAGGGGGTCACCGGCCTGGCCTATGTTCTGCTCGAAGATGCCGGTTCGACGCGCGAAGCGCTGGTGGAAGAGGGCGGTCAGCCGCCGCGCATCGCCATCAAGCCGACGCTGTTCGACAGCCTGGGGGAACGCGCCAGCGACATCGTCGGCCAGGTGGGCGAATTGACCACGCGCCTGAACCACCTGCTGGACGACAAGAACACCCGGAGCCTCGGGCAGACCCTGGAAAACCTCGCCGTGGCGTCCGACGGGCTTAGGCAAATGCCACAGGTGATGACGTCGCTACGCGAGGCGCTCAGCGATACCAACCTGAAGCGCCTTAGCGCCATCCTGGCGCATCTGGAGATCACCGCCGGGCAAGCCGCGCCGTTGACCATCGACATGCGCAAGCTGGTTGCCTCGATGCAGGACTTGAGCCAGCGCCTGGGCGCCATCAGCGGCGCGGTGGGCGATGATTTGACCGGGCGGACGCTGCCGGGCATCAACGCGGTGGTGCAGGAACTCCAACACAATTCGCGTCAGCTGACGCGCATCCTCGGAAGTCTCGAAGATGCGCCGCAATCCCTCATTTTCGGCCGTCCGGCGGCTTCGCCCGGACCGGGCGAAGCCGGTTTCGTCATTCCGCCAAAGCCATAAACCATGCGCGCTGCGTACTTCGTTCCCATCGTCCTGCTCCTGTCCGGCTGTTTCGGCGGGACCGGCGCCCGACCGAGTCCGGCAAACTACGATCTGTCCGCGGAGAAGATCGAAGTCGATCCGGGACCGGTCGGCATGCTGCGCCTGGTCGAGGTCCGGTCGCCATCATGGCTGGATACGACCGCCATGCAATATCGCCTGGCTTATGCCGAAAAGACCCGGCGCGAGGCCTATGCCGGCAGCCGCTGGGTGGCGCCGCCCGCCGGGTTGCTCGAACAGCAGCTCAAGCGGCGGCTGTTGGCCGGCGGCGGTTCCTGGTCAAGTCAGCCGGCCGGTTGTCGCTTGGGCGTCGAGCTCGACGAGTTCATTCAAGTCTTCGATGGGCCGGCAAGCAGCCATGTCGTGCTCGACGCCCGTGCGACGCTGTGGGCGGCGCGTGGCGACACACCCGTGGCGCGGCAGCGCTTCACGGTGTCGCGGCTGGCGGGGGGCGATGCACGTAGCGGTGCCGTGGCTCTGGCGGCCGCCGCGGGGCAGTTCGGCGAAGATATCGGGGCATGGCTCCGACAGGCCGGCGGCGAGGCCTTGAGCCACTGCCGCTTGAGTTAAACTTGAATTTTGCAGCTTCATTGCCGAGGGGAAGATGCCCAATCCATATGCCAGCGGCCTCGATAAGTGCGCCGCCAACCATGTTCCGCTGACCCCGCTCACCTTCATCGAGCGCTCCGCCTATGTGTATCCGGAGTGCCTCGCGGTGATCCACGGGCGGCGCCGCTATAGCTGGGCCGAGACTTATGCGCGCAGCCGCCGCCTGGCTTCGGCGCTGTCCAGGCTGGGGATAGCCCACGGCGACACGGTCGCGGTGATGCTCAACAACACCCCGGAAATGTACGAGTGCCATTTCGGCATTCCGATGATCGGGGCGGTGCTGAACACCATGAATACCCGGCTCGATCCCGACAGCATCGCCTTCATGCTGAATCACGGCGAGGCCCGAGTACTCATTGCCGATCGCGAGTATTCGGCCATGGTGAAAAAGGCGCTGGCCCAGTTGGGCCGGGAAATCCACCTCATCGACGTCGACGATCCTGAATACGACGGACCGGGCGAAAGACTCGGCACCCTCGAATACGAAGCTTTCCTCGTCGGCGGCGACCCGGATTATGCCTGGCAGAATCCTTCCGACGAATGGAACGCCATCTCGCTCAACTATACCTCGGGTACCACCGGCAACCCCAAGGGGGTGGTGTATCACCACCGCGGCGCCTACCTCAACGCGGTGTCCAACATCGTTTCCTGGGGCATGCCGCCGCAGTCCGTCTACTTGTGGACGCTGCCGATGTTCCATTGCAACGGCTGGTGCTTCCCCTGGACGATGGCGGCCAATTCCGGCACCAACGTCTGCCTGCGGCGGGTCGATGCCAAGCTGATCCTCGATGCCATCCGCGAGCACAAGGTCAGCCACTATTGTGGTGCGCCCATCGTGCATTCGCTGCTGGTCAACGCGCCGGCGGCAATGCGCGCCGGCATCGACCACAAGGTCAGCGCGCTGGTGGCGGCGGCGCCGCCGCCGGCTTCCGTCATCGAAGGCATGGAGACCATCGGTTTCGACATCACCCACGTCTATGGCCTGACCGAGACCTACGGCCCGGCGGCGGTGTGCGCCAAGCACGTCGAGTGGGATAGTCTGAGCATCGATCAGCGCACCGAGCGCAATGGCCGCCAGGGAGTCCGCTATCACATGCAGGAAGGCGTCACGGTGATGGACTCTCTAACCATGCAGCCGGTCCCATGGGACGGCGAGACCATGGGTGAGATCATGTTCCGCGGCAACATCGTCATGAAGGGCTACCTGAAGAATCCCCAGGCGACCGAGGAATCCTTCGCCGGCGGCTGGTACCACACCGGCGACCTGGCGGTGATGCAGCCCGACGGTTACGTCAAGATCAAGGACCGCTCCAAGGACGTGATCATTTCCGGCGGCGAGAATATTTCCTCGGTGGAAGTCGAGGACACGCTGTATCGCCATCCGGCGGTGATGGCGGCGGCGGTGGTCGCCACGCCGGACCCGAAATGGGGCGAAGTGCCGTGCGCCTTCATCGAGGTGAAGGAGGGCGCCAGCGTCAGCGCCGAGGAGTTGCGCGATTTCTGCCGCGAGCGCATGGCGCATTTCAAGGTGCCGAAGAAATTCATTTTTGAGGCCTTGCCGAAAACCTCGACCGGCAAGATCCAGAAATTCGTCCTGCGCGCGCGGGCCAAGTCTGCTTCAGCTATCGAATAAGGAGATCGCCATGAGTGCCGTACTTCAATCCGAGAATCAACCGATACTGCTGCGGCAGGATGACACCGGGGTGACGACGCTGACCCTGAACCGGCCGGGCCAGTACAATTCGCTCTCCGAGGAATTGCTGGGCGAGCTGCAAGCAGCCCTGGACGCCATTGGCGCCGATCCATCGGTGCGCGTGGTGGTGATCGCCGGCGCCGGCAAGGCTTTCTGTTCCGGCCACGACCTCAAGCAGATGCGCGCCAACCACAGCAAGGAATACATGCAGCAGTTGTTCCGCCAGTGCGGCAAGGTGATGACCACCATCGGCGAAATACCGCAGCCGGTGATCGCCCGCGTGCATGGCATCGCCACGGCGGCTGGCTGCCAGTTGGTGGCGGCCTGCGATCTGGCGGTGGCGGCGGATGTCGCCCGCTTTGCCGTCTCGGGGATCAACGTCGGCCTGTTCTGTTCCACCCCCGCCGTGGCGCTGTCACGCAACATGGGGCGCAAGCAGGCCATGGAGATGCTGCTCACCGGCGAATTCATCGAGGCCGCCGAGGCGCAACGGCGCGGCCTGGTGAACCGCGTGGTGCCCCCCGACCAGCTCGACGCCGAAGTGAAGAAACTCACCGACTCGATCTGCGCCAAGTCGTCGCTGGCCGTATCCATGGGCAAGAGGATGTTCTACAAACAGTTGGAAATGGGATTGCAGGGCGCGTATCAGCTGGCGTCGGAAACCATGGCCTGCAACATGATGGCCGCCGATGCCGGCGAAGGCATCGACGCTTTCATGCAGAAGCGCAAGCCGGAGTGGAAGGGGCGCTAGCCCGAGCCAGCCACCAGTTGTTCGGGCTCTTCTTCGGCGATCCGGCGCAGGAAGTCCCAGACCACGCGGATTCGGCGCAGGCGGAACAAATCCGCCGGCGTTGCCAGCCACAGGGTACGCGTGACCTGGGCCTTGCCGGGGAGTATGCGCACCAGATCCTTGCGGCCCCTGACAACGTATGGAGTCATCATCGCCAGGCCCATGCCGGAGGCGATTGCCTCGCGTTGGGCGAGGATGCTGGTGCTGGTAAAACGACGGCGCGGTTGCGCGGTCAGTTCATCGAGATAGCGCAGATCGTCGCTGAGTAGCTGGTCCTGGACATAGTCGACGAAATCATGGCCGGCGAGATCCCTGAGTTCCCTGATGGGTTTGCGTTTGGCGAGATAGGCTCGGGATCCGTAGAGATGGTAATTCAGTTCGCTGTAACGGGCCACCACGTAACGCCCGCTGCGCGGCGGGTCAAGCGTCACCAGCAGATCCACTTCGCGCGCGGCGAGACTGGGAAATCTCGGCAGGGCCATCAGTTCGACCTGTAGGTCGGGATGTTCGGCATACAGTTTCGCCAGCCGCGGTGCCAGGAGGCAGATTCCGAAGGCTTCCGGGGTGCCGACGCGAACCGAGCCGATGGCGCCGCCCACCTTGGCGCCGGATTCCGCGATGGCGCCGAGCAGCGCGCTTTCCATGGCTTCGGCGTGAGGCAACAAAGCTTGCCCGGCCTCGGTGAGCGAGTAGCCGTCACGGCGATGGTCGAACAACGAAGTTCCCAGCAATTCCTCGAGACGGCCGAGGCGGCGCGCCACCGTGGTGTGTTCCACCCCGATCCGCTGAGCCGCGGCGGACAGCTTTCCGGTTCTCGCCAGTTCCAGGAAATAACGCAGATCGCTCCACTCAGGATACTTAGCCATTTTTCCCTACTGTGCATTTTTGCCTATGAGTATGGCAAAAATACCAGTTCCTGTGCAAGTTTGTTGGTTGCATACTGGGACATCGAGTCGACACCTGCTCCAAACGCGGCGACGGCGGGAACACATTTCCCCCGATAAGACCAGCGGTATGAATATAAGCAGTCGCCATCGGCGAGCGAGATTCGCAGGGGGAGCAAGGCGCTATGAAGATCTCCGGATTGCTCGGGCATCATGCCAGGTATGCACCGCGGCATACGGCACTGGTCTTCGAGGATCAGCGGGTGAGCTATGCCGAATTGGACGTGCGCGTAAATTGCCTAGCCCATGCCATGCTCGACGCCGGACTCGGCAAGGGCGACCGGGTCGTCACCGTCCTGCCGAATTGCATGGAACTCGTGGAAATCTATTGGGCCTGCGCCAAGACCGGGATCGTGGTCGTTCCGCTTTCGCCCTTGCTGTTGCCGCCCGGTCTGGCATCCCTGCTGGGCGATGCGGACCCCAAGATAGTCTTTGCGTGCCGGGCGACGCTGGAACTGTTCCAGGCCGCCGCTTCACTCGTTCCGAGTTCCGCCTTGTGCGTCCTGACCGACGCGGCTGCCGAGGATGGCTGTGGTTACTCGCAATTCGTCGCCGGGAGACCGCCGTCCGCGCCGGTGACCGAGATCAAGCCGGACGACGTCTACAACATCATGTATACAAGCGGCACGACGGGTATGCCCAAGGGGATCATCCATACCCAGCGGATCCGCGCGCATTACGGCACCCTGTTCGCCAATGCCTGGAGGCTGAAACCGGAGTCGGTGGTGCTGCATACCGGCGCGATTATTTTCAACGGCGCATTCGTGACCTTGATGCCCTGCCTGATGCAAGGCGCCGCTTACGTGTTGCACCGCCAGTTCGACCCGGTGGCCCTGATCGAAACGGTGGCACGGGAACGGGTGACCCATACCATGCTGGTTCCCTCCCAGATCATCGCGGTGCTGAACGCGCCGAATTTCGATCCGGCGAAGCTTGCCTCGCTGGAAGTTCTGCTTTCGCTCGGCGCGCCATTGCCGGTGGTCTGCAAGGATGCCCTGGAGGACTTGCTGCCCGACCGATTCCACGAGTTGTACGGCCTCACCGAAGGCTTCGTGACCATACTCGACCGGCGCGATGCGCTGAGAAAGCGCGGTTCGGTGGGGGTGCCGCCGCCCTTGTTCGACATGCGCATCCTGGCCGAGAACGGGCGCGAAGCCGCGCCGGGGGAGGTGGGCGAGATCCTTGGCCGGGGACCGATCCTGATGCCCGGCTATTACCGGCGGCCAGACCTGACGGACGAGGCCTTGCAGGACGGCTGGCTGTACACGGGAGACCTGGGTCATATCGACGAGGAAGGCTATCTGTATCTGGTTGACCGCAAGAAGGACATGATCGATTCCGGTGGCGTGAAGGTTTATCCGCGCGATGTCGAAGAAGTGATTTCCGCCCATCCGGCGGTGCTGGAAGCCGTGGTGTTCGGCATACCCGATCCCAAGTGGGGTGAGACTCCCATCGCCGCCGTAACCGTCAAGCGAGGGGAAAGTATCGATCCCGAAACGCTCAAGACCTGGATCAACGAACGGGTCGGCGCGCGCTATCAGCGAGTGGCCAAGGTCTTGATCGTGGACTCCTTTCCTCGCAACGCCGCCGGTAAGATTCTCAAGCGCGAATTGCGGGCGCCGTATTGGGAAGGACGTGCCGCCAATGTTTGAGCTTCCAGGGTGTGCATGTCGCTGCGACGTTTGGCGGCCGTTGAAACTGCCGGCGGAGTGGCTATGCTATGATTTGCTGAATATTCATACATCAATAATAACTATCGGGTGACATGGCGGACGATTACATTCTCGAGACCCACAAGCTCGTCAAGGAGTTCAAGGGCTTCGTCGCCGTCAATGACGTCAGCCTGAAGGTCAGGCGCGGTCATATCCATGCGTTGATCGGTCCCAATGGCGCGGGCAAGACCACCTGCTTCAACCTGCTGACCAAATTCCTCGAGCCGACGCGCGGCACGATTCATTTCAACGGCATCGACATCACCCACGACCAGCCGGCACAGATCGCCCGCCGCGGCGTGGTTCGTTCCTTCCAGATTTCCGCGGTATTTCCGCATTTGACGGTGCTGGAAAACGTGCGTATTGCCTTGCAGCGACGGCTTGGCGACTCATTTCATTTCTGGCGTTCCGACAAGTCGCTCTCGGGTCTGGACGCCCGCGCCACCGAATTGCTGGCCGAGGTGGGGCTGGATAGCCACGTGAAGGTAGTCGCCGTCGAATTGCCCTATGGCCGCAAGCGCGCGCTGGAGATCGCCACCACCCTGGCGTTGGAGCCTGAACTGATGCTGCTCGACGAGCCGACGCAGGGCATGGGACATGAGGATGTGGATCATGTCATGCAGCTCATCAAGAAAGTGTCGGCCAACCGCACCATCCTGATGGTCGAGCACAATATGAAGGTCGTGGCGGGCATTTCCGACACCCTGACGGTGCTGGCGCGCGGCGCGGTGCTGGCCGAGGGGCCGTATGCCGAGGTGGCCAGGGACCCGCTGGTGATCGAGGCTTACATGGGCAGCGCCGAACCGGAATCGCAGGGGGCCCACGCGTGAGCTTGCCCGCGGCGCCCGTCGAGTATCTGCGCATCTCCGGACTGCACGC
>JBAYJH010000122.1:0-13053 GCA_041665185.1 Sterolibacterium sp.
CTCACGAATGGTTGCAAAATCACTCCAACATCTGCGTCGGAGTGTTCGTGAAGATTACGTCGTGTGGCCACCACTTGCGATTTCTCCGCGTAGCGGCTTCGTCCAACCCTACAGTCGAGGGGACGCGCCGCGATGAAGCCGCGTCGCGACCCTCACCTCGGACGTTGAAGCTGTAGAAAAACTCAACTTTGAAAAACGCCATGCCCGCGACTAAAAATCGGCCTCTCAAAACGTCCTGTATTCGACGATCTCCGAGCTGGGAATGGTCAACTGACCCCCGAAAATCATCCGCCATGACCCCTCAACCACTTTTTCTACAGCCTCGTTAGCTTTCACGGGAACCTACCATGACCATTGAATCTCAGTCCGACATTGCGGCGCTACAGCGCGTTGGTCGAATCGTGTCGTTTGTCCTTCACGAGATGCTCGACGCCATTGAGCCGGGTATGACAACCGGAGAACTGGATGCCATCGGAGAGAGACTGCTTTCCGAGTTTGGAGCCCGCTCTGCACCTCAACTCGCCTACGGATTTCCCGGGGCAACCTGCATCAGCGTTAATGAACAAGCGGCGCACGGTGTACCAGGGAGCCGCGTCATAGAGGCAGGCGATCTGGTAAATGTCGATGTTTCTGCCGAGTTGAACGGCTATTTCGCGGATACCGGTGGCACAACGGTTGTCCCTCCAAGTACCCCATTAAAGACGAAGCTCTGTCACGCCACGCGTTCTGCTTTGTCGGCGGCGATCAAGGCCGCTCGGGCCGGGCAACCGATCAATCGGATTGGCAACGCCATTCAACGTATCGCAAACACCCACCAGCTTAGGGTTATCCAGAACCTCGGTGGCCATGGCGTAGGTAGAGCGATCCACGAAGACCCCGAACATATCCTTGGGTATTGTGACCCACGCGACCAACGCGTTCTCAAAGAAGGCATGGTCATCGCCATCGAGCCGTTTCTCTCCACAAAAAGCAGAACCGTTTCCGATTCCGGTGACGGTTGGACGCTTGTCGGAATGCCGGGAAATCTTTCCGCACAATTTGAGCACACCATAATTGTTACCCGCAGCGATCCAATTATTGTCACCGTTCACTAAGTGAAAGCGAACGCTTCGTTCCTGATGCGCGCCCTTCTCTTTGCTCTTGCACTTCTGCCTCTTCGCGCTCAAGCGCTTGAACGTGACATCACTAACGCACTGCAGACCGTAGGTGGGACTTACAGCAGTATCTACATCCACGAGTTTGGCCACGCACTTGCTTTCAAGGCATTCGGGGCCACCGCCATAACTATCGAGGTACCGCCGAAAGGCAAGATTCTCGGTGGCCTGACAACTGCACAACTCCAAACTCCCCTCTCGCCTGGACAGCGTCAGATTAACGCCGTGTCTGGATTACTGGCTTCTAGCCTTGCTGGTGAATTTGTGCTCCAAAGGCGCAGTCTCCACCATTCGCCCTACGCCCAAGCGGTGCTGGGTACCGCCGTCCTATCGAACCTGCGCCATACATACACCTACTACACACGCATTGTCGGCAGAGACGGTTACACCGGCAATGACATTGACTACTTTGAACAGGCCGGTGGAAATCCACATCTTTTCTCGGCAGCATTGATCACTTATGCGGCTTGGACACTTCAACGCATGAAGAAGGAAGGCATCCCTCTCTTTTATGTCGACCTTCACTTCTAGCAGCCGCCTCGCGTCGCGGGATAACCTCTCGTTCGAGGCGACCTGCGCGAAAGGCCGCGGAGGCGTTTCAACTCCACGTTGGGCAACGCAAGACACCGCGAACGAAAACAACCGCAGGGGAAATATCGCGTGAAGGCAATCGTCTATGAATCCTATGGGCCGACCGATGTTCTTCACTTGAAAGACGTTGAAAAGCCATCGCCCAAGGACAACGAAGTATTGGTCAGAGTCCATGCGGCATCCGTGAATGCTGCTGACTGGCGAATGCTGAGGGCTGATCCATTTCTGGTTCGCTTGTACGCCGGGCTGTTGAAGCCGACAAAATTCCAGACACTCGGTGCCGACATCGCCGGGCGGGTTGAGGCGGTGGGCAAGAATGTCCGCCAGTTTCAACCGGGTGATGAGGTGTTCGGGGATGTATTCGCAAGTGGTTTTGGCGGTTTTGCCGAATATAAATGCGCCCGCGAAAGTGAGTTGGTTTTGAAGCCGGCCAATATTTCCTTTGACGAGGCGGCGGCTGTGCCGTTGGCGGCACTCACCGCTTTGCATGGTCTGCGCGACAAGGGGCAGATACAGCCGGGGCAAAGGGTCTTGATCAACGGCGCTTCCGGTGGTGTCGGCACGTTTGCGGTGCAGCTTGCCAAGTATTTCGGGGCTGAAGTTACCGCCGTGTGTAGCACGGGAAAGGTTGATTTGGCGCGCTCGCTCGGCGCTGACCAGGTGATTGACTACACGCAGGAGGATTTCACCAGAAGCGGGCGGCAATACGAGCTGATCCTTGCGGTGAACGGGAATCGCTCGATCTTCGATTACAAGCGAGTCTTAACCTCCAAGGGGACATATGTCATGGCAGGGGGCAGCACTGGGCAGCTATTTCAAGCCCTGCTGCTGGGGCCTTGGATTTCCCTGATTGGGAAGCGAAAAATGGGGGCACTGACCTCTACGCCAAACCAGAAGGATTTGCTGTTCATCAAGGAGCTTCTGGAATCCGGCAAGATAAAGCCCGTTATCGATAGGCGCTACCCGCTGAGCGAGGTACCCGAGGCGATCCGCTACGTCGAAGAAGGACATGCAAAAGGGAAAGTAGCAATAATTGTGGGGCGTGGCGAATGAGCCTGGAAACACTTGGCCACACATGCAACTATCTCAAACCGCGTTGCCCAACCCGGCGGTGCGGGGGACGCTGCGCGATAAAGCCGCGCAGCGCTTCACTTGCCGCGCTTCGGCTATTCGAATCATCGGCGCCGGCTATTGGCGCAAAGGAAAGGCGATCTATGAGCGCGAAAACGCAGCGTAGCGAAGTTTCAGTGAAGGCTAATGCCGGCGCAAGCCGGCGTTACGCCGAAACTAAAATCAAATACACCGATGAATCCCTCGGCAAGGTTCAGGTGGTTCCCGACTTCCTCCCTTCGCCGGCCGAATTGGCATTTCGTGAAGAAGGCGTGAAGGTAACTCTGGCTCTTAGCAAGAAGAGTATCGAGTTCTTCAAGTCCGAGGCTACAAAGCATCACACTCAATACCAGCGCATGATTCGTCGGCTTCTTGACGCTTATGTCGATGGCCAAGCCCCAACCCAGCAGTCCGCACGGACGCCGCGCGATAAGGCCGCGTAGCGCCGGTGACCTCGCTAGGCGTCACATCACATCAGGAGGTCAGCATGTTGAGCGACGAAGAACAGATCCGTGAGCTAGTTCAAACATGGCAATCCGCTACCAAGGCCGGCGACATGGACACGGTGCTTAGTCTCATGACGGAGGACGTCGTGTTTCTCGTACCTGGCCGCCCTCCCATGAGCAAAGCGGAGTTCGCTGTCCTTTCTCAGGTTCCCCATGGCAGCCCTCGGCCCAAATTCGAGGGCGCTACCGATATCCAGGAAATTCAGGTCTCGGGTGACTTGGCTTATTTGTGGTCCAAACTTTCCGTGACCGTCACGCCTCCAGGGGCGGAACAGCCATTGGAACGCGCAGGACATACGCTTACCGTCTTACGGCGCGTCGGCGGCAAGTGGCTACTTGCCAGAGATGCAAACCTTTTGACGCCAGTCCAGAGGACGAGTGCATGACGCCCAACCCGGTGGTCGACCCCGTTCGCTTTGCTCTCTGGACGCTGCGCGATGAAGCCGCGCAGCGCCGGTCACCCTGAACGTCGGGGATCACTATGCTTAGAGGAAGTTGCCTCTGTGGAGCAGTGAGATATGAAATTCATGGAAAGCTCTCTGGAGCACTGAACTGCCATTGCTCTATGTGCAGGAAAGCTCAGGGTTCTGCGTTCCGTACTCGTGCTCGCGTCAACGCCAGTGACTTCAGGTTCGTCTGTGGCGCTGAGATGATTACTTACTTCGAGTCGTCACCCGGCAATCATCGCGGGTTCTGCAAGAGGTGTGGCTCCCCGATTCATTCAAAATTCGACCAGCACCCGGAAGTCTACGGACTACCTCTTGGTGCACTCGACGACGATCCGGGAGTAAAAGCCAAGTTTCACGTTTACGTTGGAAGCAAGGCGCCGTGGTACGAAATCACCGACTCACTACCCCAATTCGAAACGCTTCCACCCCGATGATTTCGATTTCCAACCCGGACGCAAGCGATAAAGCCGCTTGCGCCGGGAGTGTCAGACGTTAGCCCGCAAGCTCGACGACCATGCGAATTCCAAAGCTGCTGCTAATCCCTTTCATTGCTATGGTGCAGGGAGCAACGATGATTGACGACGTTCATGCAAAGGACGACGCGATAGCCGACCTGAATCAGTACGTTCAGACGGAGGTTCCCGGTCTGCAATACATCGCCGTAACTGCTGACCGGGTACTCTTCGAGTATGCCGGTGGCTGGGCTGACATCCAAGGTCAGAAGGCGATGACACTCGACACTACTCTGATGGCGTACTCGATGACCAAGACCTTTACCGCTGTCGCGATTTTGCAGTTGGCAGAGCAGAGGAAACTGAGCCTAGACGACGTAATTGATCGCTATCTCCCGAATGCCGCGTACCACGGTCACGGCATCACACTGCGTCAGATGCTCAATCACACGTCCGGCGTTCCAAATCCAATTCCCCTTCGGTGGGTGCATTTGGCAGAGGTGGATTCGAGTTTTAATGAGGCTGAGGCGATTGCTACGGTTCTTCGCGAGCACCCTGATCTTGCGTTTGAGCCGGGCCGCAAGTTTTCCTACTCCAATATTGGATACTGGCTTCTCGGCAAGGTAATCGAGCAGGTATCTGGCCAATCATATCCAACCTATATCCGGGGAAATATCCTCCAGCCGCTGCGACTCTCGGCGCAAGAGATGGATTTTGTCATCCCCGACGAGTCCCGCCACGCCCAAGGTTATCTTGCGAAATACTCATTGATGAATTTGGTGAAAGGATTCGTTATCGACAGCAAGTTTCTGGGCAATTACGAAGGAAACTGGCTACGGCTGAAAAGTCATTACCTCAATGGGCCAGCTTTCGGTGGGCTGATCGGCACGGCACGTGGCTTCAGCCGATTCCTCCAAGACCAGTTGCGAGCCGAGTCTGTGCTGTTCGGGCTGGAAACCAAACACCTGTTGGAGACTCGGCAGACAGATGGCGCCGGTCGACCCATCCCGATGACGCTAGGGTGGCACATCGGCGTAACAAACGGGGCTGCCTATTTTTTCAAGGAAGGCGGTGGTGGTGGCTTTCATTCCGAGATGCGCATTTATCCTACAAAAGGTATTGCCTCGGTAGTGCTAGCAAACAGCACAGAATTCAATTCAACTAAATTCCTGAATCGCATTGACCGCACATTGCTGGAGACCCGGCAATGATGACGAGGCGGGCTACATGGTGGTCAACACGGACCTTGCGCGAAAAGCCGCGCAAGGCCGGTTACCTTCACGCTGGGCCTGCATTCAACTTGCCGGAGGGTAGCAAGCTCATGAGGGTGTTCACTAAAGATTCAATGCAATGCCCGCCCCGTATGCTTGCCGAGCTTGCCCAGACACTAACGCTCTTCGTTATGCTGGCCGTGTCGGCAGCGCATTCCACACCCGCTCTCGCATCGGGGGAGGGCCTCACCAGAGACAGCAATTCCACGGCACCGCGCGAGTCGCTGTCAGACACCGATGCCATGTACGGCGCAAGCAGCATGGCGGACTATGCGAGGCGCCGGACCGTGTCGCGCGCAACTGCCGATGAGAAGTTCATCCGGGAGACGCTCGACAAGACCAAGGGGGATAGGAACGTCGTTGTGATGGGTGTTGTTCAGTTAGGCTGGCAATTCCTCCGAAAGGGCGATCCCATATCTGCGATGAGGCGATTCAACCAGGCATGGCTTCACGATCAGGAGAGCGTTCATGTTCACTGGGGCTTCGCCGCCGCATACGGCGCGATGCAGAAGTTCGACATGGCGTTGGCGATGTTTGAAAGGGCGAATCTAATGAATGCCGAGGAAGGAAGCCTTCCCGCGCGGGAGGTGTCTCGCTTCTATTGCGATTATGGATCCGCGCTCTTGGTAGCCGCGCAACAACAAGGTGTGGATGGAGAAAGTACTAAGGGCTACTTGAGCCGGGCGAACGGCCTGTTCCGAAAGTCGAAAGACATCAACATTGACAATGGTTGCTGCACATACGCAAAATGGGCGCAAGTACTATTCTTGATGCAGGACTACGAACAAGCTTGGGCTAAGATTCATCTTGGACAGTCGCAGGAACGGCAATGTGAAGTTCCCGGGTTATTGTTGCTGCACCTCCAACGTGAAATGCCGGAGCCGGTTCGCTAAGTTGAAGGACAGCTCACTGGCGGGCGAGACAGATCTTGGTTTCGAGAAACTCCGTCAAGCCGGAAGCCACGTCATCATGCGCCGTGGTTCCAAAGGTTGTGTCGTTCCTCTGCACAATGAAGTCAAAGTTGGCACCCTGGCAGATGTCTTGCGTCAGGCCGACGGATCGCCAGACGAATTTATCGCTGCCTTGTAACCGTGTTGCCCGACTCTACTACAAGGGCGGAATCAAAGTTGCGGCCCGTTGTCGCCGTCATGCAGCAGTGAATCAGGAGGAGAACATGGCAGTAGTAACAGTACAGAGCGAGAAGTTGATCGCGCGACCTATCGCGGTGGTTCAGTCGCAGTTCGTCGACATGCAACACCACGCGTCTACTCACGTCCACGCCGATCTCGACGTCAGCAACGTGCGTCCGCAAGAGGGCGGATGTCGGTTTACCGGGCGCAGGCGGGTCTTAGGCATGCGTCAGGAAGATGAGATAGAGGTTCTATGCGGCGCCGACGGCAGCTCGACGCTGCGTAGCCTCTCCGGATCGAATGCGGGGCTTCTGATAAGCCAGAAGTTCGAGTCCGTGGATACGGGCAGTACGCTGGTGCGAACCACAGTCGAGTTGCCCGTCCGTGGCCTTCTTATCCTCCTCGCACCACTACTCCGCGTCGGGTTGAAGCGAGATCTCGCCATTGCGCTCGAGGAAGACCGGCGCGACCTGGAAGAACGCGGCTACCCGAGGGCCACGTGAACACCTCGGTGAGCAACCGTTCGGAAGCCCGGTGTAGCACCGACTGCCGCCCAGGGTGAGCGAGTTTTGGCATTGACCAATGTTCGCATTATTGCTAACCTTCATGCACGGCGTTTTCTGTTGAGTATTTCCATGCGCGGGTGCTGGCCGAGATCGAGTCTTGGCCTGTCGATGTTCTCGCAATCAAGCTCGCCCGAAAGCGATTGAAGGAGATTCACAATGACTGATCTGAAATTCAAACCTATGCGCCATGACCACAAGGATCTCCTGGAAAAACCATCCAAGCGTCACGGCTTGAGGGAGGCATATGAAGCCCTTGACGTCGAATACGCGCTCGCTCATGAAATGCTGACCGCTCGTGCTCGCGCCGGTCTTACCCAAGAGGCGGTTGCTGGCCGCATGGGTACCACCAAGAGTGCAATCTCTCGCCTGGAATCGACCGGAAAGCATACCCCCTCGATGGCGTCACTGAAAAAGTACGCCGCCGCTGTTGGCTGCACGCTCAAGATCGAACTTGTCCCCGCTAGCTCCAAGCGGCGAAAGGGTGCCCAGCCCGGCAGTCAACCGGACGCTGCGCAATAAGGCCGCGCTGCTCCGATGACTTCCACTTCGTTGGGCGTCGTCGCAAATGCTTACGCAGCATGGGCCGGACAAATAGAGTCCCGCCTGCGGCACATGGAAAAACTTTGTTTGTCCCTGGAATTGGAGCGCATATGCCAACAGAAAAGAAGGTCGGCGGACCAGCGTCGTACTTTCCTTCGATCGAAAGGAATTACGGGCAACCAATATCTCATTGGCTTGAAATTCTCAAAGGGTCTGGTCAGCGCAAACACATGGAATATGTGGCCCTACTCAAAGAGGAGCACAAAATTGGCCATGGGCATGCGAACGCGTTGGTTGCGTATTTTCTGTCAAAGAAATGAGCATATGGCGTTGTTTTCTCCGGGGGCCCGGCTGCCCGGATGCCTGCCGCGCCCGAAGAGGAGACCTATCCCGTGAAGTGCCTGGTTGTCATCGCCCATCCATTGCGCGAAAGCCTTTGCAACTCGTTGGCCGCGAGCGCGATTGAATTGCTTGTTGCCGCAGGGCACCAGGTGGTCATCGAGGATCTTTACCGCAACGAGTTTGCCGCCGCCCTTACAGTTGAGGAAAGAGCGAGCTACTACGGGCGGTCCTACGAGTCCTCCGCAGTCCAGCCCGAGATTGATCGCCTGCTTTCAGCCGAAGCACTCGTGCTTTGCTTTCCGACTTGGTGGTTCGGCTTTCCCGCTATTCTCAAGGGCTGGTTTGATCGAACGTGGGGGCCGGGCATCGCCTACGATCACGCGAACGATCTCGGTCTAATCAAACCCAGATTGCACGGCCTGCGAAAGGTACTTGTGATTACGTCGCTGGGTTCGCCATGGTGGGTGGACCGGATCGTAATGCGCCAACCCGTGAAGCGCATTCTGAAAACGGCAATTCTTGGCACCTGCGCATCGGCCTGTCATTTTGAAATGCTGTCGCTTTACAAAAGCGAGCGTTTGGAGGACACACAGATTAAGCGCTTCGCCGCGAGAGTGGAAAGAGCGCTCTCCAAATGGGCCTAGCTGGTGCCGCCGTGTCGGCCAATCCATTATTTCACCGGCCTGCGCGAAAAGCCGCGCAGGCCGGTGAATTCGATTCGTGTGCTATAGGAGTATCAATGCATCCGCGCCACCTTGCACTTGCACTTCTGGTCGTTGCCATTTGGGGTTTCAACTTTGTTGTCATCAAGGTTGGGCTTAAAGAGCTGCCCCCCATCCTGCTTTGCGCACTCCGATTTTTCCTGGCCGCCTTCCCGGCAGTCTTTTTCATCAAACGCCCGGCGATTCCTTTTCGTAAAGTCGCTGGCTTCGGGCTAGTGATGTTTACAGTCCAGTTCGCATTGCTGTTTTCCGGCATGCACGCGGGCGCGACCGCCGGCTTGGCATCGTTGGTGCTGCAAGTCCATGTCTTCTTCACAATCATCCTCGCGGTCGCCTTTCTCGGTGAACAACCATCCGCCTGGCAAATCATCGGCGCTATCACTTCGTTTGCCGGGCTCGGCCTGGTTGCGACTAATCTTGGCGGTGATATCTCGGCGCTTGGCTTGCTGTTAATCATCGCTGCCGCTGCTTCGTGGGGAGTTGGCAACCTGATTTCCAAGAAGCTCGGCAAGGTCGATATGCTGGCGCTGGTGGTTTGGGGAAGCCTGGTCGCGTGGCCGCCGCTTTTGCTCCTGTCGTTTTTTCTTGAGCCAGGCAGCTGGAATCTTGAGACCGTTTCGCACCTTTCATGGCTCACCATCGGTGCGGTCGGCTATATTGTCTATCCGGTAACCCTGCTGGGTTTTGCTGCGTGGAGTTGGCTCTTGAGCCACTATCCCGCCGCGACAGTGGCACCGTTTACGCTGCTGGTGCCGGTGTTCGGGTTTGCAAGTTCAACGCTCGTCCTGGATGAGCCGCTTTACCCATGGAAGATCTCCGCGGCAGTTCTAATTATTGCGGGCCTGTGCATCAACCTGATGGGCGCTCGCATTGCCTTGCGCTTTCGCCCGGTATGATCGCTATGCGTCCAACCCATCACTCCACCGGACCTGCGAAAAAAACAGCGCCGCCAATACGTCATAAGGCCGCAGCTAAGCTCAGTTGCAGCGGCCGGCCCACCTTGAGGCGGAAGCGGCCGCGCCCGGTCTTCTCGATGGCGATGAAGGAACAACGTTCGGCGAGCCGGCGTTGCAGCAGGATCAGCCGGGCATCCAGGTTGTCGGTGATGTCCGGCAGGCCGAGGGAGGCGTCCAGGCGCAGTTCCCGGTTGGTAAATTCGGCCCGGCCGGCCTCGGTGTGCTCGCGCAGCAGCTTCCAGAAAATGGCGCCGGCGACACCCTTGATCAGGTAGTCGTTGTCCACAAATACGCTGTGGTCGGCGGGAAAGTGGCGGATCAGCACCGGCGCTCCCCGGGCCGGTTCGGCGGCCGCCCCGGGCACCTCCGGCTCGGCCGGCGATTCCGAGTTGCGGGACACCATATCGATGCACATCGCCAACTGCCCCCCCAGGACCACCAGGGCATCCTCGTCTTCGTAGGTGAAGCGCTGCTCCAGGGGGCTTTCCACCAGCAACACCCCCAGCAGGCGGCCGGCCAGGAGCAGGGGCACCGCCAACTGGCTGCCGGCTTCGGCCAGTCCTGGAAAGGGAATCTCGGTTTCCAGGGCGTCGCCGTCGGCGCTGGCGGCAAAGCGCTGACGCGTGGCCTGACTATAGCGGTATTCCTGGACCGCGTAGCCGATGCGAATGGGCGTGCGCCCCCCGGCGGCGACTCCGACGATGCCCTCGCCCATGCGCACCTCGGAACCCACGCCGGATTCCGCGTAGCCCCGACTGGTTACGGTGTAGAGGCGCCTGCCGTCCGGGTCCGCCATGAGCAACATGGAATGGCGGATGTCCCAGTGCCGTTCCAGGCCTTCCAGCATCGCGTCGAGCAGGCGGGCGAGCTCGGCGCAGCCTGCGAGTTCGTTCTGGCAGGCGCGCAGGCCCGAGAGCAGGTTGGCGCGTGACGGGAACTCCGCATCCACGTCGCCGGGCACCGCCTCCACCTCCAGCACCCGGTAGATGTCGGAGCCCAGCAGGCGGAACACCTTGCTCATGCCCGTGTGGGAGGCGATGGCGGCCAGCCGCGCCTTCATGTACTCGAACAGGGGCCCCGCGGTCTCGGTACGCAGGAATTCGACCCGGAGGCAGTAGTGGGCGGCGCTCACCGGGTCCACCACCTCCACCGTCGCGTGGTGGTTGTGCAGGATGTTCTCCCGGGTCTTGTTGAAGAACTGGTAGGACAGGGCCACATGCTCGTCGTCCACGAAATGCACGTGGGAGAGCTTGGCCACGTTGGGCATGCCGTCCGCCGCGCAGGTGGCGATGGTGGCTGGCACAGCGCCCTCGAAGCAGCGCCGCAGCGAGCGCAGGGTGGGTGTCACGGCTTGGGCTCCAGACGCATGCCCGCCTTGGGTCCGGGCGCTTGTTCGAACACCGCGACCGGAGTGAAGGCGATACCGATGCCCTCATCGACGGCCGGCGCCATGAGCGCGCGGGAGAAGCTTTCCGAATAGCCCAGGGCCATGATCTCGGCGCTGAACGCGGCGCCGCAGGCCAACATGATCTCCCGGTCGCCTTCAGCCAGCCGCCGGATGCGCGCGTCCAGCGCCTTGAGCTGGAGTGTCTCGTGGGTTTTCGGCCGGCTGAAGACAGCGGCGATGGGCGCGCCCGCCGCCAAGTCGTCCAGGACGCCCTGGGAACGCTTTTGCGAGAGAAACACCACCACTTCCCGCAGGTCGGCGGACACGCGACACCCGAAGGCACGGGCGACGGAGGGCACCCGTGCGGCGTCGTGGGACGCTACGTTGATCGCTACCGGGCCAGCCAGGAACGCCGCCTGCGCGGCATCCAACAGAGGGGGTTCAGCTTCCGTCCGGGGCATGGCGGCAATAACCCAAGTTCTCGATCAGGAATATCGGGCACATTTTACCAGTGTGCCGCGCGCCAGCGTTCCGGCGTCCTTTACTAATTTTTTAGCAATTCCGTAGGAAACACTTAGCAACGCGCCTCCTGGCGGAAGCCTAGCATGAGTGTTGCACGTGCCATCCCCATTCAATTCCATCGGAGGTCATCCACCATGCAAGCTTTCACTCTCGCCCTCGCGGCCCTGTCATCTCTTTTCATCCTCTCTTCGTCACCCGCGTCGGCCGCATCCGGCAGTGACGCCCGCATCATCGAACGCGGCAAGTATTTGTCCACGGTTGGCGGCTGCAATGACTGCCACACCCCGGGCTATATGGAAACCGAGGGCAAGGTGCCGGATAACCTCTGGCTCACCGGCAACGCCCTAGGTTTCCAGGGCCCCTGGGGCACCACCTACCCGGTCAACCTGCGCCTCTACATGAACAAGATGGGCGAGGCCCAGTGGATCGCCCGCGCTCGTCAGCCCATGCGCCCGCCCATGCCCTGGTTCAACCTGCGCGAAATGTCGGACAAGGATTTGATCGCCATCTACCGCTACGTGCGCTCCCTCGGCCCGGCCGGCGACCCCGCGCCTGTGGCCGTCGCTCCCGGCCGGCTCGTGGCCACGCCCTATATCGAGTTCGTGCCCAAGAACCTGCCGCCCGCCAAGCAGGCCAGCCGTTAAGCGGACGCGAGGAGACCCGACCATGCCGCAAGCACCCAGTACGTCCCTGTCACCCTTGGCCCGCCTGGAAACCATGCTGCTGATCCGCGCCTACGAGCACCAGCTCGTGGAACTGCAAAAGACTGGTGCGCCGGGCACCTGCACCAGCGTCGGCCAGGAGGCCTGCGCTGTGGGCGTGGTCGCCGCCCTTGACGCGCGCGACCGCATCGTCACCAACCACCGCAGCGCCGGCCACCTCATCGCCCGGGGCGCCGATCCGGCCCGTCTGATGGCGGAGGTGCTGGGCCGTGTCGGCGGCTATTGCGGCGGCCGCAGCGGCAGTCTGCACATCTCGGCCAAGGAGTTGGGCGTGGTGCTCACCTCCACCATCGTCGGCGGCGAGCTGTCCATGGCCCCCGGCGTCGCGCTGGCCCAGAAGATGGGCAAGGGCGGGCCCGGCGGCATCGTCGCTGTGTTCTTCGGCGACGGCGCCGCCTGCGAGGGCATCTTCCACGAGGCCCTGAACCTGGCCGTGCAATGGCGACTGCCCCTCCTCTTCGTGTGCGAGAACAACCAGTGGCAGGCCTTCGTGCACCGCCTGGAAACCATGCCGGACAAGGCCATCGCCGAATGGGCGCGGGGCCACGGCCTACCCGTGGAAAGCGTCGACGGCAACACCGTGGACGCGGTCCATGACGCCGCCGCCCGGGGCGTGGCGCATATCCGGCAAAG
>JBAYJH010000123.1:0-12970 GCA_041665185.1 Sterolibacterium sp.
CTCGACCAACTTGAGGAGTTCCTGCTGCTCCAGGACCGTAATGTAACGTTCCAGCCAGGCATGCCAGGTCTCGCTCAAACCCTCCTGGCGTTCCAGCCGGAAGAGGAAGAAAGCAAATACAGCGGCGCGTTCGACATCCTCGCGGGCCTTGTTCTCCGCGATCGTATTGGTCTGGTGCAGACGATACGACAACAGCGGGCGATCCAGGAAATGGATATGCCGTCTTCCCAGAATGAGTCGCAGGCAAAGCTCCAGGTCGTGGGCGTAGCGCAGGGGCGAAAAGTAGCCGATGGTGTCGAAGACGGAACGCCGGATGAAGAGGTTTGAAGTGGTGACCAGAAAGTTCGCATTGAACAGCCCCAGCGACAAATTTCCTTCCTGCTTGAAGAACCCCAGCGCGCTGTCGTACCAAGGGTTTGCCACTTCGTGGCCCTGGTCGTCGATAAACGTCATGGCAGTCGCCACCACGTCGATGCTCGGGTCGGCCTTGACTGCGGCAAGACAGGCGGCCAAACGTCCCGGGTGGTAGCTATCGTCGGAGTTCAGGATCGCCACGAAATCCCCGGTCGCCCGCAGAATCGCCGCATTCAGGGTGTGGTGGGCGCCTTGATTAGGCCATGACCAGAAGATGATCTCGGGATGTTCCTGGCATATCCGGCGGAGTTTCGCCGCCGACGCGTCGACCGATCCGTCGTCGATGACGATGATTTCGTCCGGCCGCACGCGTTGCGCAAAGATGCTATCCAGCGCGGCGTCGATATATTTCTCGTGGTTGTAGAGCGGGATGATCACCGACACCCGCACGGCGGTATCAGGTATCGGAGGGGCCGTTCCGGGGTCTAGCTGCATGGCAGTGCCGGTTTCAATCCTGCGCCGATGGAGTTCATTCCGAGCATTTTATGGGTTCGTGGCCGGGTTGCGTCAGATTCTTTTGAGTATGGCGGCGCAGGCCAGGCCCAGATTGCCGATCAGGCTCTGGCGATTTACGCCGGAGCGTTTTAGGCCCACCAGCCGTGGTATCAGCGGACGGTTTCGCGCGTTGCGAAACTCTTCGAGGATCTTCTGGTTCTCCGGCGTCAGGCGCGCGCGCAGGCTGTGCAGCGCCTCGACGTTGATGTCGTTCCAGCGGCGAAACCGTCCCGTCAGCAGCTGTCGCAGACGCGAAATTTTATCCGACCAGCGGACGTTGGAGCCGACCTGATTGTTCAGATGCTGGCGGTAACGCACGCTGGGGTAGGGGTCATAGAATACCCGGCCGCCGCAGCCGGTGACGAGTTGGTATGCCAACCAGTCGTGGGCCACGATGCTGACCCCCTCGCCGAACAGCCGCAGCAGGCTGCGAGTGGCCTCATTGAATACCAGGGTGTTGCCGCCGCCGATATTCTGCACCAGCGCATTGGCAAAGCTCGGTTGTTTGCGTATCAGCGGCGAGAATCCAATCTCCCTGCCTTGTTCATCGATCAGGCGGGTCCGTGAACAATACATGGCCGGAATGTCGACCGGGACCTCGTTCAGCCGGGCGATGGCGCGAGCGAGCTTGTCGGGCTCCCAGATGTCGTCCTGGTCGGCGAAGGCGTAGTAGCGCGCCTGTATGCCTTCCCGCCGGGTCAGCGACAGGAAATTCGCCGCGTAGCCCTGGGTCGGCCCGGACTGAATCGAGATCCTGGAATTGCCCCATTTGCCAAGATATTCACTGACGATCTTATGTGTATCGTCCTGCGAGCCGTCATCGGAGACCCAGACGGTCCAGTGCCGGTGCGTCTGTGCCGCGATGGATTCGAGTTGCTCGGCAATGAAATGCTGGCCATGCATGGAGCACAGCAGGATGGCGACAGTCGAATCGACGCTGTCTTGTTCGGTGAAATCGCCCATTTCACTCCGCCCGCCGTCGGCGCCCCAGCAACCTGTTGGCGACGGTCTTCAGCAAGCGTAGCGGCCTGGTAATGCTCCAGGAAGACGACGACAGCAAGTCCTGCACCTGGAACTCGGCGATATCCCGTTGCCGGCGGATTTCCGCCAGATCCCGCTCCAGGATGGCGATCCTTTCCCGGGCGTCCTGGGGCCAGTTGTCGTCCAGGCGTGCCAGCGCAGCGTCGAGACGCGCATCCGTTTCGTGCACCAATCTGGCCAGGCGCTTTTCTTCCGTGCGGCTGGCGAGCAGTTCGGCTTTGGCGCTATGGTAAAGATCGCAGATCGCCTTGAATTCATGCGGGACGATGCGTATCCACTTGGCATGCAGCGCCCCGTAGGCGTGGCGCACCGCATCCCAATCCGGTGCCAGGGGCGAGACGCCCGAGTTGCCGCCGGTGAAATAAGTGGCGGTGACCCGATTCACATAAACAAAGCGCGCGACCTGCATCAGTTGCAGCCAGAAATCCCAGTCCTCGTAGGTTTCCAGGGTCTCGTCGAAGCGCGCATGCGTCAGCAGATGCCGCGGGAACAAGGGGGCGTGAATTGGAATGAAATTGCCGGCCAGCAGTTGCGCGGTGCTGTCGACCTGCTCGCCGAAGATGCGGGAAACCGTCCGTCCGCCAGCGCTTCTGTCGATGCAGCGCACGCCGGCGTAGGCCACGATTGCCCCGGCTTCCGATTGCAGCGCGGCGACGAGATGGCTGAGGTGATCCGGGTCCAGGGTGTCGTCGTCGTCGAGCAGGGACAGATATTGTCCCTGTGCCGCATCCAGCCCGGCGTTGCCTGCCTGCGGGCGGGTAAGGGGTGTTCCGCCCTGATTGACGATGCGCAAGGGAAAGCGGCCGCAATGCTCACCCGGGTCGCGATGTTGCCCGCCTTTGGCGTTGACCACCACGACTTCCAGATTGTCATAGGTCTGCAACGCCAGTGAATCGAGCGCCTCGCCCAAGGTCGCCCGGTCCATGCTGCGGACGATGACGCTGACCAGGGGAATGTCGCCGCCATCCGCGGCGAAGCCCAGCCGTCGGCGGCGCGCCGGTACCGAATCGAACAAGGGCGAGCAACCTTGCGCCAGGCCAGCGGCGTCGCTGATGGCGAAAGCCTCTGCCGCCGTTGCCCGCGGGCCCAGGTGATAAGCGCGATAGCGGTTGAGCGCGGCGATCCTCTCGGCATAGGGCTGCTCGACCAGTTGCGAGTGAAAACATTGCATCGCCGCCAGCTTGCGGGCTTCGACCGCGCCGATGTCGACCACGGTGTTGGGCAGTAGGGGAGCACTGATTTCGTACCAGGCCAGCCGTGTATTTCCGCCCAGGCGCCGCAGCGCCTCGCCCGCGGCCAGGGCCACCGCCTGGTGGTCGGGGTGGATTTCGCTGATCGCCGGGGCGAACACCAGGTCGGCCTGGGCCGAGGTGATCGCCGCCAGCATCCGGATCACCAATGTTTCGCCATAGCGTATCCCGCGATCCGGCAGGCGCCAGAAGGTCGGCGGCGGATAACCCAGTACTTGTGCCGCAGCGCGCGACTCGTTCTCGCGTCCTTCAACCAGGCCGGGCGAATTTCCGCCCAGTGCGCCGTCGCTGACGACGACGACCGTGATGTCGGCACCGGCCGCTGCAAGTAAACCCAGCGTGCCGCCGCAGCCGAACACTTCGTCGTCCGGGTGGGGGGCGAACACCAGCACCCGCCGTGCCAGCGAACCGGGGTCGGCGACTATCGGATTGAGGTCGGCTTCAGCGGCAATCTTCATGACAGGGCCTGTAATGACATCAAGATTATTATACGCGGCCCGATGACTGCACTACGGCGCTGTCGACGGCGCTAAACGGTCGCGTCGAAACACAATGCCACGTAGCCGTACTTGCCCGAGGCGTATTTGCGGCGGTATTGCCGGTTGGACTCATCCAGGGCATCGATCTGCTCGGCGCTGATGTCGAACAGCCGCAGCAGATCGTCGCGATGCCGGGCCGTCGCCGTCAACAGAAAATCCGTGGTGGGGGCCGCCTGACTCGACAGGTTGCGCTCCTCGACCAGAGAAAAGCCGCGTTCGGCGGCCGCCGACTTGAGGTGTGCCAGGGAATGCAGGTATTCGCCCGGCTCCGGCTCTCCCAGCAGGACTTCGTCGCACAGGATCAGCCGGCCGCCGGGCCGCAGCAGGTTTGCGGCGCGGGAGAATACCTGCTCCAGGGCAATGTACTGGCTGCTTTCCTGGAAAACGATGCAGTCCAGCGTTCCCGGCGGGGTATCGGTGTCTTCAAGGCGGACCTGGCGAACCGGAAAATCTGCGCCATGTCGGATGCGCATGAAGTTGATCTGGGATTCGTCGGGAGTAATGCCAAGGACATCATAGCCGCGCTCGCGCAACAAGGCGAGGGTCGTGCCGATGCCGGCGCCGACTTCGAGGAGCCGCGCCGGCGGCGCCGGCAGCCAGGCCAGGAGTTGCCGGGTCGAGCGTTCCTGCGCGCTGGCGATCGACTCCGCGCGATCCTCGAACCAGCCATAGTGCAGATAGCGCAGCCCCTCCGGCTCCATCGCCAGCACATAGGCGTAGACATTGAGAGGAAAGGAAAAAGTCTTGAGCTGTTGGAGCAGTTCGGACTGCATGGATTGTTCCTCTGGACGATGAAACCTGCCGGTTATCGGGCGACACCCGGCTTGACGAAAGTCACCCAGCGACCGGCCTCTGGCAAGCGTGGGACACCTTGCCCGTCCGGCGACACGCTGCCGTAGCACAGCCAGTAGCGGCCCGCTTCCAGACGTTCCCAGTCGTTGCCATCGAGCGCCACCGGCGTCTCGCCGAGTGGCCGGAACAGGGCCGGCATCAGCGCCGCAGCCGGGCTCAAGGCGAGAATGCCGCGCCCTTCAAGGCTCTCCTGGAGCGCGCCCGGGTTGTCGATGCTTCCCAAGTCCCGCGCGCCGCTGCCTATGCCCAGGCCCTTGCCGGCGAGAGTTTCGACGCGGGACAGCCGGGCGCTGGCCTGGTAAAAGCGTGGAAAGCGCTTGGCATAGTAGACCTGGGCGGAAGCGACCATCAGCGCTATCTTGGAGGTCTTGTGCCGATACTCATGCACCGCCGCCGAGCGGGGTTCGATCCCCAGCCGGAACCCGGCGCGGCGCAGCCGCAGCGACAAATCGCTGTCCTCGTAAAACATGAAGTAATCGGGGTCGAACAAACCGCCGGCGCGAACCGCGGCCTCTCTTCGCACCAGCATGGCTGCGCCGACCAGGAAGCGGGTGGAGAACACCCGTGCGCCGGCCATCTGGCGACGCTGTTGCGCCAGGTAATAACGGGCAGCCAGGGCCGCCACCGCGCCTATCCGGTAGATCAGGGCGACGCCGAGCAATGACCATGGGTCCATGGGCAAGGCCGAGGGCAGCAGGAAGCGCCGTGCCGGATCCCAGAACACGCGCGGTGCGAGGGCGCCCCAGCGGCGATCGGCCTGCATCGTGGCGGCCATTCTGAGAATGTCCGCAGCGGCAATGCGCGCATCGGGGTTCAGCAGAAACAGATACTCGGCCGTCGACAGGTCATAAGCGGCATTGCAGCCGCCGCCGAAGCCGATGTTGCGCGGCTGCGCCAGCAAGCGGACTTCGGCATGACCGTTGGTCCCGGTCGTCAGCAACCGGGCCTCGGCGGCGTCCTCGCTGTTGTCGACCACCCAGATCGTGCCATGCGGCCACGGCACGAGCCCGGCCACGGCGCCCAGGGTGTCCTCGGCGCAGTGATAGTTGACGATGACGATATCAATCGCGGCGGGCGAGGACATTGAAACTGCTCGTTGCGAGGCTGGCGGCGTCGATCGCCACGCCCGGCGCCGGGCGATCGTCGAGAAACCTTTGAAAAGTAGTCGGGATCGGCGATTCGACATCGTCCCAGCGTTCGACACGAAAGCCGCAATCCTCCAGGAGAGTCCGGAGGCCGTAGCGGGAGTAGAAGCGCAAGTGCGTGTTGCACAGAATACCCACCGGCTGGTATTCGAACAGGCCTCCCAGCAGATCCCAGACCACTGCCCAGTGACCTACGTTGGGCACCGACAGCAACAGCCAGCCGCCGGGTCTGAGCGCCGCGCGTGCCTGCTGTAGGGCCGCCAACGGATCGGCGATATGTTCCAGGACATCGAGGAAGGAGACGCAATCGAATTCCGCCAGCGCCGAGCAGGAGTCGAAGCTGCCCTCGCGGACTTCGATGCCCTTGCCGCGAGCCGCCAATGCGGCGCGAGGGTTCTGTTCCGCGACGACTGCGCGTCTGCCGCGCTGGGCGATGAACACCTGCGCGAAACCGCCTTCGCCGCCGCCGACATCCAGCAGCGACTCAACTTCGGCGGGAATCAGGTCCAGCATTTCCGAACGGGTGTTGAGATAGTAGTCGCCATAGGAATGAACATAGGCGCGCTGGGCGATCACGCTGCCGTCCTTCAGGTACGCAGGAAGCGTTTCCCAGGAGGGCGGTGAGTCCGCCGGCAGGTCTTCCAGCGCGCTTCTTGCCACCAGATAGGCCCATGGCGCACGGCCGTCGTAGGGAAGCCGCGGTTGGGTTTGCCCAAGACGCCGGACGAAGCGGTCGAATCCGGGGCGGGTCGCATAATCCAGACTCACGCCCTCCGCGAATCCGCGCTGGTCGCTGGGCAGCGCGCAGGTGACGGCGTTGCCGGACTCGAGTACCTGCTGTAGTTCTTCCACCAGTCCGTCGGAAACCAGGATGGCCGGGTTGAGGATGACCAGGAAATATTCCGCAGCGCTGCAAGGATGAAAGTCGCTCGGCCCCGGCAAGGGTTTTCCGGCCAGCGAAAACCACCAGCGCAAAGGCGCCACGCGCCGGGTCAACTCACGCAGGCCCAGCGCAAATTCCGCGGATTCCGCCAGGGCGTGGGCATCATGGCCGAAGACCAATGCATCAAACATCTTGCATCTCCGTGTCGACGAGGGCCATGGCCGGCAGCAGATCCGCAGCCCACCAGCGTCCGGGGTCGGCGTCGATCGCCGTGGAAAGAAACCCGTAGGCGGATTCGGCGGAGGCATGCTCGGCGGCCAGGCCGATCGGCCCGCCTTCCAGGCGATAGTGTGCGGGTCCGAGGTAGCGGCAGGTGAAGGCCCCGAGATCGCTCCCCGTATGGGTCGCCATGCGCAATGCTCCTCCCGCCAGCGCCCGGGGCCTGCCCATGAAGGTAGGCTGGATCCTCGCTGCGCCTTCGGTGGCCGGGGTGTCGGCTAGCACCACCAGGCATTCCCGGTGTTTCAGCATCTGGTAAAAGGGCCGCAAGCCGGCTTCCTGGTCCAGGATACGACCGCCGTTCATCCAGCGTTCCATGCCGCGATATTTGTCGTGGAAGTGCTTGCGCACCGCCGCCGCGACGCGCGGGTCGGCGGTGACTTCCGAGGATATCGCATTCACCTTGATCCCCATCTGGCCGAGGAACACGATGCCGAGGGTGAAGCTGTCGAAGTGTGGCGTCAGCAGCACCAGGCCTCGCTCGCGTCGGCGGCAGGCGTTCAGGAATTCCTCCGGCGCAGAGTCGCAGTGCAATTCCGCCACCCGTCCCGCGGCGATCAATTGCCCCTCGAATTCCTCGCGGCTTTCCGTCTCGAAGCGCTTGCGCACCAGGCCGCCCAGCGCCGCGTCATCCAGGTCGGGGTAAAGCCGGCGAAAGCCCACCGCCGATTGCCGATAGACATGCCGCCAGCCGAGTGCCAGGGATCGCCAGTCGCGCCCGAAGCGGCCATTCACTTTACCCCTCAGCCAGGACAGGCGATAACCCACGGCGAGCGGCAGGCGCGCGATCAACGGCAGGAATGCGCCGAAGTCGGCCGCATGCAGCAGCCTCGCCAGGCTCCAAACGGCATCGCGCAATGTCACGATGCGGCATCCACCATGCGTCGCGCAAACCTCTCCACATCGCCGGGACGGTTGATCGAAAAACAGGGGGTTTCTATGGGCAGGCGATGCGACCATTTGCTTTCAAATAGCTTTCCGCTACGCACCACTCTATCCGCGAATTCCTCTGTCGCGTGCTCCTTGTGGGTGCCCGACCAATGTTCGCAATAGGCGTCCACCACCGCAACCTCCAAGCCGCGCTCGGCCGCGGCGAGTGCGACATCGGTGGCGTAGAGATCGAAGCCCAGTTCCGGGTCAAGCTGCAAGCCGCTCGACAGGCGCACTGCGAACAACATTTCGTCCAGGCTGCGCGCCCGACAGGGCAATGTCGCACTTTCGCACAACAGAGTGCCGCGGTCCAACACGTGACCGGCACGCCTGGCCGCCGTCTCTGTTCCGGCCACGCCATAGACACCGGCGACCGCCAGCCGGGGGAATTGCCTCGCCGCCAGGTCCAAACCGCTAATGAATTGGGCATCCCAGCCCGGCGGCAGGAACACATCCTGATGCACCCACACCAGCCATTCGCAGGCGAGCAATTGTTGCCGAGCGGCCGAGAAAGCCGCCGCCGCTGAAGGGGCGTTGAAGTAAAGGGCATGCTGGTAGGCACCGCTATTCAGACAGTCCGAGGCCAGCAGGCGGCGACCCAGGATCTGGGCGTCGCTGACGCAGGTGACAAAACCCAGTTTCCGACTCTTCGCCTGACTTTTCGACATTTTCGACATTCATCGTCTCACAAGAAGTCCGTATCGCCGCCCATCCACCACCAGCGCGTCGCCGCAGTTTCTTCGGCGGAATAATCCTCCGGCCGTGCCAAGGCCAGGAAAGCCCCGCTCGGCGTTTCCTCCATTTCTCCGCCGGCGGCCCTGCGGAAAACCGCCGCCGCCGCGGGACTCGCCCAGGCGCTCAGAGTAGTTGCCCCGAACCGCGCCGCCTCGTCTCGCGCCGCGCTGACTGCGGCGGGGAAAGCCTTGCGCGGGCCGATCACGTCGAGCAGTTCGGCGCCGTCTCCCGCAAACCGCATCACCACGATGGACAGCGGCGTGCCGGTAAGCCGCCAGCGCAGGATCAACAGGCGGTATTGGCGGTCCGGTCGAGCGATGAAGCGCCAGCGCAGGTAATCGGCGTCGCGCACGCCCAGCACGAAATCCTGAAAATCCCGCCGCATCGCCTGCCAGACAGCCTGAACCTGTTGATCGGCACCCCGGCCGGATGTGTTCGGCGCGTCCGGCGCATCCAGCCCATCCAACGCAGACCGGCTCAACCACAACGGCAGGCGGGTGCGCCGTGCCGGCCAACGCAATTGCGTGATGATACCCGCATCGCGGTACAAACCGAGCGTGGTGCCGAGCTTTAGCGCCCGGTGATTGGGAAATCCGAAGGCGATCCGGTAAGGCTTGTCGGCGCCCACCCGCTGGGCAAAGAAATGGCTACAGACCTGCTGGAAAGGACCCTTGCGCGTCATGATCCCGCGCATGTCCGGGGTGACCATGACGTCGCCGATCTGCAAGCCGTGCACCGTTTGTCCCTGCCACGCGAGCAGGCGCGGGATGCCGGCGTAGTGCGCCACCAGGTGTCCCTCCTCATCCCACATGCCGACCGCCTCGCCCCGGCCTGGCCCGTATTTCCACGCGAACCAGGCAGACGGTATCTGCTGCTCGAAGACCGTGTTGAATAAGGTCAACACCGCGACTGCATCGTCGGGGCCGATGTTGCGAATCACGAAGCGCCGCGTGCCGAAGCGGCACTCGGTGGAGACTTCCTGTTTCTGTCTTGACAACACGGACGCCAAAATACTCAGTTCATATAAAGGTCGATGCGATTATTCGTCTGCTGGAAGTCACGCATCTTCGCGACGACCTCGCCCAGCTCCTCGTTGCTGGCCCCACCCGCATGTTCCTTGAGATTAAGCCGGGGGCGGTCGTCCAGGCGGTAATCGCTCGCCGCATCGGGCAGCAGCAGCCCCTTTTCTTCCGCAAGATCGTATAGCGGCGTTCCGCGCAGCGGCATGTACAGGAAGAAGGCGAAGAATTCAGGGCGGATAGCCTCATTGATGCGCAAGGTTTCCAGCATGTTTTCGCGGGTTTCGAAGGGCATGCCGACAATGTTGAAGGTCAGCCGGTTGATGCCGACCTTTCTGGCATTTTCGGCCGCCGCGAGTATCTGGTCGTTACTCATCTTGCGCCCCAGAAAACTGTTGCGATAGCTTTCCGACCCGCTTTCCAGTCCAAACGAGACCCAGCGACAACCCGCATCATAGGCGACCCTGAAGAATTCCTCATCCATAAACTCCACCCTCGCGCTGATGGAGAACGGTAGCCCGATGCGCTTGCCGTAGAGTTCCAGCAGCCGGTACACATGGCGAACGTCAAAGAGAAACAATTCGTCCCAGAACTCGAAAAGGTTGACCCCGTAACGGTCCCTGAGCCGAGCGAGTTCTTCGACCAGGCGCTCGGGATCGTACTTGCGCAAGTAGCTTCCCCGCCCTCGATACTGTTCGAGCATCACCGTGTTGTTGCAGTAGGTGCAACGGTAGGGGCATCCCCGCCCGCTCATGACCGGCAGGCCCTTCTTGCTGTAGGTCGATACCACCCAGGGCCCCAGGTTGCCATCCTGGTCCTCGTAAATCGCGTAGTCGGGGAAGGGCAGGGCAGTCAAATCTTCGCTGAGTACCGGCGCCGACTTGACTACGTCGCGCTGCGCCGATTTCTCCCAAAGCCCGGGAATAGCCTCCGCGGAGTCGTCCATCAACTTGCGAATCAGCCCGACCAGCGGCGCCTCGCCGTCCCCCACGCAAACATGCGTGACCGCATCGGCGGCCAGGGTTTCGTCCGGGCTGAGGATTGCCTGATAGCCGCCGATTATCAGCGGCATTTCAGGCAGGCGGGAATGAATTGCCTGAAAGTAGGGCTGCATCGGCTCCCAATGCGGACTCATACACGACGCGGCAATCAGGTTCGGGCGGAACGCCGACACCTGCTGAACAAATCCATTCACGGTGTAGCGTTCGTCGGCCGGATCGTTATGGTCGTGGATGATCGGGAACAGCCGGACCTCGATGTCGGGGATTTCCCGCTTGGCGTATGCCGAGAGACAGGCCAATGGCATGTTCATGGCATTTCCGTCCGAGGAGTAATAGGTCAACGCCAGGCGAAAGGGACTCCCGGAAGAGGCGATGCTCTTCGCCGGTGCTGCCGCCTGCTTCAAGTTTTGCCAAAAGCGAATTACTTCCATTGAGCGCGCCTCCTTTGTATCCCGGCTCCGGCCAGGTGAATCTCCATCCGCTGCGCCGACTCGCGATGGCTTGGGGACAGGTCAAGCCGCCGTCCGCCATTCGTGCGGAAGTTCCACGATTCCTTGCGCCGCCCCATCCTGGCTGACTTCCAGCGTCAGGCATTGCGTTGCCAGGTCATAAGGATGCAGGCCCAACTCGCAAACCAGAAATGCCGAAAATCGGTATTCTCCCTTCATTAGCGGGAGGCGCGGAAAAACCACGGTGGCGTGACCTCTGCCGCGCGCATCCACCACCACGGCGTCCGCATGGCCGATCGAGAATACACTGGAAACGGTGATGCCTGCCGCGTTCTCGATTCCGAACGCCACCGATGGCTGCGGCAGCGACGGGTCGATCATGAAGTCCACGGTCACCGCCAGCGTGCTCGCCAGCGACTTGGCCTGCAAGTGGGTCCCGCAGGTGTCGCCGCACTGGCCATGGACCGCGACGATACGTCCCGACGAGGGCGGCGCCATTGCAGCGTCGGGCACCCCGCTCGCAGCTTCGCCCGATGTCCCTGCCGCTGGAGCGGCGGCGCCGGACTCGACCGCCAGGGCCGTATTGTAGGCGGCTGTCACCCGTGCTGCGCTGTCCAGCATGCGTGCCTGGCCATGTTCCAGCCACAATGCCCGCTGGCACAGTACATCGACCTGATAAGTCGAATGCGAGCAGAACAGGATCGTCTTGCCGGCGTCCTTCAAGGCGATGATCCGGTCGAAGGATTTGCGCGCGAACTCGCCGTCGCCTACCGAGAGCGCTTCGTCCACCACCAGGATGTCCGGGTCCACGCTGATGGCGATGGAAAACGCCAGGCGCACATACATGCCGCTCGAATAGGTTTTGACCGGCTGGTCGATGAAATCGCGGATGCCGGAAAAGTCGATTATCTCCTCGCAACAGGCGTCGATTTCGGCGGCCGACATGCCGAGTATCGAGGCGTTCAGATAGATATTTTCCCGCCCGGAGAAGTCCGGATTGAATCCCGCACCGAGTTCCAGCAGCGGGGCAATGCGGCCATTGACGCGCAAGGTTCCCGCGGTCGGCGCCAGCGTCCCGCAAATCAACTGTAGCAAGGTCGATTTGCCGGCGCCGTTGCGGCCGACTATTCCCAGCACTTCGCCTTGTCGGACCTCGATATCGATGCCGCGAATCGCCCAGAACTCGCGGAAGAATTTTCGTTGTCCGCGCCACAGCATCTGCTTGAGGCGGTCGGAGGGGCAGTCGTAGAGTTCATAGCGCTTGGCCAGCCCCGTTGCGCTGATGACGATATCAGAGGACATCGGCGAACCCCTTTCGCGTCGCCTGGAACCATAGCCCGGCCAGCCAGGCCACCAGGCTCGCCAGCGTGAGGTAGATGACCAGGTCCGACCACAACGGCCACAGACCGTCCAATACCACCCGCCGCGTCTGTTCGATGATCAGCGTCAGCGGGTTGAGGTTGAGCCAGGGCCGCCATTCCACCGGCAGGGATGCCGGCGGAAAGAATACCGGCGAGAGAAACATCAGGAGGCTGGATACCGTCGGCATGATCTGGCCGAGATCGCGCACGAACACGCCGAGCGACCCGAAGAACCAGCCGATGGCCAGTAGCAAAGGCAGCAGGGGCAGAAGCACCAGGGGCAGGGCCAGGATCGATAGCGGCAGGCCGCCGCGATCCAAGCCGGTCGCCACCAGCAACAGCGCCAAATTAAGCAGCAGATGGAAGAGTCCGGCCAGGGGCGGAATCCACGGCAGGATTTCCAGCGGGAAGACGACTTTCTTGACCAGGTTCGGTTGATCGAGAACTAGCCGCGGCGCGCGATTGAGCACCTCGGCGAAAAGGGTGAA
Organism: Sterolibacterium sp.; assembly: GCA_041665185.1. Classification (GTDB taxonomy): domain Bacteria; phylum Pseudomonadota; class Gammaproteobacteria; order Burkholderiales; family Rhodocyclaceae; genus JACRAR01. The sequence goes on from JBAYJH010000123.1 coordinate 12,882, forward strand.
GACGATCAGTCCGGAATAGACGCGCAAGGCAAACTCAAAATCGCTGGGATTCCCTCCTTCCCAACGCGCCTTGAAAATTGTCCGGAATA
>JBAYJH010000124.1:0-12898 GCA_041665185.1 Sterolibacterium sp.
CACCTTCCTGCCGTCCTTCCTGTTCATCCTGGCCGGCGCGCCACTGGTGGAAGCGACCCACGGCGACCTGAAGTTCACCGCGCCGCTGACCGGCATCACCGCCGCCGTGGTGGGCGTGATACTCAATCTCGCCCTGTTCTTCGGCTGGCATGTGCTGTGGCCCAGTGCTTCGGAGGCCGCGCCGTTCGCCGGTGGCTTCGAATGGTTCTCCGCGCTGATCTCCGTGGCGGCCCTCCTGGCGCTGTGGCAATACCAGCAGGACGTCATGCGGGTCATCGCCGCCTGTGCGCTAGTCGGTCTCGGCTACACCTACCTGACCTGAAGACCGGCCTACAAGCGGGCGGCGGCGCGGCGGAACTCCAGTCGCACCATCATGCGCGTCGACAGGTTGCAACTGAACATCAGCGCGAACCACTGCTCCGCCGGCTGCACGAACATCGCCGTGCCGCTGATGCCTGACCACAACACTTCACCCGGCGTGCAGGGCATCGCCGCGGGACCCCCATCGAGCCGCACCGCCAGCCCGAGGCCAAAGCCGAATCCCGAACCGCAGTAGGCTGAGGGACCGTCGACGCCAGCCGGCAACTGGTTGCGGCACATTTCAGAAAACAACTTCGCCGACACCAGGCGTTGCGTGCCGACACAGCCGCCGTTCGCCAGCATGCGCGCGAATGTCGCATAGTCGCCGATAGTGCTGACCAGCCCGCCGCCGCCGCTGTCCATCCAGGGCTGATCCGGCAAGCGCATCCCGTATTTGGGAACCGCCGTATGCCATGCCTGATCATGAGCATGGGCGCTTGCCAGCAACGCGTGTTGGGACGACGGAACTTCAAAGCCGCTGTCCCGCATCCCCAGCGGCTCGAATAGCCGGGTCCGCAATAGGTCCCGCAGTGGAATGCCGGCGACTTTTTCGACGATGCAGCCCAGCACGTCGGTGGAATAGCCATAACGAAATGTCGTTCCTGGCTCGGCCACCAGGGGCAGAGCGGCAAGGTTGGCGACAAAGGATTCGGCCGTGATGCCCGGCATGTCGGCTAGAGGCGGCTTCAACAGCGCTTCACGCAGTTCGGCGTCCTGGACTTCCCAGGCATAGGCCAGCCCCGAGGTGTGGCGCATCAAGTCGCGCACCGTCGGTGCGCACTGCGGACGCGCTCCGGATTTCATTCGCGGACTGCTGAAAGCCGGCAGGATGTCACCAATAGGTGCGTCCAGTTCCAGGCGACCCTCGTCGACCAGCGTCAGCGCCACGACCGTCACCAGCGGCTTGGTGAGCGACGCGACCCGGAACAACATGCCTTCATGCATAGGCGTGTCGCTGTCCGGTCCGATGACACCCGCAGCCCGCCTGAATACCGGCTGGCCGCCGCGCTCCACATGCACCAGGGCACCCGGGAAATGTCCGGCTGCAATCTGGTAGGCGAGCATGTGGTCGATGGAATTCGTCATGCTGCCATCTTATCGCGGTTGCGGTGGCCGGTGGCGTATGGTCGGCGCCGGAAACTCAGGCGATGACCCCTGTTCCGCGCAAGCGCACGACCTCCTCCGCGGTATAGCCGTGCTCGATCAGCAACTCCGTTGAATGTTCACCGATCGCGGGCGCGGCAAACGGCTCGGGGCCGGGTGTGTTGCCGAACTTGATCGACCGGCTGAACCCACGGTACTTGCCGACCAGCGGATGCTCCAGCGTAGCGACCATATCTTCGGCCAGCACCTGCGGATGGTCGAACATGTCGACGATCGGGCGCGCCGCCGCGCTGGGCACTTCTTCGCCGAAGATCTGCTCCCATTCGAGCGCAGTATGCGCCTGTAGCGCCGCATGCAGCTTGGGCAGAAGTTCCTCGGCGCAGTTGGCGCGCTTGCGGACGCTGTCGTAGCGCGGATCTTGCGCCAACTCGGGCAGACCGATCTTGTCGCACAACGAGCGCCAGAAATGCGGCGTGTTGGCGGAAAGGTAGAGGTAGCCGTCACGGGTGGGATGCAGGCCGGTGACCCCGCCGGAGCGCATGTCACGCCCGACATCACGGCTTTCGCCTTCAGCCCAGATGAAGCGCGCCGACTGCATGGCCAGCGCGCTGCGCAGCAGCGACACCCCCACATACTGCCCACGTCCGCTGCGTTCCCGCTCGAACAGCGCGGCGGAAACGCCGCTTGCCACCAGGGCCGCGGCATAGTAGTCGACCACCGAGCCATAGACAATTTCGGGCTGCTGCCCGCCCTGCATGCTGCATATTCCGGTCATGGCTTGCAACACTTGATCGTAACCGGCATTGTCCTTCATCGGTCCGCTCTCGCCGTAGCCATTGACCACGCAATAGATCAGGCGCGGATGGCTCGCCTGGAACTGCTCATAGGCGATCCCCAGACGCGCCGGCACCGCCGGCCGGAAGTTGTGCACCAGCACGTCGGCGCCATCCAGCAGCTTCAGCAACACCCGCAGCCCTTCCGCCTGCTTCAGGTCGAGTACCAGTCCGCGCTTGCTGCGATTGATCCCCAAAAAGGCCCGGCTTTCCGTTTCGAGCGTGGATGGATATTTGCGCAGATTGTCGCCACCCGGCGGCTCGATCTTGATGATGTCGGCACCCATGTCGGCCAGCAGCGTGCAGCCGTAGGGCCCGGCGATGTAGGCGCTGAGGTCGAGCACGCGGATGCCCGAAAGCGGCCCGCGAGGCGGGACTTCGTGCGGATGGGCGGCGTCATTCATTTTGGGCGAGTCCCAAGTTTCTGGCGATGGCGACGATGGTCTCGGCGCGGCGGATGAACGGCGCGTCGACCATCCTTCCATCCACCATGAAGGCACCCCGCTTTCCAAGCTCCGCTTGCCGGGCCTCTTCGAGTACCCGCAGCGAGAAGGCGATGTCTTCCGCGCTGGGCCGGAATACTTCGTTCGCCAAGGCAATCTGGCTGGGGTGGATACAACTCTTGCCGAGGTAACCGAGGCGGTGCGCCATCGCCGCCTCGGCGCTATAGCCTTGGGCATCCTGGACGTCGGCAAATGCACCGTCGTAGGCGAATACCCCGGCCGCGCCGGCCGCCATGCGCATGGCGAACATGGCGGCATGTACATTCCTGGAATCGCGCCGGTCGACGCCCAGCGGCTCGAACAAGTCAGCAAGTCCCAATTGCAGGCCGACGACCCTGGCATGGGCGGCGGCGATTTCCGCGGCACGGTGCAAAGCTTGCGGCGTTTCGATGTTGGCGAGGATCCCGATCGGACGGTCCAGCCGGTTGAGTGCCTCGGCATGTTCGATCACGGCCACGGCCGCGCGAATATCGTCCGCGGACTCGGCCTTCGGGAGGTTCACCAGCGCCACGCCGGGCCGGGCCACGGCCATCACGTCCGCGGCGAAATGCGGACTCGTCAAAGCGTTGACGCGCACGATGACGGTCTTGCCGGTTGCAGCGATCTCGGCGGATCCAAGAAACTCCGTGACATCCGCCCGCGCCCGTGCCTTGCGGTCTTCCCGCACCGAATCCTCCAGGTCGATGGAAATGGCGTCGGCCTGGCTGGTTATCGCCTTGACGAACAGTTCCGGTCTAGCCCCTGGGACAAACAGCTTGCTGCGCATAGAGTATCTGCCGAATCGAATGATCTTGTATGAATTGAATTGAAAGAATAAGCGGCCGAAGGTATATTCAAGCACCGGTATTTGTTTCTTATCGCGCCCTCGATAAAGACCCCGAATGTATCAGCGGTGCAGTCGCTGCATAGAAGATGCGCCGGGTCGATGACCGTTCCTCGATAAGATGCTGGCTCACTCGCGACGATGCCTGGAAATCAACTATGAATACGCTGTTCTTGAAGAGTTTCGTGACCGTGGTAGACAACGGCTCGATGGCGGCGGCGGCGCGCCAACTGAACATTACACCGGCGACGGTGGCTCAGCAAATTCACACCCTGGAACGCGAAATCGGCGCGCCGCTGATTGCGCGCTCCGGCCGCACCGTCAATGTCACGGAAGCCGGCTCGCGCATTCTCGAGCGGGCGCGCAATCTGCTGCGCGACGTGGCCGATTTGCACACCGTGGCCAACGACGAAATCACCGCTGGTGAACTGCGCCTCGGCGCGGGCACCAATGCGCTCACCGGCATGATGCCGGACATCCTGGCGCTGATGGTCGCCCGGTTTCCCAGGATCAATGTCTTCATCAAGCGCAGCACCTCGATCAGGATGTATCCGGAGGTCGAAAGCGGCGAACTCGACGCGGCCATCGTCATGCAAGGCCCGTTTTCCCTGTCGAAGAGAATCGGCTGGCAGTTGCTGCGTGAGGAGCCGCTGGTGGTGCTGGCACCGGAAAGCATGGCGGGGCGCGACCCCCACGAGCTGCTGGCGAGCGAGCCGCTGATCCGCTACGACCGCAACCATTGGGGCGGGCATCAGGCCGACCGCTATCTGCAAGCCGTGGGCATTACGCCGCGCGAACGCTTCGAGCTCAATGCGCTGAGCTCCATCGCCGTCATGGTCGATCGCGGCCTGGGCGTATCGCTGGTTCCCGACTGGGTCAGGCCCTGGCCGGAAGGCTTGCACCTGGCCAAGCTGGCACTGCCGCATCCCTTCGAGCCGAACCGGGTCGGCATCATCTGGTCGCGCTCGACGATCCGCATCCGCCTCGTCAAGGCCTTCATCGAAGAGGCGCAGAAGGCCATGCTCCTTCGGACCAAAAGCTAGTATCCGCATTGCTTGACGGTGTGCCTGTCGGGGTGAGCGACGGCAGCTAACCCGCCGGCGCTTCGGGCGCGAGCTGCAACCAGGTCAAATGCCAGGTTCCATCGGCGCGGCCGCCCGCCTCGTAATAGGGATGGAAGATCAACGGCGGCCGGTAGTCGAGGTTCAGGCGGATGGCCGGACCCTCGCATCCGGGCGGCGCGTCCAGCACTTCGAGGAGTTGACCAATGTCCCCGGCCGGAAGGCGGAAGGTCTCCTGCATCTTGAAGCCATCGATCAGGCCGGTGGCATACACCAGGGGGCCGCGGGTAATGGCCAGGTAGTCGTAACGCATGACCTCCTGGGTTATCGACTCGCCGTAGGGATCGCGGGACTCCTGCACGCTGCGGCTGGCCCTGCGGTGCACAGTGGGAAGCATCGGCAATTGCAGGTCGATCACATCACCGTGCCGCCAGTCGCGCTCGACGGCCGCATAGCTTCCCGGCAGCACGGCGCCCGGCCATAGCGCGCCATTCACTTCGATACGTGCCCCTTCGGCCCAGGAAGGAACACGCAGCAGGATCGCAAACCTTGCCGGATTTTCCGGCTTGACGACGATCCGGATGCCGCCCTCGAAAGGATAGCCGGTGCTCTGTTGCAGTCGCACCATGCCAGCGCCGGACAAGGGCAGCGCAGCTTCGCCGGGACCATATAGATTGATCGCAACGGCGCTCTCGGCATGCAGGCGATAGGCAACGGCCGGCAGTTCCTCAAGCGCCATCGCGCCACTCGATTTGCAGCACCGCCAATAAGTGGTAAACACCCGCTGGCCATTGGGAAAAGAGTAATAGCACCAGTCCTCGCCGTTCGGCGCGTGGGCGCCGAGCAGGTCGTTGTACGCCGCGCATTCGATTTCCTCGGCATACCTGGCTTCGCCGGTAATTGCCAGCAACTCGCGATTCAACTGAATCCACGACAATACCGAGCAGGTTTCCACGTAGCCCTGAGGACTGAAGACGCTATGGTGATTGAATACCTCGCGCGAGCGCAGGCCGACGCCTCCCCAGGGACCGCTCCCCAGCGTGAGATGGTACTTGCGTATGCTGGCCCATAGGTTTTGAACCGCCTCCAGATACTCGGCGTGGCCGGTTGCCCTGTGCAGCTTGGCGAGACCGACCAGGTTCCAGCAGAGTTGGTAGGCCTTGCCGGTGGAGATTTCGGCGGCATCGGTGCCGGCCAGGGCCTGCCGCAACAACGCCAGTTCGGGATGTTGATCGGCCTGTTGCAGGACCAGCGTCGCCAGGTCAAGATATTTCCTTTTCCCGGTGGCGAAATGCAGATCCACCGCGGCATCCAGCAGCACCGTGGCCGACAGGCCATGATGCAGGCCCAGTTCGGTAATGTTGACTCCCCCTTTTGTCAGGGTGTGCCAGCAAAGGTCGCCAATTCTGCACGCGGCAGTCAAGTAGCTCGGGTTGGGGAAATGTTTGTGAACCTCCAGCAATCCGAGAACGAGGCAGCTGTGATTCCATATGTCCCAAGTGCGTTTTCCCGGCGCACCGTCCCAGCTGCGCGGCCCTGGTGGTTGCTTGCGCATGAAGCGTCGTTCGGGGGCATAGGTGCCGAGGTAACCGTCCCCATCCTGCAAGCGGACCAGATGGTCCGCCACGCCCCGGACGCTGGCCGCGAGTTTCTCGTCTCCCGTGCGATGCGCCGCCTTTGCCGCGGCGTAAAGCCATTTGCCGGCGTGCTCGCCATACCAGTCGCCTTCCTGGTTGCAGCAGACCCGCTCGGGATTGAAAAGCGCGATGGCGGGGCTGGTCGCATCGCTGATGAAATGCGTCAGCCGGCCGGCATGATTTGCCGCCAACGCCTTGCCGAGCAGGCCGCCCAGCAAGACCCTCGGCGCCTGGGGCACGCTTGGACCGGCCGTTATTGCGTTCGAGTTATGCATCGACAACGCACCGGAAACCGAGACAGCCCGAACGATCCTTGCACGGCGCCATCAGCAGGTACTTGCCGTGCTGGTCGAGCCGGTAAGCCTGCGGAAAATACCAGTGCGAGGTCTGCGGCTGGTAGCTGCTGCCGCCGCGCAAGCTCGCGCTGCGGGTGTGCTCGTCGACGAACTCGTCGGTCCATTGCCAGACGTTGCCGACCATGTCCATCACGCCGAACGGACTGGCACCCGACGGATGCGCGTCGACGTCGGCCGGCGGCAGGATATTTCGACTCTTATTGACGGGCGGTACGGCACCGGGATCCCAGCTGTTTCCCCACGGGTATAAGCGTCCGTCGCTGCCCTGCGCCGCGTATTGCCATTCCCAGCCGTGCGGCAGGCGTTTACCGGCCCAGACGCAATAGGCGCGGGCATCTTCGAGGGAGACCCAGGTCACCGGGCGGTTTTCCCAGCCGGCTGGCGGCGTCCCATTCACCCAGTCTTTAAGGAAATGATGGTCATCCAGCGGGTGATAAGCGGTGGCATCGATGAACTGCTTGAAGCGCGCGTTGCTGACCGGCGTGCGGTCGATGTAGAAGGCGGCGATGGCGAGCGTATGCCGGTGATGACGCCGCGCCACGCTTTCCCAGGGATACTGGAAACCGGTGCCGGCGGCGGCAAAGCCCTCGATCTCGACGCCATGAACGACAAACTCGAATTCGGCGGCAGGGATCAATAGCATGCCCGGTGGCGCGCTCGCCGCCGGCCTGGTCGGCGCAATCTCGACAAGTTGTTGCGGCAGCGCTGTCCACTTCGAGGATAGCGTCTGCAACGGCACGCTGGCCAATGCCGCCATCTTCTTCAGGAAGCCGTCCAGCCCGGCCGGCGCCACGCCCTGGCGCACCGCCAACACGGCACCGAAGCCGTGCGCTTCCAGGGTCAGCGACAGCATCGCCTGGCCGTTGCGGATTCTGGCCGGGAGCGCCGCCCCCTGCCAGAGGTCGTAATAGCCGGTGCCCTCTACATGGGCGACGGATAGCTGGTCCCCGGTCACCTCGAACTCGTTACGATTCACGACGGTCCACAACGTACAGTCGGTACCCGGAAAGCCGCTGGCGAAAACGCCGTTCTGCAAAGTGTGGGCATAGGGTTCCCACGCCGGGCTGACCATCAGCGCCGGGAACTGCCGGTAGATTGCGGCGATGCGCTTCAAGGCCGCCGCATCGCGGTCGGTAAACTGGTTCCAGATGCCCCAGACGTTTTCCCAGGCGTTGTAGCCGATGCCATTGAAGAAGATGTAGTGCAGGTCGTCCGTGCGGTCGCGACACCAGCGGTTCTCCAGGTTCGGCATATGGCGTGGCTCCAGCCATTTCAGCTTGCTGACGACCGGGATGGTTTCCTTCATTTCCGCCGAGACCTTGCCCCAGCTCTGGTTGTTCCAGATGAGTGCTTCGCGCAACTGGCTGGTCGACTCGGGCTGGAATACCAGCGGATGGTCCAGTCGATCGGACGTCTCGCGGAATATCAGGGGCACGCCGCTATAGGTGTCGCCGTTGATACCGTCGGCGTTCACCTCCTTCGCCAGTTCGACGATGGGCAGCCAGTCGCTCTTTCCCGGATCGTTGGTGCCATGATCCCAGGGCATGGTCGGCAGAAAGACTTTCACGCCGCGTTTATGGAAGTCCGCCACCACCTGTTTCAGTCCCGCGATGCCGCCGGGCAGATCGGAGGCCAGCTCCGTCTGATTGCGGTCGTCGATGCCGATATTCGGATACACATACCAGACCAGCACGCTGTCTACGCCGCCATAACGCCGCTCCAGGTCGTCTAGATACTTGTCGATGGTGTAGCGGCGCTGCACCGGATCGTAGAAATAGCGATCCTCCACCATCATCTGCACCTGGACAAAATTCCGCTGCGACCATTTCAAATCTTCCCGGCGGTACTGGAGGTCGTTGTAACCCAGGCGCACCAGGTGTTCACGCCGCCAGACTCGGAACGCTTCGCGCCAGCTTTGCGCCAGCGCGGGAACATCGTTCTTCCACATGCCGACCTTGCTGTACGGCCACCCCGGCACTTTGCCCGGCACCGGCAGTTGCGGACCGAGGGTATGCGGCAGGCCTTCGGTAAATGCTTGCGGCGCTTTTTCGCCCAGTGGCAGTTGGTCTGGACCGGTGGCGGTGGAAGAGTTCTGATGGTTCATGGCGTGGGGTATCTGTGGTTAAGCGCTGCTTATCGTCAAGAAAGTTTCGTCGCGCCATCCGCAATGCCGCAATAGCGGCGCAGGCTGGCGTGCCGGTCATCGTCAGCCGCCGGCGTGGCGTGCAGCATGGCCTGGACATCGGCCAGCGCGGGTATGCTTTGCTGGGCGCCGAGACGGGTACAGGCCAGCGCGCCAGCGGCGCTGGCACTCCTCAAGGCCTCCGGCATGCCGAGATTGCCGGAAAGCGCCGCCACCAGCACGCCGCAAAAAGTATCGCCGGCGGCGGTGGTGTCGATGGCCTCGACGGCAAAGCCCGGCTGGGTAAAGAGTTCGCCCCCGCAGCGCGCCACGCTGCCCTGTTCGCCGAGCGTGACGACGACGCAGGGCACCGCGATCCGGGCGAGACCTTGGGCGATATCGGCCGGGCTGCCGGCCAGGCTCGACAGCTCCCCTTCATTCACCACCAGCACGTCGACCAGGGACAGTAGTTCCGCCGCAAGGGGTTGCGCCGGCGCGGCATTCAACACCACCTTGACGCCTTCCTGGCGTGCCCGCCGCGCATAGGCGGCAACCGTCGCGAGCGGAATTTCCAATTGCAGCAGCAGGTGTGATACGCGCTTGAGCGACGGCAGGTGTTCCTGGCGCAGGCAGCCATTGGCGCCGGGCGCGACGGTGATGGCGTTCTCGGCGGCGTCGGATACGCAAATGAAGGCGGTGCCGGTAGGATGGTCGGATACCCGCAACGTATGCAGGCGCACACCCGCGGATCTCAGCGATGCCTCGATGGGCGCCGCAAAGGCATCCTCTCCCAGCGCCAGCACCATTTCCGTTTCGGCGCCGCCGGCGCGCGCGCAGGCGATGGCCTGATTGGCACCTTTACCGCCGGGAAAGGTCTTGAAGTCGCTGCCCAGCACCGTTTCACCGGGCACCGGAATATGCGGCGCCCGCACGACGAAATCGAGATTGGCGGATCCGGCGACGAGTATCATGATCGATCGGAGTCCACTTAATTCACCAGCGCCTGATAGACCACGTTGTAGAATCTGGCGCTGATTCTCGGCGGATCCTTCGGCAAGCCCTGCGGCAAATGCTGCATCAGCAACATCGCGATCAAATTCTCCTGGCGATCGATGGTGAAATAGGTCGAACCGGCGCCGGACCAGCCGAACTGCCCGACCGAACCCAGCCGACCCCGGCGCGCAACGTCGAGCACCACATAGCCCCCCAGCCCGAAACCCTCCGCCTTGCTGAATGAGTTTACCGTAGGATCAAGCTGGGTGAGGTGGTTCGACATCATCAGGTCGACGGTCTTGCGGCCAAGCAGCGATATCCCTTCCAGCGAGCCGCCGTTCAGCAGCATCTGGCAGAAGCGCCAATAGTCCCCCGCCGTCGAATACAGTCCTCCCGCGCCGCTCGGATAGGGGCGCAGCATTTCTCCCGGATGCAGCGCGTCACGGGTCGCCGCGATCACCAGCTGGCCCTCGGCAGTCGTCGTGGGCATATCCACTACCCGGCCGCGCTGGCCGGCGGGGACGCTGAAGCCCGTGTCTTTCATGCCCAGCGGCGCCAGAATCCTCTGCTGTAGGAATGCATCGAACGGCATCCCCGATACGACTTCGACCAGGCGGCTCAACACCTCTGTGGCCACACCGTCATAGGCGAAACGCTCACCCGGATCCGTGGCGAGCGCTTGCTGCGCCACGTATTCCGCGTAGGCCTTGAGGGTTGGCAAACGATTGACGTCGACCCGGTTGAAAAGCCTGGCGGCCTCGTCGGCCTTGGCGCCGACGACGGCGAATCCGCCGGTATGGGTCAACAAATGGCGGATGCTGAGCGGTCGCCTGGGAGCGCGCGTTTGCGGCTGCTCCGCCGTGCCGCCGGAAAACACCTCGAGACCTGCAAATTCCGGAATGAACCTGGCGACAGGATCATCGAGGCCGAGCTTGCCTTCCTCCATCAGCATCAGCACGGCCACCGAAGTCACGGTCTTGGTCATCGAATAGATGCGAAAGATCGAGTCCTGGCGCATCGGCAACTGCTTCGCGAGGTCACGATGCCCATAGGTGCGCCAGTCGACGATCCTGCCGTTACGCGAAATCAGCGTTACCGCACCCGGATAGTCGCCACTATCGATGACCGATTGCATGAAGCTGTCCAGGCGTTGTAGCCGGGCAGCAGAGAAACCCTCATTGGCTGGCGCGGTCGCCGGCATAGGCGAAGTTGACTGAGCCATGGCGGATGCGCCAAGGAAACATAGCGCCAGATTGCATATCAGGGAAACTATCAGTTTCATTTAAGTACGCCGAAACGCAGGCGAATGGCGAGGGCTATGCATCCAGCCAGGGTGAAGATCGGGTTGCTCAGGCAATCTCGCGGGCGCTCAACAAACCCGGTGGCCAGTTTGGGCTGTCATCGGCCATTCCCAACGGGAACGGCCGATGACTGGAGCAGCCGGGCCAAATCAGAACTTGATGTTATGCGATAGCGTGATCTTGCGGCCGCGACCCGCGAAGTAGTTCTGGAACAGGTCATGGCTGGAGAAGCTCAACAGATAATACTTGTTGAGCAGGTTGTCGATACCCAGCGAGACATTGCCGTATTTCTTCAGGTCATAATTGACGCTCAAGTCAAACAGCGTATAGCCCTTGGCATGCTCTTCCTGCGACTTGCCCACATTGGTATCCAGATCGAACAAGGTCAGAGAGCCCAGCCGCGCGCTGCCCAGTTCGCTGTATTTCCAGGTCACGGACGCGGTGAGCTTGTTGGGGCTGATGTCGTTGGCGTTGAGCTCGAGGTTCAGCGGCGGGATGGGTTGTCCCGGCACCGCCTGTGTCGTCGACGTCTTGCCGTTCAAGTGAGAGTAAAGCGCGTTCACCTTCAGCGCCTTGTTGATGCTGTATTCGCCGGACAGCTCATAACCCTTGATTTCAACTGGTTTGCGGGTCAGCACGTAGTCATTGACGACGGCGTTTCCGGCGATGCTGGCCCCCAACTCGGAATAGGAGCGGTAGGCCGAGGCGCTGACATATCCCCGGTTGGTGCGCCAGGTAACGCCAATTTCCTTGTTGTCGCTGATCACCGCCTGTAGGTCATGGAACATGGCGCCGACCGACTGGCCTTGCGTTTTCACGTTACGCAGTGGAATACCGACGTTGGGCAGGGTAAAACCCTTGCTGTACGAGGCAAACGCCGACCAACCCTGGGGCATGCGCCACACCACACCCAGGTTCGGCAACGACGCGCTGTATTCCAGATTGCCTCCCTTCACTTGCGCCCGGTTATTGGCGTAGACCGTGGTGTAGTCATTCACATTGAGTTCGCCGCTCTCATGGCGGACGCCGCCACTCACCGTCACCGGTCCGGCGCTGTAGGAGAGCTGGGCGAACGGTGCCCGGCTCTTGTAGGTCATCGGCGGCACCCACACCCGGTTGGTCAGGGCCAGCTTCTGCTGAGCAGTGTCTTCGACGATGTCCACCCCGGCATTCAATTCAAGATCCTTGACGCCCGCCAACTGGTCGGTGCTCCAGTTGGTCTTCACCCCCTTCTTCTGGGACATGGTTTCCGACGCCTCGACCAGCGTACCCAGCGGCGCAAACAGCGGATCCTGCTTGCCGGCGTCGTTGGATGCCGAAAGGAAGCGGGTGTGCTGGTCGGCCCGGTAGGTGGAGATGTTCAGTGCTCCGCCCAGCAGGTCGGCGTGCTTGTACGCCAATATCGACTGGTTGAACTCGTTGAACTCGGTCTGCCCACCCGCCGGAGTGCCTCTTATCGACGTATCGGTCAGTCCGGTCGCGCGGCTTCCCAGTTCCTCGACGTAGTTGCCCTTGCCACGGATCAGGAAGTGGCTGGCGCTGGCGGTCAGGCGTTGCGCCGCATTGGCGCCGAAGTTGATGCCGAGTTTGGCGAAGATGTTCTTGCTCTCGGAGTCATTGGTCGAACCACTCTGCCCCATGCCCACCCTGCGACCCTTGGCATCCCATTCCATGCCGCGGTCGCTGGAGGCCGTCGCCACCAGCAGGTCGTAGGCGTCTTCCTTGTGGGCGACGTTGAAGCCCACCTTCCAGCCGCCGCTGTCCTCGCGCCACTGGGTTTCATACTGGGTCGTCACGGAGATTTC
>JBAYJH010000125.1:0-12760 GCA_041665185.1 Sterolibacterium sp.
GCGAACTCCTGTTTCGTGACTTTGCCGTCACTGTTGGTATCCAGGGAAGTGAACAGATCATCGACATTCGTGGAACTGCTGGAAGAACTCGTGCCGGAGGATGAGACCTTGTCAAAGGCAGACTGAAGGTCGGCTTTCTGGATATATCCCTGCCCGGAGGTATCCAACTGCGAGAACAGGTTCTCGGCCATCTTGGTCGGATCGGGACGATGCATGCCGCGCATGCCGCCCGTTCCCTGCATCATTGCACTGCTATTGCTGATTCCACCAATACTGCTCATGATTGACTCCTTTCGATAATTACCCATGGCGTGCGAGGCTTCGCACTCATGATGTGCTATGCAAATCGTCGGCCCGAAACGCGCGGAATTCAGGCGTCAAGGTGTAAATCCGGGTAAAGAGTTGTTAAGAAGGGACGGGTATCGGAAGGTTGCGATCCAATGTGCGCAACCTCGACTTGTACTTGCAATTGAAACGGCGACTATTGCCGGATGCCGTCTGATGTTAAGCTGCGTTAAAGCGATGCGGCGACAGAGGGTTGGAAGTCGACCGTAGCCGTTATTTGTCGGCCCGCCGGCAAGATTTGCCCAGGCCTTGGGTAAATTTCGGTAAAGGTGACTCAAGCACGGTGTCTTTTGCCATAACATCTCGTCGTGATGAACACCAACGACTCACCGTCAACCCCGATAAACGTCCTGCTGATCGATGACGATACGGAACTGGTAGACCTGATACGCGATTACCTCAGCCGTGAAGGATTTGTGGTCACCTGCACATATAACGGCATTGAAGGTGCGGAAGCCGCCTTGTCAGGCAAGCACGACATTGTGGTCCTCGATGTCATGATGCCGGGATGCGACGGCTTCCTGGTGTTGGCAAAGATTCGAGCCAGCAGTTCGATTCCTGTCCTGATGCTGACTGCCCGCGGTGATGATGGCGATCGTGTCACCGGACTTGAACACGGCGCCGATGACTACGTATCGAAACCCTGCTCCCCACGTGAACTGACCGCCCGGTTGCGGGCCATTCTCAAGCGGGTCATGCCGGTAAAGGGGAGCGGCATGAGCTCCCAAACCGAGAACAGTGAAGGCCAGCCGATCACCCTGGGCAGTTTCTCGATCTGGCCGGCGCAACGACGCGCGACCGATCATGACAGGCCGCTGGAACTGACCAGCACGGAATTTAGCGTGCTGGAAGTATTGGCCCGCAACGCCGGCAAGATCGTCAGCAAGGAGGATCTCTCCCAACAGGCGCTGGGGCGTCCGATGACGCGGTTTGACCGCAGCATCGATGTACACATCCATAGCATCCGCAACAAGCTGCAATCCCTGGAAGATGGACGGTCGCGCATCCAGACCGTTATTCGCAAGGGCTACCAACTTCTTTCGGGATAGATTCACGATGAAGCCCAATCGTCTGTTTTGGAAGTTCTTCATCATCTTGTGGCTGGCGCAATTCGCCACGGCTCTCGGCGTGGGCGTTTTGATCTGGACCCATAGCCATGAGAATCTGCCGCCACCCCCACCGCTTCTCCATGAATTCCGTGATGGAACTGTTGGCCCGGAAACTTCTCCCTCGCATCGGCCGCTCCCTCCCAGGTCCATCCTTCCTCCCCTGATGCCCATTGCGGTAGGCAGCGTGGTGAACCTGTTTTTTGCCTGGTGGCTGGCAGGCTACTTCGCCCGGCCGATCCAAACTCTGCATGAAGTCTTCGAGGCCGAAGCAAGCGGCAAGCTGGATACCCGGATCGGAACACGGATGGGACGTGGCCAGAATGAGTTGGTGGCCCTCGGTCAAGACTTTGACCGCATGGCGGAACGCCTGCAACAACTGGTCGAGAGTCAGCGCAGGTTGCTTCACGATGTTTCCCACGAACTGCGGTCGCCGCTGGCCCGTTTGCAGGCCGCCGCCGATCTGTTGCAGCAGCAGCCCGAACGTGCCCAGGAATTCATCGAGCGGATACAGCGCGATACGGGGCGCATTGATACGTTGGTCGGCGAGTTGCTGACGCTCGCGCGACTGGATGCCGGCACTACCGATGGCCTTGACGAAGCAATCGATTTCGGTGAAATCGTGGCGGATGTCATCGACGATGCCAGTTTCGAGGCTGCTGCGAACGCGTGCTCCATCACCACGGATGCGGACGACCCACTCTTTGCTCTAGGTAACCGCGAACTCCTTCATCGCGCTCTGGAGAACGTCGTCCGCAACGCCGTGCAATCCACTGCAAACAACTCCAGCATCGAAGTTTCCGCACATACCATCGTGGGGAGACTGATCGTTACGGTCGGGGATCGTGGACCTGGCGTACCTGATGGCGATCTTGAAGCCATATTTGAACCCTTCTTCCGCAGCGGTGCGCGCATGCCCTCCGGTTACGGTCTCGGGCTGGCGATTGCACGGCGCGTCGCGCTGACACACCACGGCAGGATTACCGCAGCGAACCGGCCTGGGGGTGGTTTGCTGGTCACCATCGACCTGCCGGCTGCGAAATAACGTCTCCGATTGTCGCGGTGATGAAGCTTACGTTGCGATACCTCGTCATTGCATGTGCGGCACTCCTCGGTGGATGTGCCCTGCCGACGGTTGGGCCGGACTACCGGGCACCGGATCTGCGCTTGCCGAACAAGTGGGCGGCAGCCACATCCAGCGTGGAAGCGCCAGTTGAGGATCAAGCACGGCTTGCATGGTGGTGGACACAATTCGGCGATGAAACACTGAACGGGCTGGTCGCTCAGGCGCTTACCAGCAACCTTGATCTCAAGCTCGCCCAGGCACGCCTGAACCAAGCCAGGGCGAGTCGGCAGTTGGCCGATGCCGGCTTGTACCCAACGGTCTCCGCCTCAGCGAGCCGCAACCGTACCAAGAGCTCCGACGCGATTGCACCGCAATCGACGCGCACATTCTACGATGCAGGCTTCGATGCAACCTGGGAAATCGATGTCTTCGGCGGGAACCGGCGCGGCATCGAAGCCGCGATGGCCGACTTCTCTGCCAGCCAGGCCAACCTGGACAGCACGCGTGTTTCCCTGGTGGCCGAACTGGCGCGAAACTATGTCGAGCTGCGTTCCACCCAGCGCCGCATTGCCATCGCCCGCGACAACCTCGCCAGCCAAAGCGAAACCTTGCAAATCACCGAATGGCGCTACCAGGCGGGATTGGCACGTGCCAGCGAAGTGGAGCAAGCCCGGACCTCGCGGGAGCAGACGCGTGCGGGCATTCCCGACCTGGAAGTCTCGCTCGCCGCCGCCGAAAACCGCATCGCCCTGTTGCTCGGCCGCAATCCCGGCGCACTGCACGCCATGCTGGCGGAAGTGAAGCCGCTGCCTGCCGTGCCGGAAAGCGTGGCTACCGGGATTCCTGCCGATGTATTGCGCCAGCGCCCCGATTTGATTGCCGCCGAGCGGACGCTGGCGGCCGAGACCGCGCGTGTCGGCCAGAAACTTGCGCAGCGCTTTCCCAGCTTGACCTTGTCCGGCTCCTTCGGCTGGCAAGCCTACAGTTTCGCGGCGCTGGGCGGGGCAGGCGCGATCACGCGGGCCTTGGGTGGCACCCTGGCCGCGACGCTCTTCGATGGTGGCCGGTTGAGAAGCCAGGTCGAGGTCCAAAGTGCGGTTCAGGAACAGGCGCTGGTGTCCTATCAGAGCAGCGTTCTGTCCGCACTCGAAGAAGTCGAGAATGCCTTGAAAGGCTACGCTGCCGCGCGCGAACGCCTCGATGCGCGACGTGCTGCGGCCGAGTCGGCACGCAATGCCGCTGACCTATCACGCAAGCTTTATCAATCGGGGCTCGCCGACTTCCAGCAAGTGCTCGAAACACAGCGCACGCAATTGTCGGCTGAGGATAGTCTCGCCGCTGCCGACGCAACGCTGCGCACCAGCCTCATTGCTCTTTACAAGGCCCTCGGCGGTGGCTGGGAATCCGTCAATAACGAGAAAGCATCATGAACGACCAGAATTCATCAGAGGCTCTGAAGAGCATCCTCAATCAAGCACCCCGCGGCATACGCGTCGGCATGCGCAAGCGCTGGGTCATCGCCGCCGTCATCGCACTTCTCCTTGTCGTGCTGCTTCCCTTGGTCCGTGGCGGCAAGGATCCTCGGGGTCGCTACACGACCGAGCAGGCCGCGACGGGCAATCTCATGGTCGCGGTATCCGCGACGGGGACCTTGCAGCCGACGACATCGATCGACGTTGGCAGCGAACAATCGGGAACCGTGGCCTCCGTGCTGGTTCAGGAGAACGACCGGGTCAAGCGCGGCCAACTGCTTGCCCAGCTCGACCTATCCAAGCTCCAGGATGCCGTCAACAAGTCGCAGGCCGCACTGGCGGCTGCGGAAGCCACCGTGGCCCTGGCAAAAGCGACGGTTGCCGAGTCCAAGGCGTCGCTGGCCCGGATGCGTCAGGTTGCCGAGCTCTCCGGCGGTAAGGTTCCGTCCAAAACGGAAATGGAGACAGCCGAAGCCTCGCTAGCACGCGCCAACGCCAACGAAGCCGGCGCCCGTGCAGCAGTGCAGCAAGCGCAGGCGGCCATGAAGACCGATGAAACGAACCTCTCCAAGGGAACCATTCGCTCGCCCGTTGACGGAGTGGTCCTGGCGCGGAAGGTCGAACCGGGCCAGTCCGTCGTGGCCGCCATGACCATCCCTGTCCTGTTCACACTCGCCGAGGACTTGACCGCCATGGAGCTTCAGGTCAAGGTCGATGAGGCGGATGTGAGCAGCGTCAAGCTCGGGCAGCCCGCCAGCTTCACCGTATCGGCATGGCCGGGGCGGTCGTTCCCGGCCGCCATCCGGCGCGTCGGCATCGGTTCCACCATCACCGACAATGTGGTGACCTACAAGACGGTATTGACCGTTAAGAACGAGGATCTGGCGCTGCGTCCAGGCATGACGGCGACGGCCGCCATCGTCACGGCGCAACGGGAAAACATTCTGCTGGTGCCCAATGCCGCGCTGCGTTTCACGCCGCCATCGAAGGCTGACGATGCGAAGGGTGGCAGCTTCGTCTCCAACCTGTTGCCCCGTCCCCCATCCGATGTGAAGCGGCCGAACACCGCCTCCTCGGAGAGCCCCCAAGTCTGGATCTTGACCGACGCCGGCCCCCAAGCCATTGCGATCAAGACGGGTGTCAGCAACGGTCGTCAGACTGAAATCATAAGCGGCGACCTGAAGGCGGGCATGGCCGTCATCACCGAGTACCAGGAAACGCGTCCATGAGCCAGGCGGCGAACGAATCGCTGATTCGTTTCTCGGGCGTTACCAAGACCTACGGCGAAGGGGGGGGCGCGTACCAAGCCTTGCGCGGCATCGACCTGGATGTCGCAGCAGGTGACTTCGTTGCCATCATGGGACCAAGTGGTTCGGGCAAGTCCACTGCGATGAACATACTCGGCTGCCTGGACATACCGACCGGGGGCGAATACCTCTTTCGCGGCATTCACGTCGAGCGTCTTGAGCGGAATCAGCGGGCTCTGATCAGACGGCACAGCCTGGGATTCGTCTTTCAGGGCTACAACCTGCTGGCCCGCACCTCCGCACTGGAGAACGTGGAGTTGCCCTTGCTTTATCGCGGCGAAGCCGCACCACAGCGCCATGAAGCGGCGCGTGGGGCTTTGGCACGTGTCGGCCTGGACGGCTGGGAAGCCCATACGCCGGCCGAACTCTCGGGCGGTCAGCAGCAGCGGGTCGCCATCGCCCGCGCCATCGTCACGAACCCGGATGTATTGCTTGCCGATGAACCGACGGGAAACCTCGACAGCAAACGCGGCCACGAGATCATGGAGCTGCTCGGCGAACTCAACCGGAACCAGGGGATTACCGTCCTGATGGTGACGCACGAGGCAGATATGGCCGAATACGCGCGACGCATCGTCCATTTTGCGGACGGCCTGGTCGTCAGCGACGAGATTCGTGAAGGTGCGGAGGCATGACATCCGTCCTGCTCAGCGCCTTCCTGCTGGCCTTGCGAGAAATTCGGCGCAACCTGATGCGCTCCTTCCTGACCGTGCTGGGAATCGTCATTGGCGTCTCTGCGGTGGTGACCATGGTGACACTCGGCAATGGCGCGACCAAGGCGGTCTCCGACCAGATTTCGAGCCTCGGCAGTAATCTGTTGATGGTACGTCCCGGTCAGCGCCTGGGACCGGGGCGCGACAGCGCCGGCGCTCCGGCCTTCAAGAAGGCGGACGTCGATGTGCTGCACAGCCAAGTTAGCGGTTTGGACGAAGTCGTGCCGGTCGCTGGCGCGTCTGTCACCGTGGTTGCAGGAAACAACAACTGGTCGACGAGCGTCAGCGGCACAACGAACGGCTACCTGAAGGCCGGCAACTGGAGGATGGCGAGCGGTCGGGAATTCCTCGAAGACGAGGAGCGCGCCGGCAAGGCAGTCTGCATCATCGGTGCCACGGTTCGGCGCGAGCTTTTTGGCACTCGCAATCCGTTGGGCGACGAAATTCGGGTCAGGTCCTTCGCCTGCCAGGTCGTAGGTCTGCTCGCCGCGAAGGGACAGGGCGCGATGGGCATGGATCAGGACGATACGGTGCTGATGCCGCTGGCTACCGTGCAGCGTCGTCTCATCGGCAACCAGGATGTGTCGAGCTTGATGGTTTCGCTACGCGATGGGACGAATGCCCAAACCGCCATGGAGCAAATTCGCTCGCTGCTGCGGGAGCGCCGCAAACTGGCCGACAACGAGGCCGACAATTTCAATGTGATGGATACCAAGCAGATCGCGGAAACCCTGTCTGGAACCATCCGGACGATGACGGGACTGCTTGGCGCTGTCGCCGCCGTGAGCCTGCTCGTTGGCGGCATCGGTATCATGAACATCATGCTGGTGTCGGTGACCGAGCGGACGCGCGAGATAGGCATCCGCCTCGCCATCGGCGCACTGGAGCACGAGGTGTTGCTTCAGTTCCTCATCGAGGCCGTCGTGCTGTCGGCGTGCGGCGGGCTGATCGGAATTGCCCTGGCCCTGTTTGCCTGCGTCGGCTTATCGACCGTGCTGAACTTGCCGTTCCTGTTCAACACGAACATCAACCTGCTGGCCTTCCTGTTCTCCGCCGCTATCGGCGTTCTGTTCGGCTACATGCCGGCACGGCGGGCAGCTCAGCTCGACCCGATTCAGGCGCTTCGCCACGAATGATAGTCCGTTCGACAGCTTTCAGAGTGGAGCGGTCTCACAAAAGACACCGTTTCGACACGTGACAGTCCGGCAGTGGCGGTCTAGCGACGCAAGCCTTCCAGCCGAGTATGTTGGCCACCCTTGATCTGCTCGCGCGGTTGCGGACCGATTCTTGCGGGCACGTATAAGCGAACGCGTATCTACATCAGTGGAGCTTCACATGACCAAGATTTTGTTCATGTGCGTTGTTCGAGGTCGGCGGGCAGTACCGGCGCAGCATGTAAGAGTTAAGCGAAGCGGTATCCCCTGGGACGGCGCTGGTGGGACGGCGATTCCGGTATCGTCCATGCAAAATGAGCGGTCACCGCTCGATTTGCACGGATTGTTGACCGCACACTGCTTGTCCTGCCGTATCCGGGATTGACACCGCCGAGCCGCAAGCCGGGGTTCTGGCGCTGACAGATAGTCAATGAAAAATCGGAGTCGTATTCCGAATATTCATGGTAGTATCCAACCATGGATTCCCGCTCCTCGCATCTCGATCGCCTGCGCCGTCGGCTCACCGACTTCCCCGTGGTGGCCTTGCTCGGTCCGCGCCAGGTGGGCAAGACCACGCTGGCGCGGCAGTTATCCGCCGTCTGGGACGGGCCGTGCACACTGTTCGACCTGGAAGATCCGGACCATCTGGCGCGACTGGCCGACCCCTCGTTCGCCCTGCGTCCGCTGCGCGGCCTGGTGGTGCTTGACGAGATCCAGTGGCGGTCAGATCTGTTTCCGCTGCTGCGGGTGCTGGCGGATCGCCCCAATAGCCCGGCGCGTTTCCTGATACTCGGCAGCGCATCGCCGGAACTGATGCGCCACGCCTCCGAGTCGCTGGCCGGCAGGATTGGTTTTCACGAGCTCGAAGGCTTTGGCCTGGACGAGATTGGCGCCGGCGACATCGACACGCGCTGGTTGCGCGGCGGCTTTCCGCGCGCCTTGTTGGCCGCGACCGATGCGGCCAGCACCGAATGGCGCGCCGCGCTGATCCGCACCTATCTCGAGCGCGATCTGGCGCAACTCGGGTTTGCCCTGCCGGCGGCGACCATGCGTCGCTTCTGGACCATGCTCGCCCACTACCACGGGCAAACCTGGAATGGCAGCGAGCTTGCCCGTTCGCTGGGCGTCACCGACAAGACCGTGTCGCGCTGGCTGGATGTGCTGGAAGGCACCTTCCTGGTTCGCCGCCTGCGGCCGTGGCATGCCAATGTCGGCAAACGGGAGATCAAGGCGCCCAAGGTTTACATCGCCGATACCGGGCTGCTGCACAGCCTGCTCGGTATCGGCAGCCAGGATGCCCTGCTCGCCCATCCAAAGTGCGGCGCCTCCTGGGAGGGACTGATCGTCCTCGAACTTGCCCGCCGTTCCGGCGTTGGGCGCGATGGTGCCTGGTTCTGGGGCGTGCATACCGGCGGTGAGCTGGATCTGCTGATTCTGCGCGGGACGGAACGCATCGGCTTCGAAGTCAAGCTGACCCGCTCTCCGGCAGTCACGCCATCCATGCGCTCGGCACGCGAGGTGCTCAAGCTCGATCACCTGTACGTCGTCTGCCACGGCAGCGAGCCGCCGTGGCCGCTGGCCGAGGGAATCACGGCCTTCCCCGCGGGCAATCTGTGCAGAAGGCCGAATGTTCTTTGAGGCGGCGGAAAGTCGGCGCTACTGGCACGGCGAGGCGCTTCTGCCGCCACCGCGATGAAGCGGCGGAGCGGGAATGCCTATTTCCGGTTGTATTGGCGCTTGATGCTGAAGTGCTCCTTCCATTTCTTCCAGGCCCGGAATCCGACGATGATCTCTTCGTCCACGTGCCCGATGGGAAATTCGTGAGTGGCATCCTTGTCCGACCAGATGCCTTTTTGCTTGCGGACCTGGCGTTGGTCCACCAGCCAGTCGCGGTAGCTCTCGAAAACCAGATGGCCGTCCGGGCCGTCCAGCCGCGCGGCGCGGTACCGGCCGTCCCACTCCCACCATAAGGCCTTGTCCTGCTCCGAAATGGCGAGCGGTTCGACATCCAGATCGTAACCCGCGTTGCGGTGGGTTTCCCCGGCGACCGCCGCGTAGATCCGCTGATCGCGCAGGCTGAGCAAACTCTTGTAGAGCCCCACGTACTGGTCGGAAACCGCGTGGCCAAGGGGAGCATGGTCGCGCTGCTTGCCTCGCGCCACGCCGGTTGGCGTGCGGAAGAAATCCATCATCTCCGGCGCGAAGGATTCGCCCAGGAAGTCGCAGACCTGTTGCAGAACCCGCTTGGGTTCGCGCACCAACTCTTCATACCCGACATCGAACCAGGTCGAGGTTCCGCCATAACGCTGCCGAAATGGTATGACGAACGCGTTGGCCGCGTTCCACGTATAGGCGGCGCCATAGATGTTGCCGGCGCCGAATGCCGATTCGATACTGGTGGCGCAAGCATCCCGGCCGTCGCGGGTGATGAAGAGGAACTGGGCGTTGGGGAAGTTTTCCAGTATCTGGGGAACGAAATAGAGATTGTTGGGCGTCTTCTGTCCCCAGCGCGGCTTGTTGCCGAATTCCCTGGCGTAGCGCTGATGCATGGCGGTATAGATGCCGGCGAAGCTGCGTTGCGGCGCGAGGGAGAGGATCTCGTCGACGGCGGTTGCCGGATTCAGGCTCATGCCCCAGAGAGGCTGGTTGAGGCCGAACAGCATCTCGATCGCCAGGGTGCGAAGGTTGCCATCCACCGACAGATCGCCATAGGTGTGGCGCCAGGGATAGATGCGCGGGAACAACCATCCCACCTCGGGCATGGACAGTCGCGGATGGCAGCCAAGCATCGCCATCAGAAGCGTCGTGCCCGACCGTTCATAGCCGATCACGAAAATCGGCCGCTCCTTGAGTTCGATTGCCATGCCAGTTCTCCGCGTTGATAGACAGTGTGTGGATGCTAGCGCAGAGCGCATCCCGGGTCTGTCTGCTGGACGACACGCTCCGTGATAGCGCGGGCGCGGTGACGGCGAGACTCAATCGACGAGCAGGTTCTTGAGGCTGGCGAGGTCGATCAGGGTGATGCGTTCTCCGGCGACCCGGATATAGCCGCTGCGTTTGAAGTGGTTGATATTTTCAGAGACGGTCTGGCGAATGGCGCCGATCATGTTGGCCATCTCCTGATGGGTGAATCGGTTGCGCAAGGTGATCGTCCCGTCCGCATTTTCGACGCCGTTGATCTGGGCCAGCTTGATGAGCAATTGGGCGAGGCGGGTGCGCACATCGCAGAACACGAAGCTTTGAATCGCCTTGTGCGCTTGCCGCACCCTGTTGCCGAGGATGCGCATCACCGTCAGCGTAAGCGCCGGGTTGCGCAGGATCAGGTTCTCGAAGTATTGCTTGTCGGTACACATTACTTCGGTGTCTTCCATCGCTCCGGCGAAGACCTCCCGCTCCTCGCCGCCGAATATCTCGGCGACGCCGAAGAAGCTGTTCGGAGTGCAGAAGCGATAGATGATTTCCTTGCCGCAGGCGGACAAGTTGTAGATCTTCACTCGCCCGCTGAGAACGAAATTCACCATCCCGCCCAAGTCCCCCGGCGAATGAATTATCGTCCCCCGGGGGTATCTCTTGCGGGTGGAATGGCGCTCCAGGAGCTTTCTCTCGCTCTCGGGCAACTGCCGGACGAGATCGATTTCGTTCGGGTCGGACGGTTTTTCCATGCCGGAGCCTCGCGCGGGGCATTGGTGGGCGAAAATCGAGCCCCCATTGTAACCCCGCGCCAGCACCTGCCCTGCGAGCGTCATTTCAGCAGCGGCTCCCACACCGGGAAGCCGTTGTACGCATACCAGGGTGCCATGACGAACACGCTCCAGAGGATGGCGGCGACGACAGTCGGCAAGCCGGCCTTGAAATAGTCCCACATGCTGAACGTATTGGTGCTGTAGGCGACGACGCCCGCCACTACCTGAGTCGGAATCAAGAACGCGAAGGTATCGACGTTGGCGATCAACAGCGTGAAGGCCACGGGATTCATGTGGAGCAGGGGCGCCATTTCGAGCAATACCGGCGCCAGCATCGCCACGGCGGCGATATTGCTCAGCATGCCAAGGCGGATGATCTGGGTGGCGGCCATCATGATCAGCAACACCGCGATCCAGCCATGCCCTTCCACCCAGGGGTGAATCAACGTCGCCGCCTGCTTGGCGAGCCCGCTGGAGCCCATGGCGGCGGACAGCGACAAGGCGCCGCACAGCAACAGCCAGGTACCCCAGATGGTCTTGTTCTGGATCGTCGCCCACTTCAACGGAAATATGCCCGGGATGAAGAACACCCCCAGCGCGATCAGCGTCATCATCCCGGTCTTGATCTTATGGAAATCCTCCAGCGCCCACATGATCGCCGCAAAGCCGAAGATGGCGAGGATCACCCATTCGCTACTGCGCGTCTTGCCCAGTTCGTCCTGTTCCTTGCGTACCCGCTCCAGGCCGCCCGGAACTCCCACCTGATTGCTGCGGAACGTCACGTTGACGATCCAGTACATCAACGGAAACAGGCCGGCGATCGGCAAGTGCAGCCACAGCCATTGCATCCAGGAAATATGCACGCCGAGCTGCTTGTCGAACAGCCCCACCATCAACACATTGGGCAGATGCGCGGTCAGGAAGAGAATGCCGCCCACCATGGTCGCATAAACGATGCAGGCGATGGCGATGGCCTTCTTCGCGTTGTTCGCCGCCGGGCTATCGTCGAACAGGCCGATCACGCCGTTGATGATCGGCAACATGGTCGCCGAACGCGCGTTGGCCGCCGGAACGACCAGGGACAGCGCCATGTTGGTAGTGAATAGCGCGACGATGATCTTGCCGACCCGCACCGCCTTCATCTTGTTGACCACGAACAGGGCGATGCGGGTATCGAGTTTCGCGGCGCACAGGATGGCGGCGAAGATGAATGCCCCCAGGGTCATGAAACTGACGTCGAGAACGAATCCACCGAAGGCCTCCGGAATCTTCGGCACCGCCTTTGTCACGACCAGCAGCATCGGGATCAGCAAGCCGGTCACTCCGACCGGTATCGCCTCAGTCACCCAGATGATGCAGGCCCAGACAATCACGGCCAGCACCGCCTGGGCGGGATAGGTGGGTATGGCCGGGGCCAGATCCACGCCCCACAGGATTGCCGCCAGCGCCCCCCAAGCGGCGACATAGCCGATGAGCGTCTTGCGCGCCATCATGCCCTGGGCGCGGATATTGCCCAGAAAATAGCCGACGATGCCGCCGGGGTCTGGTCGGCGATCCAATCCGTTTTCTGCGAGTGACGATCCCATGAAATCTCCCATTAAGGACAACAAAGTCTTTTTATGACCGCTATCCTAGTCGCCTCGACGACGATCCACTGTCGTCTGGCGGACAGTGGACGTCAATTTGATTCTGCCCGTCTTGGTGAACCATGGGGCGCCACTTCGGACGATGTACCAGGCTTCGCCACGGAAGCCGACACGCTGGAGACGTAATCCATCAAGCTGGATACCATGGTGGCCGATCTGCTCGACGCCAACGGTTGTCCCAACGGCGGTGAGGCTCCCTACGAATTACTAGTAGTTCGTTTCACTAATACACATACAACTTAAGCGATTCCGATGTCGAACTTGTTCC
>JBAYJH010000126.1:0-12708 GCA_041665185.1 Sterolibacterium sp.
CGGTTGTGCTCCTCGGCGAAGAAGGCGATCAGGTCGTCGGCGACCGACGGCCCGACCTGGTCGATCGAGACCAGGCTGGCATAGGCCTCGGAGGCCGGATCGGCCGCCTCCTGCATCGCCTGCCGCCACGCGTCGAAACTGCCATAGTGGCGGGCGAGAAGTTTGGCGGTCGCCTGGCCGACCTGGCGGATGCCGACTGGCAGCGCCCCTACAGCCGGGAAACAGCCGTCTTCCCGCTGCCTTATGTCAGGCAGAACAAGTTCTGGCCCTCGGTGAATCGCATCGACGACGTCTACGGAGACCGCAACCTGTTCTGCGCCTGTCCGCCGATAGCCGCATAGCGCCCTCAACGCACGTTTTTTCGACGGCGGCATCGCCTGCGATGCCGCCAGTCGGTTAAGCTTGCGCCTTTCCTCACTTCATTAGGCACCATGGCTCAATACGTATTCACCATGAACCGCGTGGGCAAGATCGTTCCGCCCAAGCGTCAGATCCTCAAGGACATCTCGCTGTCCTTCTTTCCCGGCGCCAAGATTGGCGTGCTGGGTCTCAACGGTTCGGGCAAGAGCACCGTGCTGAAGATCATGGCCGGCATCGACAAGGACATCATCGGCGAGGCCACGCCCATGCCGGGAATGTCGATTGGC
The DNA here is from genome assembly GCA_041665185.1 of Sterolibacterium sp. GTDB lineage: Bacteria > Pseudomonadota > Gammaproteobacteria > Burkholderiales > Rhodocyclaceae > JACRAR01. The sequence continues at coordinate 648 of JBAYJH010000126.1, forward strand.
TATCTGCCGCAGGAACCGCAACTCGATCCCGAAGAGACGGTGCGCCAGGCCGTCGAGGGCGGCCTTGGCGAACTGATGCAGGCGAAGCAGAAGCTGGAGGAAATCTACGCCGCCTACGCCGAGCCCGATGCCGACTTCGACAAGCTGGCCGAGGAGCAGGCGAAGTACGAGGGCATCATCGCCGCCGCCGGATCGGATGTCGAGCATCAACTGGAAATCGCCGCCGATGCGCTCGGTCTGCCACCCTGGGAGGCCAAGATCGGCGTCCTGTCGGGCGGCGAGAAGCGCCGCGTCGCCCTGTGCCGCCTGCTGCTGTCGCGGCCCGACATGCTGCTGCTGGACGAGCCGACCAACCACCTCGACGCCGAATCGGTGGAATGGTTAGAGCAGTTCCTGACCCGCTTTCCCGGCACCGTGGTGGCGGTCACCCACGACCGCTACTTCCTCGACAATGCCGCGGAATGGATCCTCGAACTCGACCGCGGCCAGGGCATCCCCTGGAAAGGCAACTATTCCTCATGGCTGGACCAGAAGGAACAGCGCCTGGAGATCGAGGCCAAGCAGGAAGGCGCGCGCATCAAGGCGATGAAGCAGGAACTCGAATGGGTGCGCAGCAACCCCAAGGCACGCCAGGCCAAGAGCAAGGCGCGCCTGTCGCGCTTCAACGAACTCAGCTCGGACGAATACCAGAAGCGCAACGAGACCCAGGAAATCTTCATCCCGGTCGCCGACCGCCTGGGCAATGACGTCATCGAGTTCAAGGAGGTCAGCAAAGGTTTCGGCGAGCGCCTGCTGATCGACAAGCTGAGTTTCAGCATCCCGCCCGGCGCCATCGTCGGCATCATCGGCCCCAACGGCGCCGGCAAGTCGACGCTGTTCAAGATGATCGCCGGCAAGGAGCAGCCCGATTCGGGCGAGGTGAAGATCGGCCCGACAGTGAAGTTCTCCCATGTCGACCAGACGCGCGATGCCTTGAGCGCCGGCAAGACGGTGTTCGAGGAAATCGCCGACGGCGCCGACATACTCACTGTCGGCAAGTATCAGACGCCGTCGCGCGCCTACATTGGACGCTTCAACTTCAAAGGCAGCGACCAGCAGAAGATCGTCGGCAACCTCTCCGGCGGCGAGCGTGGCCGCCTGCACCTGGCCAAGACCCTGATCGCCGGCGGCAACGTGCTACTGCTCGACGAACCCTCCAACGACCTCGACGTCGAGACGCTGCGCGCCCTCGAAGACGCCCTGCTCGAATTCGCTGGCTGCGTGTTGGTGATCTCCCACGACCGCTGGTTCCTCGACCGCATCGCCACCCACATCCTGGCTTGCGAAGGTGAATCGCAATGGAGCTTCTTCAACGGCAACTATCAGGAATACGAGGCGGACAAGAAGAAGCGCCTGGGCGAGGAAGGCGCCAAGCCGAAACGCATCCGCTATAAGCCGATCAGTCATTGACCGGGATCAATGAGGCGTGCCGATCCTGGGCGCGTTGCGGAACGATGATGAAATCAGCTTTCCCGCGGAGGGCATTCACATGGGTTCGTTGAGCATGCTTGCACTGGTGGCAGAAACCTCGCGCGCCGCTTGATTGTGTCGCCACGCCAGGAATTGTGACTCCATGGGCAAACTCAACCCGCGGCTCGATCAGGGAGACCGATCTGAAGCGCATGAAGCCGGACGTCTTGTTCGTCAATACCGGCCGCGCCGACCTACTACGGGCCGGGCGCTGATCGACATTGACCCATGATCGCTCGATGGCGGACGCGACTGCGTGATCTTCTCCTGCGTATCCTGCCGCTGATGGCCCTATTCGCGGGTGCATTGTATTTCTTGCAGGATCGCCTGCTGCACTACCCCGAGCCTATCGATCTGCCGACGGCCCTTGTGGCAGCCAGGGAATTGCAGTTGGCGCCCTGGCCTGATGCCGCAAATCCCCGCGGCTGGCTGCGCGCCACGCCCGACACGACGCGCGGGACGGTCATCCTGTTGCACGGCAACGGCGGCCACGCGCAGCACCGCGCCTGGTACGCCGACGTGTTTCAGCAGCATGGCTACCGGACTCTGCTCGCCGAATATCCGGGCTATGGCCACCGCGGCGGCGCCAAGGATGAAGAAAGCCTGGCGAGGGATGCGGCGGAGACGATCACCTCGCTACGCGCGGCGTTTGCAGGACCTTTGCTGGTGGCCGGCGAATCGCTGGGCGCCGGCGTCGCCGCGGCGGCGATCGCCAGCACGGGTACCGCAGGCGACATCGACGGCGTGCTGATGATTACGCCCTGGGACACCCTGCTGGACGTCGCCAGCCACTACTACCCGCGAATGCTGGCCTGGCTGGTGCTGCGCGACCGCTACGACTCCGCCGCCAACCTGGCGGCATACCCGGGACCCAAACTGGTGATGATCGCCGGGCGGGACTCCATTATTCCCGCCGACTACGGCCGAAAGCTCTATGCGGCGTTGGAGCCGAAGAAGAAACTGATCGAGCTTTCCGGCGCCGACCACAACGACTGGATGACGGTAATGAATACCGCGACCTGGCGGGAGATTCTGGCCTTCCTGGAAGGTACTTGAGCGCGCCAGGAATCAGGCTTTGCCGGTAAACGCCGCGTAACGCGCCTTGTTCTCGGCATCCGGCGGATACAGTCCGGTCAGTTTGGCGCCGCGCTTCACTTCCTCCACCACCCAGGCTTCGAAACACTCCTGTTCCGGCCCGGCACTCAGCACCTCCTCCAGCATGGCTTGGGGAATCAACACCGCGCCATCGGCGTCGGCGACGATGACGTCGTTCGGGAATACCGCCACGCCCCCGCAGCCAATCGGTTCCTGCCAGTTCACGAAGGTCAGGCCGGCCACCGAGGGCGGCGCAGCGACACCGCCGCACCACACCGGCAGTCCGGTCCACAGCACGCCAGCCACATCGCGCACCACCCCGTCGGTGACCAACGCCGCCACATGGCGTTGCCGCATCCGGGCACAAAGAATGTCGCCGAAGATGCCGGCATCCTTGACGCCCATGGCGTCGACCACCGCGACGCAGCCCTCCGGCATGTCCTCGATGGCGCCTCGCGTCGAACGTGGCGAGGCCCATGATTCGGGAGTCGCCAGATCTTCCCGTGCCGGCACGAAGCGCAGGGTAAACGCCGGGCCGACGATGCGCGGCTGATCGGGACGCAGCGGCTTCGGTCCCCGCAGCCAAACGTTACGCAAGCCCTTCTTCAGCAGAATGGTGGTGATGGTCGCGGTGGAAACGGTGGAAAGGATTTCGATCGTTTGCGGCGTGAGCGTCATGTCGGTTCCTTCGGACTGGTGGGATGACGGCCGGACCCGCCATCGGGTCTGCCGTATTAGAATCCATGCGTATCAGCATTATGCGGCGAACTCGCCACTTCGTTCCTACCGGCAGATCAGACCATGTCACCAGAAAGATCCTTCGGTCCGGTGCGTTTCATACCTGCCGCCGGTGCGGGGAAATACCCTCATTCCAATTCCGTATATATAGCGGGCGCCGGTGTCCTGATCGACGCCGGTGCCGGTCGGGAGGTCTATCAGCCATTGCTCGACGGCCCGGGCGTGCGGGAACTCTGGCTCAGCCACTGGCACGAAGACCATATCGCCGGCATCGACATGTTCGATCAGCTGCCGCTGCGCCAGATGGAAATGGAAGCCGAGCCGCTTTCCGGGCTGGAACATTTCATCGACTGGTACGGCATCGAAAAAGAGGAATTCCGCGATTACTGGCGCCACAACCTGGTCGAAAATTTCCATTACCGGCCGCGACACGCCACCCACCATTTCACGCCGGGCGAGATCATCGATCTCGGCTCATGCAGCGTCGAAGTGATCCACACGCCGGGCCATACACCCGGCAACCTGTCGTTCTACTTCCGCGAACCGGCCGTGCTGTTCATGGGCGACTACGACCTGACCCGCTTCGGTCCCTGGTACGGCGACCGTGATTCGTCGATCGACCTGACCATCGCCTCGGTCGAGCGCCTGCGAAACATTCCCGCTAGAGTCCTGCTCACCAGCCACGAGGACGGCTGTTTCGAGGAGACGCCCGCGGAACTTTCCCAACGCTTCGACCGCTACCTGGGGGTGATAGATCAACGCCAGAACATGCTGCTGGAGTATTTGAGGGGCGGGCCGCGGAGCATGTCCGAAATCGTCGCCCAGTGCATCGTCTACCGCAAGCCACGCGAACCGAAGGCCTTCTTCGAATGGGGTGAACAGGCCATTATGGGCAAGCACCTGGAGCGCTTGATGCGACAAGGCAAAGTGATTTCCACGGGTCAGCGCTACCATTTGAATGCTTGACCTGCCATATTGCACACAGCCAAGAGTTAACACTTCAAATTCGCCGACCTATCCACTCCACGATGTCCTGGAGCACCGGACCAGGGTCGCTCTCGTTGAGGATCTCGTGGTACTGGCCGGCATAGATCCGCAAGCGCTTGTCGTCACCGCCGGCACGGCGATGGAACTCCTCGGTTGCGCGCGAGTCGATCAGCCGATCGCCACCGCCGTGCATCAACAGCGCCGGCAGGCTCAGTCCGGCCGCGTGCGCCAGCGCCCATTCGCCCGCCGCGGCCACCTCGGCGAACAGGCGCGCCGTCATGGTGCCATGTACTAGCGGATCGTCGGCGTAGGCGCGCACCTGCTGCGGGTCATGCGAGAGCACGCCCGGATCGACCGCCGCCGGCAACGCCATCTTCGGCAGCAGCGCCGCCGTCAGCTTGCCCAGCGCCAGTTTCCACGCCGGAGGCTGGCTGGACAGCCGCAACCAGGGGCCGCTGACGAGTATGCTGCGGATACCGGCGGGTCGCCGCAATGCGTAATTGAGGACGATGTTGCCGCCCATGCTGTGGCCGAACAGGAACAATGGCAGGGCGAAAGGCGACTGTTCCCGCTGCGCGGCGGCGATGACCTGCGCCAGATCGTCGAGCAAATCTTCGTAGCAGGAAACAAAGCCGCGCGCCCCCTCGGACAGCCCATGCCCGCGCAAGTCGTACGCGAACAGCGAGTACCCGGCTGCATTGAGTTCCCGGGCCAGGCCGCCATAGCGGCCGCAGTGCTCGCCAAAGCCGTGGGTCAACACCACCATGGCACGGGGTTCGGCCGCCGGCCAGAGACGAGTGTGCAGGGCAAGACCGGCGGCGGTCTTCACGGTTGGGGGATCGCTGGCGGCTGTCTGCATCGGTCTATCCAGAGGCATGGATTCATATGATATCCCGGTATTCGCGGGAGTGCGCTGTTGCTCATAGGCACGCCTGAAAATCCGGGGGAAGGGCCCAAAAATCCCGTCATCTTCGCGCTAGGCCAGATTTAAAGCATTCATGGCTTGGTGTATGATGCGCGTATCGATGCGGTGTCACCTTATGCGCATGCGATCCTAACCAAATACTGACTGACCTTGCAAGGAAAAACGATGAATCGTGTCCTGTTTCGCTCTTCTCTCGTGGCGCTCGCCACCGTCCTTTGCGTTGCGCCGGCGCTCGCCAAGGATGATCCCGCCAAGTCGGCGGGCGCCGTCGCCACCGTGAATGGCAAGGCAATTCCCAAGAACCGTGCCGACGCACTGGTGAACGCCCAGACGGCGCAAGGCCAACCCGATTCCGATGAACTGCGCAAGGCCATTCGCGAGGAACTGGTGCGACGCGAGATCATCGTCCAGGAAGCCCAGAAGAAGGGATTCGACAAGAAATCCGAAGTCCAGGGGCAGATGGAACTGGCGCGCCAGGGCGTACTGATCAATGCCTACCTCGGCGACTATGTCCGCAGCCATCCTGTCACCGACGAGGCGATCAAGAAAGAATACGACGCCATCAAGCAGCAACTCGGCGACAAGGAATACAAGGCCCGGCATATCCTGGTGGAAAAAGAAGACGAGGCCAAGGACATCATCGCCAAGCTGAAGAAAGGTGAAAAATTCGAGGATCTGGCCAAGCAATCCAAGGATCCCGGCTCCAAGGAACGCGGCGGGGATCTCGGCTGGGCGGCGCCGTCCAGCTATGTGAAGCCATTTTCCGAAGCCATGACGAAACTCGAAAAAGGCAAATATACCGAAGTGCCGGTCAAGAGCGATTTCGGCTACCACGTGATCCTGCTGGAAGATGCCCGCGAATTGAAGCTGCCGCCGGTGGATGAAGCCAAAGCGCAGCTTTCACAACGGCTGCAACAACAGATAGTAGAAAAGCACATCATGGAACTGCGCGGGAAGGCCAAGGTGGACTAAGCGGGGCGTCCTGATGGGTTGTTTTGCAGGAAACGGGATCTTCGGATCCCGTTTTTTTTGCCGCAGTTTCCAGGCTATTGAATTCTGCGGGATGGGACGGCACGGGTTTGTCCATTGGTGGCGCGCACGATTTCCCAGGGTTCCTATCTATTGCGCAGGAGGTATGCCAAGATTAAGTAGGATGGCTTGAATCAAATGGACGCGCGCGCTCAAACCTCGCAGGACCCGGCCCCGAGAGCGGCGCGGCTTCGTTCCGCCCAAGCCTATCTGGTGCAATGGTTGATCCTGGTCATCGGGATACTCATCGTTGCCGGCTTGGCCGGGTATGGCCTGTTGCGCGACCGCACCGATCTGGAGTATCGCGAGCGGGAACGCCTGCGCACGCAGGCGCGCGTCATCCGCGAAAACCTCGGACAGCAACTGAGCGCGACCAACAGGGCGCTTGAAGGCATGGCTCGGGATCTGCCCCAATTGGAGCGAGGCAAGAAGCAGCTGGGTGCCTTCAACCTGCGTCTGACGATGCTAGAGGACGCGATGCCGGGCGTCCGTACCCTCGTGCTGATCGATGCGACAGGCACCGTGCGGGCATCCAGCCGCGAATCCCTGATCGGCTTCGACTCGAGCCAGCGCAAATTCTTCCAGCAGGTACGCGATCATCCGGATTCGGCAACAGTCTATTTTTCTCCGCCGTACCGGACCGCTCTCGGGATTTGGGGCGTCAATCTCTCGCGCATGATCCCCGGACCACGGGGGGAATTCGCCGGCGTGATTTCCGCAACACTCGACCCCGATTATTTCCGGACCCTGATGGCCTCGGTCCAATACGCGCCCGACATGTGGGTGGCCATCGCCCACTCGATCGGAATCCAAATCCTGATGGTGCCGGATCGCGAGGGGCAGACCGGCAAGAATCTGGCGCAGCCCGGTTCCTTCTTCTCGCGCCACATGGACAGCGACAGGGAGGACAACGTCTTCACGGGCGTTGTTTATGCCACTGGAGAAGAGCGCATGATGGCATTGCACACCATCGCACCCAAGGACTTGCGGATGGATGGTGCCATGGTCGTCGCCGTCGGACGCGACCTGGGCTCCTTCTACACCCCCTGGAAACGCGACGTCGTTATCCAGAGCAGCGCGCTGCTGCTGGTGGCCTTGGGTGCCGTCCTGGCCCTGGTTGCCTACCAGGCCCGCGCCCGGCGTTTCGACGAAAGCATCCGGCAGGCACAGGCCGCCGTCCACCAAGCCAAGGCAGACTTCGAACTCTTATTGAACTCCGCCGGCGAGGGCATATACGGTGTGGACTTGGCCGGACTCACCACCTTCATCAACCCCGCGGCACTGAAGATGCTGGGGTACGAGCGGGATGAAGTGCTGGGGAAGAATCAGCACCTGCTGTTCCATCCAACCCATGCCGATGGCAAGCTCTATCCGGCGAGCGACTGCCCGGTCTTTCTGACACTTGCCGACGGCATGCGGCGCGAGGTCGAGGATGATTTTGTCCGCAAGGGCGGCGAAACCTTTCCGGTACACCTGACGGTGACCCCGATCCTGGAAAAAGACGCCTTGGTCGGCGCCGAGACGGTATTCCAGGACATCACCGGGCGCAAGGAAGCCGAGCGGGAATTGTTGCGCCTGGCGACGACGGATCCCTTGACCGGAAGCGCAAATCGCCGCCGTTTCATGGAGCAACTGGAAGCAGAACTGGCCCGCATCAAGCGCTTCGGCGGGCAGTCGGCGTTACTGATGCTCGACCTCGATCTTTTCAAGCAGGTCAACGATGGTTTCGGCCACGCGGCCGGCGATGCCGTGCTGAGACACTTCGTGCACCTTGCCGAGAGCCGGCTGCGGCGTGTCGACCTTGTCGGACGATTGGGCGGGGAGGAGTTCGGCATCCTGCTGCCAAGCACCGACCTGTCCGGCGCAACCGAGTTCGCCGAGGAATTTCGCCAGCAGGTGGCTGACCATCCGGTCATGACAGGCAACGACCGGATTTCCTATACGGTCAGCATCGGCGTCGCCGAGTTCGACGCGCGGGATTCGGGCCCCGACGACATCCTGGCCCGCGCCGACGGCGCGCTTTACCTGGCCAAGGAACGCGGACGCAATCGGGTTGAGCAAGGCGCGCGGTAGGAGTTCATCAGGCCATCCAGCGCCGCGCATTGCGGAACATTTTCATCCACGGCGAGTCTTCTCCCCACTCCGGCGGATGCCACGACATCTGCGCGGTGCGGAAGATGCGCTCGGGATGCGGCATCAGGATCGTGTAGCGGCCGTCGGCGGTGGTGACTCCGGCGATGCCATCGGGAGAACCGTTGGGGTTGGCCGGATAGGTCGTGGCGGTTTTGCCGTGGTTGTCGACAAACCACATCGCGGCGCGAGCTTCCGTCTGGCCTCCAGCCGCAAATTCGGCGCGCCCTTCCCCATGCGACACCACCAGCGGCAAACGGCTGCCCGCCATGCCGGTGAAGAACAGCGACGGCGAATCGGCAATTTCCACCATCGCCAGGCGCGCCTCGAATTGCTCGCTGCGGTTGCGCTTGAAGGTCGGCCAGGCAGCGGCGCCGGGGATGATCTCGGCAAGGTGGCTCATCATCTGGCAGCCGTTGCAAACCCCCAGGGCGAAACTGTCGGGCCGCTGGAAGAAGGCGGCAAACTGGTCGCGCAAGCGGGCGTTGAACAGGATAGAGCGGGCCCATCCCAGGCCGGCACCGAGCACGTCACCGTAGGAGAAGCCGCCGCACGCCGCCAGCCCGTGAAAGTCGGCGAGCGCCACGCGTCCGGCCTGCAGGTCGCTCATGTGGACGTCATATGGAGCGAAGCCGGCGCGCTGGAATGCCGCCGCCATTTCCACTTGCCCATTGACCCCCTGCTCACGCAAGATGGCTATTTTCGGCGCCGCGCCGCCATTGACGAAAGGCGCCGCGGTCGATTGCTGGATTTCCTGCCGGAGGTCGAAGCTGAGTCGAGCCGACAAACCGGGATCGGAGGCATCCAGCAAGGAATCGAATTCTTCCTGGGCGCAAGCCGGATCGTCGCGCAGCCTGGCGATCTGGTAGCTGGTTTCGCTCCAGGTGCGCTGCAATTCGCTGCGCTCAGCAGCGAAAGCCAGTTTGGCATTGCGCCAGATTCGCACCTCGTCCTGCTCGTTGAGCGTGCCGATCACATGCGCCGCGCCGCCCAAGTTCGCCTCGCGCAGCACCCGCATGACCTGCTCGCGCCGGTCGCGGCGGATCTGTAGAACGGCACCGAGTTCCTCATTGAACAGCACAGCCAGCAGCCGGTCGAAGAGCCGGCCTTCGACCAGTTCGGGAGCCCGCTCCATGCCATCGACGTCGTTCATCAGAGCGTCGTAGCACAACGCATCGAGATACAGCGAAACCCCGACATGTCCGGCAAAAGCCATTTCGCAGACGGTGGCGAACAGTCCGCCGTCGGACCGGTCGTGATAGGCGAGGATCAGTCCCTCGGCGTTCAAGCGCTGCACCGCCTCGAAGAAGCGCTTGAGCAGGCCGGCATCGGCGTCGGGTGTCTCGTCGCCCGTGGCGCCATACACCTGCGCCAAAGCCGAGCCGCCCAGGCGGTTGCGTCCGGCGCCCAGGTCGATCAGGATCAATTCGCTTTCGTCGCCGGTTCCGGCATCGCGGATCAATTGCGGCGTCAACGTGCGCCTGGCGTCTGGACAAGGCGCGAAGGCAGTGACAATCAGGGACAGCGGAGCCACCACTTGTTTCTGCTTGCCCTCTTCCCGCCAAGTGGTCTTCATGGACAGCGAATCCTTGCCGACAGGAATGCTGAGGTCGAGTTGCCGGCAGAACTCCAGCGCCACGGCATGCACCGTGTCGAACAACGCCGCATCCTCTTGGCCGTGCCCCGCCGCCGCCATCCAGTTGGCGGAGAGCTTGACCTGGCCGAGTTCGGGGATGGCCGCAGCAGCCAGGTTGGTGACGGCTTCGCCGACCGCCATGCGGCCGGCAGCCGGCGCATTCAACAATGCCAGCGGCGTGCGCTCGCCCATGGCAAACGCCTCGCCCCGAGTGGTGGCGTAACCGGCCAGGGTCACCGCGCAATCGGCGACGGGCACCTGCCATGGTCCGACCATCTGGTCGCGCGAGCTGAGTCCGCCGACGGTGCGGTCGCCGATGGTGACCAGGAAATTCTTCGAGGCGACGCTGGGCAATTGCAACACCCGCAAGGCCGCCTGGCGCAAGTCGATGCCATCGAGCGCAAGCGCCGGCGCGTTGCAGATTCCGTGCGTCGCCGTGCGCTGCATGCGCGGCGGCTTGCCGAGCAGCACCTCCATCGGCATGGCGACGGCATCGTTGCCAAAATGGCTGTCATGCACCACCAACTGACCGTCGTCGGTGGCGGCGCCGAGCACCGCGAACGGACAGCGTTCGCGCTCGCAGCAGGCCTGGAACTCGGCCAGCCGTTCGGGCGCGATGGCCAGCACATAACGTTCCTGCGCCTCGTTGGACCAAATCTCGCGCGGCGACATGCCGGGTTCCTCGGACGGCACCCGACGCAGCTCGAAATGCGCGCCACGCCCGGCGTCGTGTGCCAGTTCCGGCAGCGCATTGGAAATGCCGCCGGCGCCGACGTCGTGGATCGCCAGGATGGGATTCCCCCCCATCTGCGCGCTCATTTGGCAACATCGGTCGATGACCTCCTGGGCGCGCCGCTGCATCTCCGGATTGCCGCGCTGCACCGAGGCGAAATCGAGATCGGCGGTGTTGGTTCCGGTCGTCATCGACGAAGCCGCGCCGCCGCCCAGGCCGATCAGCATGCCGGGCCCGCCGAGTTGGATCAACAGCGATCCGGCGGGAAACCTGATCTTCGCCGCATCGCGGGCGGCAATACTGCCGATGCCGCCGGCCACCATGATGGGCTTGTGGTAGCCGCGCATCTCGCCGCCGAATTCCTGCTCGAAGCTGCGGAAGTAGCCGGCCAGGTTCGGCCGGCCGAATTCGTTGTTGAAGGCGGCGGCGCCGATCGGGCCCTCGATCATGATGTCCAGCGCCGAGGCGATGCGCTCCGGCTTGCCGAAGTCTTTGCTCGGCTCCTCCCAGGGCTGCTCGAAGCCGGGGATGCGCAGGTTCGACACCGAGAAACCGCACAAGCCGGCTTTCGGCTTGGAGCCGCGCCCGGTCGCGCCTTCGTCGCGAATCTCGCCGCCGGAGCCGGTGGCGGCACCGGGGAAAGGCGAGATGGCGGGCGGAAGGTTGTGGGTCTCGACCTTGGCGAGGATATGGGTCAGTTCTTCGCGATACGCATAGGCGCCGTCGGCGGATGGATAAAATCGGCCGACCGCCGCGCCTTCGATGACCGCGGCGTTATCCGAGTAGGCCACCACCGTTCCTTGCGGATGCGCCTTGTGAGTCTCGCGGATCATGCCGAACAGCGTCTCCTCGCGCGCCGCTCCATCGATGTTCCAGGAGGCATTGAAGATCTTGTGGCGGCAGTGCTCGGAATTCGCCTGGGCAAACATCATGAGTTCGACGTCAGTCGGGTCGCGGCCCAACTTGCCGAAGTTCTCGGCCAGGTAGTCGATTTCGTCGTCGGACAGAGCCAGCCCGAGCGTGGCATTGGCCTCGATCAGGGCGGCGCGCCCCTGCCCCTGCAAGGGGACGACCATCAACGGCTGGGGCGCGACATGGCGGAATAGTGCTTCAGCGGCATCCAGGGATGCCAACACCGATTCGGTCATGCGATCATGCAGCTTGTCTGTCAAGGCAGCGGGGTCGCCCTCCATCTCGGCATAGAAAGCCGTACCGCGCTCGATCCGGACGATGCCGTTGAAACCGCACTGGCGGGCAATCTCGGTGGCCTTCGAGGACC
>JBAYJH010000127.1:0-12595 GCA_041665185.1 Sterolibacterium sp.
CGAAGAACTCGCCGTCGTCCACGATCAGGCGGATCACCCGCAGCATGTCGTAGCCGCGATTGCGCTGGGTCGGCACGATGTCCACCAGTTCGTCGAGGCGGCGCAGCGGGTCGTCGCCGCAGGGCTTGACCGGCGGCGCTTCGCCGGCATGCGATGGCAGGTAGGAAAAGCAGCGGCGCAACTGGAGGATGGCGTCCTGTTCGGTGTCGGCGCTGGCATCGGCCTGGCCGGTGGTCTCGGCGTGGATCTTCCAGCCGCCGAGTTCCTCCGCGCCGATTTTCTCGCCGGTGGCGATCTCCAGCATGCGCGGCCCCGCCACCGCCATGCATGTCCCCTTGGCCTGGACGACGAAGTCCGAGACCATCGCCAGCCAGGTCGGCCCGCCGAAACTGTCGCCGAGGATCGCCGAAAGGATGGGCACGGCGCGGTCATGGCGGTTCCAGGCCACCGGCATCATCGACAGGCTGATGCCGTCGGAGCCCATGCCGTCGGGCATGCGCAGGCCGCCGCCCTCGCCCAGGTTGAAGATCGCCATGCCGCGGCGCACCGCGTAGTCGTGCAAAGCCAGCGCCTTGCGGAAATGCACCTGCCCCTCGGTGGCGGCGAACACCGTCTTGTCGGCGGCATTCACCGCCACCGGCCGGCCGTCGATGCTGCCGATGCCGATGACGAGGCCGTCGCCCCAGGATTTTTCCGCCATGCCCGGCATTTCCGAATGGGAGAGGCTGCCCAGTTCGCTGAAGCTGCCGGGGTCGACCAGCAGCGCGATGCGCTGATGCGCATTCAGCAATCCTTCATCGCTGCGCCGCGCCAGCTTGTCGGCGCCGCCGAGTCGCGCGGCGCGTTCACGGCGCATATGCAGTTCGTCGATCTGGGCTTGCAGACCGAAGGGATTCGGCTGGTCGGGGATCTGTTCGGGCGGGTCTTGCGATTGGGTCATGGCGTGATCCTGATTGCGGTGAGTTTCGCTATGCGAATCTTGGTTTCATTTTTTTCACCGTCATGATATCTTCTTGGCGACCAACTTGCACACAACTTCGCCGGGAGAAAGCCATGCAGGATTTCCGCGACAAGACCGCCGTCATCACCGGTGCCGCCAGCGGCATCGGCCTCGCCCTGGCGCTGCGCGCCGCCCGTGAAGGCATGCGCCTGGTGCTGGCCGACATCGAAGGCGAGAAGCTCAAGGAGGCGGCAACCACGCTGGGCATCGCCGCCGACCGTCTGTCGCTGCACACCGTGGACGTCAGCCGCGACGAGGACATCGCCAACATGGCCGACGAGGCCTTCCGTCGCTTCGGCGCAGTGCATCTGGTCTGCAACAACGCCGGTGTCGGCCTGACCCGCGTGACCTGGGAGCACTCGCTGAAGGATTGGGAGTGGGTGCTGGGCGTCAACCTGTGGAGCGTGATCCACGGCATCCGTCATTTCGTGCCGCGCATGCTGAAACAGTCCGGCGCCAGCCACATTGTCAACACCGCCTCGGTGGCGGGCCTGTTGTCGACGCCGGGGATGGCCGCCTACAACGTCAGCAAGCACGGCGTGGTGACGCTCTCGGAAACACTCTATTCGGAACTCGCCGCGCAGAAGTCGAACGTCGGCGTCTCGGTGCTGTGCCCGGCCTGGGTGCCGACCGCCATCCACGAGTCCGGCCGCAACCGGCCGGATCGATTCGGCACGCCGGATGAGGCCTCCGCCGTCTCGCGCGCCTACGAGGAACGCATGGGTCAGGCCGTCAAGTCGGGCCGCAAGACGGCGGACGACATGGCCGACGCGGTGTTCGAGGCGGTCCAGGAAAACCGCTTCTACGTGATTCCGCACCGCAAGATCAACAACGCCGTCCAGTTGCACATGGACGATATCATGCAGTTACGCAACCCGACGCCGCTCGAATAAGCCTGGAGAACCCATGAAAGCACTCTTATGCACCGCCTTCGGGCCGCTCGAACAACTCACGGTACAGGAAGTCGCCGCGCCTAGGCCGGGGCCGAAACAGGTCCTCATCGACATCAAAGCCGCCGCCCTGAACTTCCCCGACGCGCTGATGGTACAAGGCTTGTATCAGGTCAAGCCGCCGCTGCCGTTTTCGCCGGGCGCTGAATTTGCCGGCATCATCAGCGAAGTCGGTGCCGAGGTGAAGCGCTACCAGGTCGGTGACCGCGTCATCGCCCACGGACTCGGTGGTTTCGCCGAGGAAGCGGTGTCCGATGCCGAACGCGTCATGCCCTTGCCGCAGGGCATGGATTTCGATATCGGCGCCGCCTTCGTCCTCACTTACTGCACCTCGCTGCACGGCCTGCGCGACTGCGGCCGGCTCCAGGCCGGCGAGACCCTGCTGGTGCTGGGCGCCGCCGGCGGAGTCGGGGTGGCGGCGATCGAGATCGGCAAGGCGATGGGCGCACGGGTCATCGCCGCTGCGTCGAGCGACGCCAAGCTGGCGCTGTGCAAGCAGCTCGGCGCCGACGAGACGATCAACTACACCACCGAAAATCTGCGCCACCGCATCAATGAGCTGACCGGCAAGCGCGGGGTCGATGTGGTCTACGATCCGGTCGGCGGTCCCTACACCGAGCCCGCCGTGCGCGGCATGGCCTGGGGCGGACGGCTGCTGGTGATCGGCTTCGCCGCTGGCGAGATTCCGAAGATCGCCATCAATCACCTGCTGCTCAAGGAACGTTCCCTGATCGGCGTGTATTGGGGCGATTCGGTGAGGCATAATCCGCAGCAGCATTTCAACAACGTCAAGCAACTGCTCGAATGGTTCGCGCAAGGCAAGGTCAAGCCGGTCATCAGCGAACGCGTGCCGCTTTCCGGCGCCACCGCCGCCATGGCGCGCCTGGCCAGCCGCCAGGTGATGGGCAAGGTGGTGGTGCTGCCCGAGGCGTAGGCTTGCTCGCCGGTCTCGATTCGGGATCGCGGTACTATTGGATTTCTGCATGATCGCAGACCCGCTGTTTTATCTCGCCGCCCTGTTCGCGGTGGTGCTGACCGGCGTTTCCAAAGCCGGCTTCGGCAGCGCCACCGGCGGCATGGCGGTGCCGCTGATGGCGCTGACGATCGCGCCGCCGCAGGCCGCGGCGATCATGCTGCCTATCCTGCTGACCATGGACGCGATCGGGCTGGTAGTGTTTCGCGGCCTGTTCGACCGCGCCAACCTGCGCATCATCCTGCCCGGCGCCCTCCTCGGCATCCTCCTCGGGGCGCTGACGTTCGGCCTCGTCAACGTGCGCTGGATACGCGGGATCATCGGCCTTGAATCCATCCTGTTCGCCCTCGATCGTTTCCGCAGAGCCAGGACGGTCCTGGTTCCGCAACCGCCGTCGCCGCCGAAAGGCTGGTTCTGGAGCACCGTCTCCGGCTTCACCAGCTTCGTCTCCCACGCTGGCGGCCCGCCCATCATGCAGTTCCTGCTGCCCCAGGGCATGGACAAGCTGCGCCTGGTCGGCACCACCACGGTGTATTTTGCCGTGGTGAATTTCGTCAAGCTGGCGCCCTACGGCGCGCTGGGCTTGCTCGACCTGCGCAACCTGGCGACGTCAGCGATGTTGCTGCCTATCGTCCCCATCGGCTACTGGATCGGCCTCAGGCTGCTGCATGGACTGGATCAACGGACTTTCACTCGTGCCCTGACCTGGTTGCTGCTGCTGACCGGCTGCAAGTTGCTGTGGGACGGTATTTTTGGGAGTTGAAGCGGCAGTTATTGCCGTAGGGGGAAATTCCTAACATCCAGCGATCTTTCTCCCTCCCCTTTCCCACGGGGATGGCCCAAGGCCACTTCCTTCGGGGCGTTTCCTTCGGTCACAAGGGAGGGCTGGGGTGGGGATGGGTGGGACGGGTCATCGCGTTCACTTGACCCATCCCCCTCCCGACCTCCCCCTTGAAGGGGGAGGAGCCTCTTGCAGTAGCTACTTGGCAGACTTCTTGCTGCATCCGGCTCATGCCCACCCCCCAGCCCATTCTGCACCTGGTTCCCACCGGCAATCCGCAGGAATCCGGCAACTCCGGACACAGCCGGCCGGACACCCATCCAGGTCAACCTGTCAGCAGCACGCCGCTGGTACGCCTACAGCAACTAGCCAACGAGTTCGACGAGCTGGTCGAGGGCTGGAGCTGCAAGCAGCAGGACGTGGAGAACACCCACGGGCTGGTGGCGCGGCTGGTGGATCAAGTCCATGTCTATCCGGAGATGTGCCTGGGCATGGCAGGACGCATGGTACTACCCAGCCCATCGATGCGCCATGCCTTTCATGTCGCCGTGGTGGCCGCGCTGCTGGGTGAGGCGCTGAACCTGGCGGTCGCCCAGCAACTGACCATCGCCCGGGCGGCGCTGCTGATGAATCTCCCCTCGTTCATGCTCCAGGACGACCTGCTGAATGCGCGCGCCCATTTGAGCATGGGCCAGCGCATCAACATCGCCCGCCACCCGCTGCTGGCCTCGGAGCTGCTGGCGCATTCGAAGGGCGCCGACATCCAGTGGATCGAAGCAGTCGAGCAGCATCACGAATCCATGGACGGCACCGGGTACCCGCACGGCCTCTCGGGACAGGACATTTGTCTCGAAGCGCGGGTATTGAAGGCGGCCGACATCTGGTGCGCTCTGGTGAGCGCCAGACCCAACCGTCCGGCCAAGTATCCGCACGACGCCATCCAGGAACTGCTGACGCGCGAACGTATGAAGCTGGATATGTCGGTGCTGGCGACGCTACGCCGGCTGCTGGGAAACTATCCGCCCGGAACGCTGGTGCGTCTTGCCAGCCGTGAAATCGCAGTGGTCACCCATTTCACCCACGGCAACGGCGGCCCCCGCAGCGTGGTCGCGGTTCTCAACGCCACCGGGGAAGTCATCGGCGAGCCCGCCCTGCGCGACACCACCCGCACCGCCAACACCATCCGCAGCTATACCTATATTCCCTCGCACCACCCACGGGCGCCGCGCTGGGAGAAGGTCTGGTCGCTGGGTTGAGCGTCCGGCGGGTAATGCCGCCCACGGCCGGATACGCGGCATCGCGCGACGAAAAACGCTCCCCGGTGATGAGGATCAGCGCCTGAAGCGCCCGATCAGCTCCCGCAGCGATTGCGCCATGCCGCCCACCGTGAGCGCGATGTCATGGCTTTTCGCCGCCGCGGCATTGTTCTCCTCGCCCATCTGGGCGATTCTTTCGACGTTCTGGGCGATCTGAGTGCTGGTCGTCGACTGCTCCTTGGTCGCGTTGCTCAATTCGACCAGGCGATTGAAAGCCTCGGAGGCTCCGCTCTGCAATTCCTGCAAGGGCGCCTGCAAACCTTCGATCATCTGGACGCCGTCGCTCACCTGGCGGCTGGCCGTCCCCATCTGGGTCGCCGCTCGCGCCGTCTGGGACTGGATGGACTCGATCATGGTCTTGATTTCGCTGGTCGCGGTACCGGTCTTTTCCGCCAGCTTGCGAACCTCGTCGGCGACCACGGCGAAGCCGCGTCCCTGTTCGCCCGCCCGCGCCGCCTCGATGGCGGCATTCAGCGCCAGCAGATTGGTCTGGTCGGCAATGTCGCGGATCACGTTGGCGATATTGCTGATTTCCGCCGAACTCGATTCCAGCTCCCGCATCGATACCGCGGTCTCATCCATGGTCACGGCGATCTTCTTGATTTCCGTCGAGGCGTCGCCCGCCAGGCGGCGGCCCTGATCGGCGATCTCGGCGGTGCGCGCGGCGATATCCTTGGCATGCGAGGCATTGTCGGACACCTGCGAGATGCTCACCGTCATTTCTTCCACGGCCGCCGCCGTACTCGACACGGCGCCGCTTTGTTCCTCCACCGCCCGGCCGATATGCTCCGAACTGGCGCTGACGCCTTCCGCCGCGCTGCTAAGAGATGCGGCGTTTTCGGCGATGGCGGCCGTCACTTCGCGCAGACCGTTCTGCATCCGTGCCAGCGCCGCCATCAGGTCGGCCACTTCGTCGCTGCCGGCGGATTCGATGGTGCTGGTCAGATTGCCTTCCGCGACTTGGTCGGCCACCCGGACTGCGCGGGCCAGGCGGGAGGTGATCCCGCGCGCCATGGCGAGGCCCAGGGCGGTAGCCAGTCCCGCCGCGATCAGCACCACCGCGATCAACACCGCCACGCTGCGCGAGTAAGCCTTGTCGGCGAGCTCATAGGAAGCCTTGCTGCTCATCGTTTGAAACTCGACCAGCTTCTCCATCAGCGCGTCGAGGCTCCTGAAATCCTCGTCGGTGGTCTGCATCGCGGAGACCGCCAGCGTCATGTCCACCGCCGCAAGTTCGAGGGCACCGGCCAGCGACTTCTTGTACTTGGCGAGACGCTCGAGTGCCTGCTTGCTCAATTGTTTCTCCTCGTCCAGCAGATCGGGCGACTCCGCCCATTTCTTGAAATCCGCCGTCCCTTTCTCGGAAACCGCCATTACCGTCTTCATTTCCTTGGCGACATAGGCGTCGCCCAGGGTCGGACCGAAAGTCAGCACGCGGTAGACGCCCGCCTGGGTCGCCGAAAACACGCCGCGCGCCTGGTACGCCTCCTTGAGATGATCCTGCCGGACACCGTATAGCTCATCGAGGGCCTGATGCTGAGCGCGCAATGCCTGGTAGCAAACGGCGCCCGACAGGATCAGCAACAGCACCGCCGCCGCCGGGGCGAGCAGTATCTTCTGGAGAATCTTCATGGCAATTCACCCACGAAATGGTGCAAGGGAAGGGGAAGCCGAAGGCCTCCCCGGCACGCGGTCAGCGTTTGTAGATGCCGCCGCAAACCACGTTGTCGTCGAGTTTCTCGCAGTACATCTGCTTCGGCAACGCCTTCTTGGTGATCGGATCGCTGAACTTGTAGTCCTGCCAGAATTTGCCCTTGGATTTCGCCAGATCGACCCGTTCCTGCACGAAGGCCTTGCCATCCGGATCCTTCAGACCGATGAGCTCCTTGCCGACCATCTTGTCGTTGGCGCCATGGGCGATCACCTTGCCGTCGATCCCATACACCACGACATAGAGGTCGCGGTCGACCCATTTCGCGTCCTTCTTGGTAATCTCCTCGAAGGTTTTCTGCGGGTTCGCCTTGATCGCCGCGACGGCTTTTCCCACCATCGCTTCGGCTTCCTTGGCGTTGGCGAATTCGTCCTTGGCCTGCGCCGTTTGCACCAGCGCCAACATTAGGCCGGTCATCATTGCAATCTTCTTCATTTGTCGTTCTCCCGTGTAAGTGCATCCTGAAAAGACTTTCCAACCGCCGTCAGGCGCCCGATCTCTTGCCGGATCTGCTTGACGAATCAAGATCGTACCATGTTCAAGTGGATTTTTCGAAAACCCGGTGACGACCCACCGGGGAGCCTGAGCCGGATCAAAACAACTCGATTTCCCCGGCCACCGGTTTGTCGCTGATGACCTCGATATAGGCTTTCTCCTGATTGGCGATGACGTTGTTGTGCAAGGAGCGCAAGCGTTTGACTCTCGCCTTGCCGCTGGCCGGGAAATACACCACCATGCGCGGAAAGACATCCCCCACGTCTTCGGCGACGATGCTCAATGATTCGGTCTTGAGATAGTCGCGGACGAAAGTGATGTTGCGATCGCCCACGTCGGTCATGTTTTCCAGGATGCGGCCGCCGCCGAAAATCTTCACTTCCAGGTTTTTTCGGACGCCCCCATTGCGCAGGATCACGTTGATCAAATGCTCCATGGCATAGTTGCCGTAACGGGTCGCCGCTCCCAGGCCGGTCGCGGCCCAGTTTGCCGGCTCGTCGCGGCCCGAGGCGGGCAACATGAAATGATTCATGCCGCCGACGCCGGAAACCCGGTCGCGGATGCAGGCGGAGATACACGATCCCAGCGTGGTATACACGCCTTCGTCGGATCGGGTTACATAATATTCGCCCGGCAGGATACGCGCCGCGTAAGCGCCATACGTGACATTCCAGGAACGCCGGACATGCTCGAAACCGGGCAGCAGGGGGGGCGGGGCGGGACGAGGCCCGTTGGTGGGTTGCGTCATGGGAAGAGCGTTGTCGAGGGGGCCGCCGTCATTCGGTAAACAACTGCTCCGCCTCCGCGATTTCTTCCCGCGCCTCCCGCACGACTGGCGCGATGCAGTCTTCTCCCAGCCCGGTCAGGTTCCAGGCGCGCGGGTCGATCGGCGAAACATCTGCCGGATCGAGGGAGTCGACTTCGGCCATCAGCGCAAGTACGTTGGCCAGATGGATCAAGGCCGTTTCCCTCGGATAATCCCGCGCGCCGCCGATGTCGTGATGAAACTCGATGCATTCCGCCAATACAGACGGAATATGCCAGAGGCGGGCCAGCGCGCCGCCCACCGCCGCATGATCCAGTCCCATCACCTGCCGCTCGGCTTGATGGATCGGCAACTGATCCAGGCTGTCGAGAACCATCAGCAGCGCCTCCTCGGCCTGCCTGGGGAGACGGTTGAATATCACCAGTTCGCCGATGTCGTGCAACAGGCCGGCGGCAAATAATGTGTCCGGATCGCAGCCGCGGCACAACTTCGCGAGGGAACGCGCGGTCAGCGCACAGTAAAGACTGTGGCGCCAGAAATTCGCCATCGACACCAGTTCGTTGGGCAGCCCGGCGAAGGTTTTGGCGACGGACATCGACAAGGCCAGGCTGCGGACCTGTGCCGTGCCGATGATCGACACCGCCTTGGCTACGGTGGTGACCGGCGACGCGAAGCTGTACAGACTGCTGTTGGCGACCCGCAGCAAGCGCAGGGTAAACGACGGGTCCTGGCTGACCGCCTTGGCGATGTCGGCAGACGAACTATCGGGATCGTCGATCAAGCGGCTGATGCGCAAGAAGACGTCGGGCAAGGTCACCAGGCCTTCGATGTCCTTCACCAGATCGCCTGCCGTGATCGACATGCACTCGCTCCTTTGATGGCTTTCGGAATCAATCTTCGCGCCGGGGAGATATCTTACATTGCTTCCCCGTTAGGCGCCGGGCCGCCGTCTCCAGACGCTGGCGAGCCAGGGCTGCTGTTCGCGCGGCAGGCCGTCGGGCCGGTAATAGTGTGTCAATTCGACGAAGCCCGCCGCCGCGACCAGGCTGAACCAGGTGTCCGGCGCGTAATAGGCACCGTAGCGTCCGCGAGTCCAGCCTTCCTCGTCCCGGCCATGCGGATTCGAACAGAACAACACGCCGCCGGGTTTCAGCGTGGCATGCAGTTCCCCCAACACGCGCGGCAATTCCTGGCGGGGAACATGGAACAGCGAGGCATTGGCGAACACTCCGTCGAAATGCTGGTCCGGCAGATCGAGTTCAAGGAAGTCCTGCCGCCATACCTCGCAACCGCTATAAGCGCGCGCCATGTCCGCAAAGCGTTCGGCGCCTTCGAGGCCTATGGCGATGTGGCCGAGGTCGGCGAACACTTTCAGGTCGCGACCCGGCCCGCAGCCGAAATCGAGCACCCTGAAAGGCGGGATACCCTCAATGTGATCGAGCAGCGCCGCGATGTTCTGGCAGACATCGTGATCGCGCGTGCCTTGCCAGAAATCCTCGGCACGCTGATTGTAGTGTTCCAGCGTGAGCGCGGCGATCTTCTCAAGGTCTTGCCGGTTTAGCATGGTTTCGGATACGGGGCACCTGAAAGCTGGAACCAGGTTGGATTTACAATGGACGCCTCTCGCCTTCGCTTCGAGAACCTGGCAAAGATAGCGTATTCTCCCCGGCTAGTCTGCCGGAATTTCTTCCACAACGATTCATCGAGGACAATATCATGACCCTATCCATGTATGCCGCATCGACCCCCGCCTTCCGCCGCATGCTCGGCAACCTGGCGGCGATACTCAACAAGGCGGCTGCGCACGCCGACGCCCGCAAGATCGATCACGGGGTGCTGATCAATGCCCGCCTGTTCCCGGACATGCTGCCGCTGATCAAGCAAGTGCAGATCGCCAGCGACACCGCCAAGGGCTGCGTCGCCCGCCTGGCCGGCATCGACATCCCCAAGTTCGAGGACGACGAAACCAGCTTTGCCGACTTGCAGGCACGCATTGCCAAGACCATCGCCTTCATCGACAGTGTGCCGCCCGCACAGGTCGATGGCAGCGAAGGCCGCGACATCAGCCTGCAAATCCGCGACAAGAAAATCGAGTTGAAGGGCCAGGATTTCCTGGTCAACCGGGCCTTGCCGAACTTCTACTTCCACGTCACCACGGCTTACGCGATCCTGCGCCACAACGGCGTCGAAATCGGCAAGAGCGATTATCTGGGAACTTAACTTTTATGATCCGCGGGCTACGCCCCGAAGGAAGTCCCCTGGTGGGACGCCCCCGATCATGAAAGTTAGCGGCATACACACGGCCCCCCACCCCCTGCCCCCGCCCCGGGGCGGGGGGCAAGATGTGCTCGCTACGCTCGACATCACCAAACGCCCTCTTCGTCGTATTTCACACTAACCCACCGACTGACCCCGAGTCCTTCATGAAGCGCCGCATACCCGCCGGCATCTGGGCGCTGGGTTTCGTCAGCCTGCTGATGGACGTGTCGTCGGAACTGATCCATAGCTTGCTGCCGGTGTTCATGCTGACGGTGCTGGGCGCCAGCGCCTTCGCCATCGGCCTGATCGAGGGTGCGGCCGAAGCCACGGCGCTGATCGTCAAGGTGTTCTCAGGCGCCCTCAGTGATTACCTGGGCAAGCGCAAGCCGCTGGCGGTTTTCGGTTACGGCCTGGGCGCGCTCAGCAAGCCGCTCTTCGCCATGGCGACGACGCTCGACCTGGTGGTCACGGCGCGCCTGCTGGACCGTGTCGGCAAGGGCATCCGCGGCGCGCCGCGCGATGCCCTGGTGGCCGACCTTGCGCCACCCGAATTGCGCGGTGCAGCGTTCGGCCTGCGCCAGGCGCTCGACACCGTCGGCGCCTTCCTCGGTCCATTGCTGGCGATGGGGCTGATGCTGATGTGGGCCAACGACTTTCGCACGGTATTCTGGGTCGCCGCGATCCCGGGCTTTCTCGCCGTTGCCCTGCTCCTCTTCGGCGTGCAGGAACCGGAGAAACACACGGGCGAGCGCCGCGTCAATCCGATCCGCATGGACAACCTGCGGCGCCTGGGCAACGCCTATTGGTGGGTGGTGGCGGTCGGCGCCCTGTTCACCCTGGCCCGCTTCAGCGAGGCCTTCCTGGTGCTGCGCGCCCAGCAGGGCGGCCTGCCGCTGGCCTTGATCCCGCTGGTGCTGATAGCGATGAACGTCGTGTATGCGACGGCCGCCTATCCCTGCGGCAAGCTCGCGGACTCGATGAGCCACACCCGGCTGCTGGCCTGGAGCCTGCTGCTGCTGATCGCCGCGGACACGTTGCTGGCGCTGGGCAACCACTGGGGCTGGGTATGGGCCGGCGTCACGCTGTGGGGCCTGCACCTGGGCATGAGCCAGGGGCTGCTGGCGACCATGGTCGCCGATATCGCGCCGGCCGATCTGCGCGGCACCGCCTATGGATTCTTCAACCTGCTCTCCGGCCTGGCGATGCTGGTCGCCAGCGGCGTGGCGGGATTTCTGTGGGACGCGCTGGGCGCGGCATACACCTTCATCGCGGGCATCGCCTTCTGCGTATTGACGCTGCTGGCCCTGGCGTTCAGAAACTTCGCTGGCGCCGCGCTGCCCGATCGTTCGGTGTAAACTGCCCGCCCCAATCGAACCGGCCGAGTTGCCATGCTGAGCTACCGCCACGCCTTCCATGCCGGCAATCATGCCGATGTACTCAAGCATTTCCTGCTGGTGCAATTGATCCGCCACCTGTGTCAAAAGGATGCGCCTTTCTGGGTCATCGACAGCCATGCCGGGGCGGGCCTGTATGCGCTGGACGCCGGCTACGCCACGCAACTCGCCGAGCATGCCGACGGCATCGGCCGGCTGTGGCCGCGCGACGACCTGCCGGCGCCGTTGGCCGAATACGTCGACCTGGTGCGCGCATTGAATCCCGACGGAAAGCTGCGGGCCTATCCGGGCTCACCGTGGATCGCCTTCCAGTTGCTGCGCCCGCAGGACCGCCTGCGCCTGTTCGAATTGCACAGCAGCGACAGCCCGGTGCTGCACCACAATTTCCGCGCCGCCGGCAAACGCGTCGCCATCGCGGAATCCGACGGCTACGCCGGCCTCAGGGCGCTGCTGCCGCCCCCGCCGCGCCGTGCCGCGATCCTGATCGATCCATCCTACGAGGACAAGGAAGATTACCGGCAAGTCCTGCAGGCCCTGGACGACGGCCTGAAGCGCTTCGCCACCGGCAGCTACGCGCTCTGGTATCCGCAGTTGCAGAGCCTCAAGTCGCGCCAGTTGCCGGACAAGCTGAAAGCCCAGGTGGCGTCATCGGCAAAGAACTGGCTGCATGTGAGCCTGACGGTCCACACCCCGGCCGCCGACGGTTTCGGCATGCATGGCAGCGGCATGTTCCTGGTGAACCCGCCGTGGACGCTGCACGAGACCCTGCTGGAAGTCATGCCTTACCTGGTGAGAGTGCTGGGGCAGGACGGCGGCGCGTGCTACTCGCTGGAACAAGGCAAGGCCTGAACGCGTGAAGAAGAGGACCGCTCCCTCGCCCTGCCCTTGCGGCAGCGGCCGGCCGTATGCCGACTGCTGCCGCCTGCCGCATGAGGGAACAATCCCTGCCG
>JBAYJH010000128.1:0-12593 GCA_041665185.1 Sterolibacterium sp.
CTCCACGGCATGGATCTGCGGGTGAACCGCGGCGAATGCGTTTCCCTGCTCGGCAGAAACGGCGCCGGCCGCACCACCACGCTGCGGGCCATCCTCGGGCTGACCGGCAGGCGCAGCGGTTCGATCATGCTGAACGGCCGCGAGACCATAGCCATGGCGACCCACCGCATCGCCCAGTTGGGTGTCGGCTACTGCCCCGAGGAGCGCGGCATCTATGCCAGCCTGAGCTGCGAGGAAAACCTGCTGCTGCCGCCGCAGGTAGGCAGCGACGGCATGAGTCTGGAGGAAATCTACGCGATGTTCCCGAATCTCGCGGAACGCCGCCACAGCCAGGGAACGCGGCTCTCCGGCGGCGAACAGCAGATGCTGGCGATGGCGCGCATTCTCAGAAGCGGCGCGCATTTGCTGTTGCTCGACGAAGTTTCCGAGGGCCTGGCGCCGGTCATCGTGCAGAAACTCGGCCAGATCATCGGCCAGCTTAAACAGAAAGGTTTCACCATCGTCCTGGTCGAACAGAACTTCCGCTTTGCGGCGCCGCTGGCGGATCGCATGTACATCGTCGAGCACGGATTGATTGCCGCCGAGATCGCCCAGGACGAGATCGAAGCGAAGCAGGAGTTGCTACAGGAGTATCTTGGCGTCTGATTTTTACCGTCGGTTCACCGTTATCGCTACAACATCCAGAGGAGAAACACCATGCAACGCAAACTATTAAGCATCGCACTCGCGGCACTGCTGGTTCCGGCAGCCAATGTCGCCTATGCCCAGGCCAAACCGGCTGCCGCCGCCACGAAAATCTCCGGCGACACGGTCAAGATCGGTGTGCTCACCGACATGTCGGGAGTGTATTCCGACCTCGGCGGCCAAGGATCGGTCACCGCCGCGCAGATGGCGATCGACGACTACGTCGCCCAGCACAAGCCGAAATTCAAGGTCGAAATCGTCTATGCCGACCACCAGAACAAGGCCGACGTGGGATCGAACAAGGCCCGCGAATGGTACGACACCCAGGGCGTGGACATGATCACCGATGCGCTGAATTCCGGAGTCGCGCTGGCCGTGGCCAAGGTAACCCAGGAAAAGAATCGCATCATGATCAATACCGGCGCCGCGTCGACGCGGTTGACCAACGAGGACTGTTCGCCGAATACCGTGCATTACGTTTATGACACCTATGCCCTCGCCAACGGCCCGGGCAAGGCCGTGACCAAGGCCGGCGGGGATAGCTGGTTCTTCCTGACGGCGGATTACGCCTTCGGCGCATCGCTCGAAAAGGATACCTCGGACGCCGTCAAGGCCAATGGCGGTAAGGTGCTGGGGGCCGTCAGACATCCGCTGAACGCCTCCGACTTCTCGTCCTTCCTGTTGCAGGCACAGGCCTCCAAGGCCAAGGTGGTGGGCCTGGCCAACGCCGGCGGCGACACCATCAACTCGATCAAGGCCGCCAACGAATTCGGCCTGACCAAGAATCAGACCATCGTCGGCTTGCTCACCACCATCATCGATATCCACGCACTCGGCCTGCCGACCACCCAGGGCATGATGTTCACCGAAGGCTACTACTGGAACCTCAACGACGACACCCGTGCCTGGAGCCGCAAATTCTTCAGCAAGCACAAGAAGATGCCGAGCATGCTGCATGCGGGCACCTATTCAGCGGTGACCACCTACCTCAAGGCGGTGCAGGCGGCCGGTACCGATGATGCCGGTACGGTCATGAAGAAACTCAAGGAGATGCCGATCAACGACTCGTTCGCCAAGAACGGCAAGATCCGCGCGGATGGGCGCATGGTGCACGACATGTATCTGGTCCAGGTGAAGAAGCCGGCCGAGTCCAAGGAACCCTGGGATTACTACAACATCAAGGCAGTGATCCCGGGCGGCGAGGCATTCCAGCCGATGGCGCTTTCGCGTTGCCCCCTGGTGAAGAAGTAAGAACTTTCTCTCCTGCTCCCGCGGATCCGGCGGGAGCGGAGAGAACATCACCATGACTGAAATTTTCGGCATTCCGATCCAGGCCCTGATGGGCCAGTTGACCCTGGGCCTGGTCAATGGCTCGTTCTACGCCATGCTGAGCCTGGGTCTGGCGGTCATCTTCGGCATGCTGAACATCATCAATTTCACCCACGGCGCCCTCTATATGTTCGGAGCGTTCCTGGCGTGGATGGGCATGGACTACCTGCAAATCGGCTATTGGCCGGCGCTGCTGCTTGCGCCGCTGGTGGTCGGGGTGTTCGGCATCGTGATCGAACGCAGCATGTTGCAGTGGCTCTACAAGCTCGATCACCTCTACGGGTTGCTGTTGACCTTCGGGCTGGCGCTGATGCTGGAAGGGATGTTCACCAATGCCTATGGAGTCTCCGGCCAACCGTATTCGATCCCAGAGGAATTCGTCGGCGCTTTCAACCTCGGTTTCATGTTCCTGCCCAAGTATCGTGCCTGGATCATTGTCGCCTCGCTGCTGGTGTGTTTCGCCACCTGGTTCGTGATCGAAAAGACCCGGCTGGGCGCCAATCTGCGCGCCGCCACCGAGAATCCCCAGTTGACCCAGGCCTTCGGTATCAACGTGCCGCTGATGGTGATGCTGACCTACGGCTTCGGTTGCGCCCTGGCGGGCTTCGCCGGCGTGCTGGCGGCGCCGGCGATCCAGGTCAGTCCGCTGATGGGTTCGAACCTGATTATTGTCGTGTTTGCGGTGGTGGTGATCGGCGGCATGGGGTCGATCCTCGGCTCCATCCTTACCGGCCTCGGCCTCGGCGTGATCGAGGGGCTGACCCGGGTGTTCTATCCCGAGGCGTCGGCCACGGTGGTGTTCATCATCATGGCGATCGTCCTGATGATACGGCCGGCCGGATTGTTCGGGAAAGAGAAATGAGCAAGAGCATATACGGCTATCTGGCCTTGCTGGTCATCGGACTGGTGGCGCCCTTCATCATCTACCCGGTGCTGGTGATGAAGATACTCTGCTTCGCCCTGTTCGCTTGCGCCTTCAACCTGCTGTTGGGCTACACCGGATTGTTGTCGTTCGGGCATGCGGCTTTCTTCGGTACCGCCGCTTATGTGGCGGGACATGCCATCAAGATCTGGGGCCTGCCGACGGAACTCGGCTTGCTCACCGGCGTCCTGGCTTCGGCGCTGTTGGGCTGGGCGTTCGGGAGCCTGGCGATCCGCCGCCTGGGCATCTATTTTGCAATGGTGACGCTGGCGCTGGCCCAGATGATGTATTTCCTGTTTCTGCAAGCGCCGTTCACCGGCGGCGAGGACGGACTTCAGGGTGTGCCGCGTGGCACCCTGCTGGGCTTCATCGATCTCGCCGACGACATGAATCTCTACTATTTCGTCCTGGCGATTTTCGTCGCCGCCTTCTGGCTGATCCATCGCACCATCCATTCGCCTTTCGGCCAGGTACTCAAGGCTATTCGGGAAAACGAAGCACGGGCGGTATCGCTCGGCTATGACGTGGCGAAATACAAACTGCTGGCCTTCGTGCTGTCCGCGGCCCTGGCGGGACTGGCCGGCGCCACCAAGATGCTGGTGTTCAAGTTTGCCACGCTCACCGATGCCCACTGGCACCAGTCGGGTGAGGTGGTGTTGATGACCATCCTCGGCGGCATGGGTACGGTGCTGGGCCCGGTGGTCGGTGCGACGGTGATCGTGGCCTTGCAGAACGAACTGGCCGACAAGGTCGGGTCGCTGGTCACCGTCATCATGGGCTCGATCTTCGTCGTCTGCGTGCTGCTTTTCCGCCGTGGCGTCGTCGGCGAAATTGCGGCGCTATACAGGCGCATGCTCGGACAAAAGACGTAGGCGTCGTCGCGATTGCAGCCCGGGATGGATGTTCCGGCGATCCTGATCCACATCAAACAGCCGCCTCGGGCCAGCCCCGGCCGGGGAAAATTGGAGCATAATTTGCGGCTGATTTTTACCTTATGAGGACTGCTGACTTGAAGATACTGGTACCCGTCAAGCGCGTGGTGGATTACAACGTCAAGGTGCGTGTCAAGGCTGACGGCACTGGCGTTGATCTGGCCAACGTCAAGATGTCGATGAATCCTTTCGACGAAATCGCCATCGAGGAAGCGGTCAGGCTTCGTGAAGCCGGTGTCGCCACCGAAGTGATCGCCGTCAGTTGCGGCGTCACGGCCTGCCAGGAAACCCTGCGCACCGCCATGGCAATCGGCGCCGACCGGGCCATCCTGGTCGAAAGCGATGTGGACTTGCAACCGCTGGCAGTCGCCAAGCTGATCAAGGCCGTCGCCGAAAAGGAACAACCGCAGATCGTCATTTTCGGCAAGCAGGCCATCGACGACGACGCCAACCAGACCGGCCAGATGTTCGCCGCGCTGATGGGTTGGCCGCAGGCCGCTTTCGCCTCCAAGGTCGTGGTCGCCGACGGCGCGGCCACGGTGACGCGCGAAATCGACGGCGGTGCCGAGACCCTGGCGTTCAAGCTGCCCTGCGTCATAACCACTGACCTGCGCCTGAATGAGCCACGTTACGCCACCCTGCCGAACATCATGAAGGCCAAGAAGAAGCAACTCGACACGCTCAAACCGGCCGACCTGGGCGTCGATGTGGCGCCGCGCCTGACCACCCTGAAAGTCACCGAGCCGCCCAAGCGCGGCGCCGGCGTCAAGGTGGCCGACGTCAAGGAACTGGTGGCCAAACTCAAGAACGAAGCGAAGGTGATCTGATGTCCATACTCGTTATTGCGGAACACGACAACGCCGGTCTCAAGGCGTCCACCCTCAACACCGTCGCCGCCGCCCAGAAGATCGGCGGCGAGGTTCATATCCTGGTCGCCGGCAGCGGTTGCGCGGTGGTGGCCGCGGCCGCCGCCAAGGTCGTCGGCGTGGCCAAGGTCAAGCTGGCCGATGCGGCGCAGTATGCCGACCAGACCGCCGAGAATGTTGCGGCCCTGGTGGTCGCCAACGCCGCCGGCTACACCCACATCCTGGCTGCGGCCACCGGTGCCGGCAAGAACATGCTGCCGCGGGTCGCGGCGCTGCTGGACGTGGCGCAGATTTCGGAAATCACCGCGGTGGAGAGTCCGGATACTTTCGTGCGGCCGACCTATGCCGGCAATGCCATGGCCACCGTCAAGTCTTCGGACTCTGTGAAGGTCATCACCGTGCGTACCACGGGTTTCGACGCCGTGGCCTCGGAGGGCGGCAATGCGGCAACCGAGCCGGTCGCGCCGGCGGCGGATCTGGGTCTGAGCAAGGTGACCGGGCGCGAGATCGCCAAGAGCGCCCGCCCGGAACTCGCCGCCGCCAAGGTGATCGTCTCCGGCGGTCGCGGCATGGGTTCGGGCGAGAAATATCATCAACTGCTGGAGCCACTGGCCGACAAGCTAAATGCGGCGCTCGGCGCGTCGCGCGCGGCGGTGGACGCCGGCTTCGTGCCGAACGATTACCAAGTCGGGCAGACCGGCAAGATCGTCGCGCCCCAGCTCTATTTCGCCATCGGCATTTCGGGTGCGATCCAGCACCTTGCCGGCATGAAGGACAGCAAGGTGATCGTCGCCATCAACAAGGATCCCGACGCGCCGATCTTCCAGGTCGCCGACTACGGCCTGGTGGCCGACCTGTTCCAGGCCGTGCCGGAACTGGTGACAGAACTGGGCTGATCCGAACTTCACAGAGAATGACATGAGCGCCTATACCCCGCCCCTGAAGGACATGCAGTTCGTGTTGCGCGAACTGGCCGGCATCGATCGCGTCGCCGCTTTGCCCGGCTACGAAGAAGCCACACCGGAAGTCGTCGAAGCCATCCTGGAAGAAGCCGGCAAGTTCGCCGCAGGGGTGCTGGCGCCGCTGAACTTCAGCGGTGACCAGGAGGGTGCCAAGTGGAGCGCGGACGACGGGGGGAAGGTGACGACACCCGCCGGCTTCAAGCAAGCCTATGCCCAATTCGCCGAAGCCGGCTGGAATGGACTAGCCAGCGACCAGGAATATGGCGGACAGGGACTGCCCAAGCTGGTCTCGGCGGCGGTGCTGGAAATGTGGAAAGCCTCGAACATGTCCTTCTCGCTGTGTCCGATGCTCACGCTGGGCGCCATCGAGGCGCTGCAACTGTGCGGCTCGGCGGCGCAAAAGGCGACTTACCTGCCCAACATGATCTCGGGCAAGTGGACCGGCACCATGAACCTGACGGAACCGCAGGCCGGTTCCGATCTGGCGGCGATCCGCAGCCGCGCCGTGCCGCAGGGCGATGGAAGCTACAAGATCTTCGGCAACAAGATCTTCATCACCTACGGCGACCACGATATGACCGAGAACATCGTCCATCTGGTGCTGGCGCGCACGCCGGACGCACCCGAAGGCGTCAAGGGCATTTCGTTGTTCGTCGTGCCGAAATTCATGGTGAATGGCGACGGCAGCCTGGGCGCGCGCAATGACGCCTATTGCGTGTCGATCGAACACAAGCTCGGCATCCACGCCAGCCCGACTTGCGTGATGGCCTTCGGCGACCGTGGTGGCGCCATCGGCACGCTCGTCGGCAAGGAGAACGAGGGCCTCAAGTACATGTTCATCATGATGAACGCCGCGCGCTTCGCGGTCGGGCTGGAAGGCCTGGCGCTCGGCGAGCGTGCCTACCAGCAGGCGCTCGGCTATGCGCGCGAGCGGGTGCAGGGCCGCGACATCGCCGGTAGCCCCGCCGGCGTGGCGATCGTCCAGCATCCAGATGTGCGCCGCATGCTGATGCTGATGAAATCGCAGAACGAGGCGATGCGCGCCTTGTCCTACACCGTCGCCGCTGCCAACGACGCCGCCGCGCGCCATCCCGATGGCGACGAGCGCAAACGCAGCCAGGCCTACGTCGACCTGATGATCCCGGTGGTCAAGGGCTGGCTGACCGAAACCGCCAACGAGGTGGCCTCGCTCGGGGTCCAGGTGCACGGCGGCATGGGTTTCATCGAAGAGACCGGCGCCGCCCAGCATTTGCGCGACGCCCGCATCACCACCATCTACGAAGGGACAACCGGCATCCAGGCCAATGACCTGATCGGCCGCAAGATCGCCCGCGAGGGCGGGGCGACGATCAAGGCGGTGATTGCGTTGATGCGCCAGACCGAGGTGGAACTTGGAAAGCAGGGCGCGCCGGAGTTCCACGTGATCAAGGCCGCACTCGCCGGCGGCATCGATGCCGTGTGCGTGGCAGCCGACTACATCGTCGCAGAGTACGGCAGGGATATCCGTGCGGTGTCGGTCGGCGCCGTGCCTTTCCTGAAACTGCTGGGCATCGTTGCCGGCGGTTGGCAGATGGCCCGCGCCGCGCTGGTGGCCCAGGCCAAGATCGCCGGTGGCGCCGCCGATGCGTTCCATCCCGCCAAGATCGCCACCACCCGCTTCTATGCCGACCATGTGCTGCCGGCCGCGCCGGGTCTCGCCCACATCGTGATCCACGGCGGCGCCGGGGCTATGGCGCTGAGTGATGAAATGCTCTGAGACCTGAGGGCGGGCAGCACAATCCCGAAGGATTCGCCCATCTTCTTTGGCTGATGGCGTCCGGCAGTTGACGACAACAACATGACGAGCTTGACCGGCAAGACCGATTTCAGGCTGCTGCGCTTCTTCACGACCACCAGCCTGATTGCCTTCGTGGCCGTTGCGGCCATGCTGGGGTACATTTTTCGCGCCCTATCCGTCAACGGTCTGATCGACGGCTACGAAAGCGAGCATACCAATCTTGCGCGGGTGATCGCCAACGAGATGTGGGATCAGGATTTCGGCCCCTTTGTTCAGGCGATGGAGGGCAAGCCGGCAAGCCTGCTCCAGTCCTCGGAACAGATTCCGGTGTTGCATCGGAAAGTGCTGAAACTTCTCAAGGGCACCAAGACCTTCAAGATCAAAGTCTATGACCGCAAGGGAATGACCATCTACTCGACCGAACTCAAGCAGATCGGCGAGGACAAGAGCGACAACATGGGGGTGTTGGCGGGCTTGCAAGGTTCCAGCCGGTCCGAGCTAACCCACCGCGACCAGTTCAGCGCATTCGAGGGCGAGGTCCAGAATCGCGACCTGGTCGAGAGTTATGTTCCCCGCTATGACCCGGTGAGCGGGGAAATCAACGGGGTATTCGAGATTTACGGCGATGCCACCTCGGTGTTGACGGAAATCGACAGGCGCCAATGGTTCGTCGTCGGCTCCGTAATCACCCTGCTGTCGTTGCTGTACCTGTCGCTGTTCATGATCGTCAAGAGGGCCCAGGATCTGATCTTGCGTCAGAACCAGGAGCACGAAAAAGACCGGCAAGCACTCAGCGAAAGCGAGGAACGCTGGAAATTCGCGCTCGAAGGCTCCGGCGAGGGTGTCTGGGACCGCAACCTGCAAACCGGCGTTGCGGTGTTCTCGAAGCGCTACAAGGAAATCTACGGCTTCGAGGAAGATGAGTTGGTGGATCACCAGGAGGCCTGGGACGAGCGCATTCACCCGGATGATCTGGCGCTGGTAGACGCGGACCGCACAGCCTATTTTTCCGGCAAGAAGCATGTTTACGCCAATGAGCGCCGCATGCAATGCAAGGACGGCAGCTGGAAATGGATCCTCTCGCGCGGCATGGTGGTGGCGCGCGATGCGCAAGGACGGCCGTTGCGCATGATCGGAACGCACACTGACATTACCGAGCGGCATCGCCGCGAGGAAGCGCTGCGGCTGGCGGCCACAGTGTTGAGCACCATGGATGAGGCGGTGACGGTGACGGATCGGGACAACAAGATCGTCTCGGTCAATCCCGCCTTCACGGCCATCACCGGCTACCTTCCGGATGAAGTGATCGGCAGGAATCCGAGGCTGCTGGCCTCGGGGATGCATGCGCCGGAGTTCTACCTCGACATGTGGGCGACCCTGAGCGAAAAAGGCAGCTGGCATGGCGAAATCATGAATCGCGGCAAGAATGGCAGGCTCTTTGTCGAATGGCTCTCCATCAAGCAGCTCCGTGACGAGCAGGGGCAGACGACGCACTATGTGGCGGTGTTCTCCGATATTTCCGAACGCAAGGCGGCCGAGGAACACATGCGGCACATGGCGCATTTCGATGCGCTCACCGGCCTGCCCAATCGGAGCCTGTTTGCCGACCGGCTGCAACAGACGATCGCCAAGGCGCGCCGCGACAAGTCACGCCTGGCGTTGATGTTCATCGACCTCGATCAATTCAAGCCGGTCAATGACCTGTTCGGCCATCATGTCGGCGACTTGCTGCTGCGGGAAGTGGCGAGCCGTCTACAGGCGTGCCTGAGGCGCGAAACGGACACGGTGGCGCGGATCGGCGGCGACGAATTCGTGGTGATCCTGCCGGAGATCGAGGCCGTGCGGGATGCCGCGGAGGTGGCGAAAAAAATCCTGCATACCCTGTGCCAGCCATTCGACATTGCCGGCCATGACATCCATATCTCCTCCAGCATCGGCATTGCGGTGTTTCCCGAGCATGCCGGCGACGAGAAACAGTTGCTGAGTCGCGCCGACGAGGCCATGTACCGCGCCAAGGAGGGCGGACGCAACTGTCTGGTTATGGCCGAAAAGCCCGACGCGGCAGGCTCCGGAAAATGACCACCGACTTCGAGGGAAGACCGCCCGCAAGCGACTCCACGCCGGGAAAGTTGCAGCAGAGCCACGACCTCCTCGCCAAGCTCTCGGCCCAGGTTCCGGGCATCATCTTCCAGTTTCGGATGGACCCCGACGGGCATTTCAGCTTCCCCTTCATCAGCGATGCGATCCGCGACATGTACGGACTCACGCCTGAGCAGGTGCGCGAGGACGCCGCTCCGTTTTTCGCCTTTCGCCATCCGGAGGACGCGGACGGCCTGGCTGCCTCCATGCTCGAATCCGCCCGTAACCTGACGCGCTGGCATTATGAATACCGGCTGGTTCTGCCGGGACTCGGCGTGCGCTGGCGCCAGGGCGACGCCCAGCCGGAGAAGCAGAAGGACGGCAGCATACTCTGGCACGGTTTCATCACCGACATTACTGAGCGCAAGCAGTCCGAAGGGCGACGCCGTCTCAATGCACGGGTGTTCGAGACGGTCGGCGAGGCCATCATGGTGACGGATGCGGAAGCCAACATCATTGCGGTCAATCCGGCATTCTGCCGGATCACCGGTTACAGCGAGGCAGAGGTGCTGGGCAAGAATCCGCGCATCCTCAACTCGGATCGCCACAACAAGGCCTTTCACCAGGCGGTGTGGCAGTCCTTGCATGACTACGGCGAATGGGCCGGCGAAATCTGGAACCGACGCAAGAACGGCGAGGTGTTTCCCGAGTGGCAGACCATCAGCTGCGTCAAGGATCCCGGCGGCAAGGTGACCCAGTATGTCGCCGTGTTCAGCGACCTGAGCGAAATCCGCAAGGCGCAGGAAGCCGCCGAACATCTCTCCTGGCGCGATGCGCTGACCGGCTTGGCGAATCGCGCCTTGTTCCTCCGCCAATTGGGGCAAACCCTGGCCAACGCGCATCGCGAGGGCCGTTATGCCGATGTCTTGCTGCTGGACCTGGACCGCTTTAAGGACATCAACGAAGCGCGCGGCCTGGCACTCGGCGACGCCTTGTTGAAGGCGGTGGCTGAACGCTTGACCGAGATCCTGCATCCCGACGACTTGCTGGCCCGGCTGGACTCCGATGAATTCGCCGTGCTGCTGCCGCGCCTGACGGCCGATAGGGAAATCGCCGGTCGCGAAGCCCTGGCGGTGGCGGAGAAATTGCGTGACACCTTGCGCAACGCCATCTGCGTTGACGCGGAACATTTTCCCCTCGACGCCAGCATCGGTATCGCCTTGTTTCCGGAATCCGCTCAGGAAACTTCCTCGGACGTGTTGCGCCAGGCCGACATGGCGATGCATCAGGCCAAGGCCGCGGGTGGCGGCTGCGCCGTATTCTTCGAAGCGACGATGGGACAGACGATCCGCGATCGTTATCGGGTCGAACGGGAATTGCGGCTGGCGATCGACAATGGACAGCTCAGGCTTTACCTCCAGCCGCAGGTGGACGCGACCGGGCGGCAAGTCGGCGCGGAGGCGCTGGTGCGCTGGCAGCATCCCGAGCGCGGCCTGGTGCCGCCCGGTGTGTTCATCCCGCTGGCCGAGGCTTCCGATCTGATCGTCGCCGTCGACCGCTGGATGCTGGCCGCGGTTTGTCGCTTGTTGGCGCGCCTGGATGCGGAAGGGAGGGCGCTGCGAATTTCGGTGAATATCAGTCCGCGCCATTTCCAGAAGGACGATTTTGTCGACGAGGTCAAGCATCAGGTGACGACCAACGGCGCCGACCCGACCCATCTGGTGCTGGAAGTAACGGAGGGCCTGGTCATCGGCAACTTTGCCGAAGTCGTCGCCAAGATGACCGTGCTGTCATCGATGGGGATACATTTCTCGATGGACGACTTTGGCACCGGATACTCCAGCCTGGCCTACCTCAAGCGCCTGCCGATACACGAACTCAAGATCGACAAGAGCTTCATCGACGACGTCACCTCCGATCCGAACGACGCCGCGCTGGTGGAAACCATACTCGCGGTGGCACAGCATCTGAGCCTGCAAGTGGTCGCGGAAGGCGTGGAAACCCAGGCTCAGGCCGACTTTCTCAACAGCCGGGGAAAAGTGATACACCAGGGATATCATTACGGGCGCCCCGAGCCGGTTGACACCTGGCTGGCGCGCTTACCGCCCAGCGCCTGACGCGCCGGGCACCCCGAAGACTCGGGGGAAGGGCCTCACATTCTCACATTCCCGGATAGACCGGCCCCTCGCCGCCCTGTGGCACCACCCAGTTGATATTCTGGGTCGGATCCTTGATGTCGCAGGTCTTGCAGTGCACGCAATTCTGCGCGTTGATCTGCAAGTGGGGAACGCCCGAGTCGTTACGCAAGAACTCATACACGCCGGCCGGACAATAGCGCTGCTCGGGACCGGCATACAGGGCGAGGTTGACGTTAAGTGGGACCATCGAGTCTTTAAGCGTCAGGTGGCAGGGCTGGTTTTCCTCGTGGTTGGTGTTTGACAGGAACACCGACGAGAGGCGATCGAAGCTGATCACGCCATCCGGCTTCGGGTAGTCGATCGGCTGGCAATCGACGGCCTTCTTCAGTTTGAGATGGTCGGCGGTGAGGCCCAGGGTCCATGGCGCCTTGCCGCGCAACAAGGTCTGGTCGATGCCGAACATCAGCGAACCGAGGTATAGCCCCTTGCTCATCCACGGCTTGAAGTTGCGGGCTTTGTAGAGTTCCTCATACAGCCAGCTTTCGCGGAACTTCTCCGGGTAGACCGTCAGGTCGTCGTGTTCGCGCACGGCGGCGAGCGCTTCGGCGACGGCTTCGGCGGCCAGCATGCCGCTCTTGATGGCGGAGTGGCTACCCTTGATGCGCGAGCCGTTGAGCAGTCCGGCGTCGTCGCCGATCAGCGCGCCGCCGGGGAAAATCATTTTCGGCAGGGCCTGCAAGCCCCCTGCCGAGATAGCGCGGGCGCCATAGGAGATGCGCTTGCCGCCTTCCAGCATCGGGCGGATCTTCGGGTGGGTCTTGTAACGCTGGAATGCCTCGAACGGCGACAGGTAGGGGTTGGAGTAGCCCAGGCCGACGACATAGCCGATCGCCACCAGGTTGTC
>JBAYJH010000129.1:0-12518 GCA_041665185.1 Sterolibacterium sp.
CGCATCTGCGACGTCGCCGGCAACGTGTATTCGTGGATCTTCGACGACGTGCAGGGCGACGAGCAGGGCCTGGTGGCCAAGCGCTTCGATGCCTCATCGCCATCGCTGACCACCCCACCGCACCCGAGCATGGAAAAGGGCGTGGGCTGGTACCCCAACGCCGGCAGCGATTGGTCCGGCTATGCGCTCGTCCGGGGCGGCTGCTGGGGCTCGGGGGCCCGTGCCGGCGCGTTCCATCTCGGCGGCGACTGGCCCGGCTACCGCCACGACTACGTCGGCTTCCGCTGCACCACCCAACCCGGTCTCTGATCCCTGGTCCCCGGTCGCCGCTTGCGGTGACCGGCATAGGAGGACGTCATGACGCGCCACAGCCCACTGCAGCAACTCAAGGAAGCCAAGCAGATCGCCAAGGACCACGGCCTCAAGGTGGTCGAGTGTCCGGTAAAGCCTGGCAAAACAGACTACGTCGTCTATCGCGAGCTGCCCGATGGGCGTGATACGCGCCTCGGTAAGCGAGCCAGCCCTCAAGGCCTGCGCAAGTACGTCGCCGACCTCACCAATTTTCACTGACCAGGAGGCGCCATGCCGCCCGTAACAGGATCACCCAACACCACCCTCTCCGCTGTCGTCGCGCAGGAAACCACCAAGGCCCTGCGCGCTGGCATGACGCTGGAGACGGTCATCGCCACCCTGATCTGGCATGTCGAGACGCTGCAGATCTCGCTGCCGATCGTCAATGCCGTCAGGGACGGAAAGCAGAGCGGATCATGAACCTGCCCGCACTCGACGCCATCGACAACACACGGCTGATCGACATCGCCCGCGAGGCGCATGCGCAGCACCAGAAGCTCTACCTCGACCGCGACGGCAACCTGGTCACCGCGCTGCAGCCGCAACCGGGCTGGGTCCGCATCGCTGTCAAGGTCAAGTCGCCGACGCGAGCCGCCGTGGAGCCCATCCCATGCGCCGCCTGATGCTCGCTCTCAAGGGCTACACCCAGCTCAACCGCACCTGGCACTGCGCCTGGGTGCTCGCCAAACGCTAAACCACTCAAGGGGAAATCCATGTCCGATCAATTCGTCACCATTCCCGAAACCACTCTGCCCGGCGGCCTCGTCGTGCCGGCCTTCCGCGTCGGTCGATACGTCTGCACAAAAGACAAAACCGGCAAGGCCGCCGTCACCGCCGAAGGTACGCCCTGGGTGAATGTCAGCTTTACCGAAGCCAAGGCCGCCTGCCATCGCGCCGGCTACGCCTTGATCACCGAAAGCCAGGCGCTGGCGCTGGCCTATCACATCGCCGCGCAGGATGCCAACTGGACCGGCAGCAAGGTCGGCAAGGGCAAGCTCTACCAGGGCCTGCGCAAATGGACCGTGCGCAGCGCCCAGCCCGGCACCTTCAAGCCGACCGATCCGGACGAGCAGCGCCAGTTCTTCGTCACCGGCAAGGACAGCATCTTTGATGCCGCCGGCAACGTGTTCACGTGGGTCTTCGACGACGTTCAGGGCGACAAGAACGGATTGATCGCCAAGGCCTTCGCCAAGGATTCACCCAGCCTGGTGATTCCCTATCCAGCCGAGGACAAAGGGCAGGGCTGGCTGCCACAAGCCGGCAGCGACTGGTCCGGCGGTGCGCTCATCCGGGGCGGCTGCTGGGACTCGGGGGCCAATGCCGGCGCGTTCTATCTCGGCAGCGGCTGGCCCGGCTACCGCGTCGGCGACGTCGGCTTCCGCTGCACCACCCAACCCGGTCTCTGATCCCTGGTCTCGGGTCGCCGCGTCAGCGGTGACCTCACCCACCCTATGAGCGCACAGATCCCCACCACCGACGAAACCACCCAGCTCGCGATCCGCAGCTATCGCGGCATCGAGCTGGGGCTCGGCCAGGCCGACCCGGGCGCCGCCATCGCGGCCAAGCTCGAGGCGCAGCACCCCGGCCACCTGGTGCTGGTGCAGGCCGGCAAGTTCCTCCACGGCTACGACCGCACGGCCTACGCGCTGGCCACGCTCAAGGGCTACAAGCTCAAGCTGGTCGGCACCAGTGAGGCGCCGCACATCCGCGTCGGTTTTCCGGCCGGAAACTTCAAGCGTCGGCTGTGGTCGATGGTCGCCGACTTCGGCATTCCCTATTCGGTCGCGCTCGGCACTCAGGCCAGCGGCCACACCGTCTATGTCTCGACGCAACCCACCGGAAACAGTCAGGTGCTCGACGGTGTATCCGACCAGGTGCTGCAGGAGGTCATCGAGGATCTGCGCCAGCGCAACGAGGTCAACAAGCTGGCGGCGCGCGAGCTGCTCACGCACCCCGACACAGCCTGCTTCCAGCTCAAGGCCAAGACGCAGGAACTCGACACACAGATCCTGCAGGACATCGTCAAGATGCCGCGCGAGTGGCGCACCACCTATGGCGAGGTCCTGCGCCAGTGCCTGGCGCGCATCGTGCGGGGCGTCATGGCCTACGGGCTGGAAGAGAACAAGCCGGCCTTGCTGCGCGAGATCTCCACCGACATCGATTGCCTCAAGCACTACCTGGCTCAGGCCCCGCAGCTAAACCGGATCAAGCTCGCCTTCGAGCATCGCGCCGGTTTAGCTGTCGAGCTTGGCCGCCTGGTCGGCGGGCTCATCCGCTCGCAGCGAGGCGCGCCATGACGACTAAGCGGGATGCTCTGGAAGGTCCGGCAATGCGCTCATCCGGGGCGGCTACTGGAACTCGGAGGCCAATGCCGGCGCGTTCAATCTCAACAACGACTGGCCCGACAACCGCAACGACAACGTCGGCTTCCGCTGACCCAGGGACACAGCACCCAGGCGCCGGCATGCCCGGCGAAGGGACACTTCTTGGTCGAGCATCGCGCGGAGAGCCCTCTCCGAAAGCACGGCACCATGCCCCACCGGAAACCACGGCGGGGCCTACGGGTGCCGCCGTGGAATGCGGCAATATTCATTGGCGCTGCTTCCATTGTGACGAGACCTTCACGGACTGGATTCAGGCCAGAAATCATTTCGGCTACAGCCCAGCAGACGGTGCCCCAGCCTGTAGGACAACAAGGGCGTTTGATGCCGAGATTTACCACCTGAAGAAGCGGCTCGAACTGTACCAAGAAGAAGACACCGAGCTACACCGGGAGATTCACCGGCTGAACTGCGAACACACGAAAGCGCTGATACGGGCTGAGGAAGAAGGCTATGCGCGCGGCTTACGCGACGCGATCGCGGATGGCTTGACAGGGTCCGGTGCATGAGCACCTTCCACACCCTCACCGCCCTCGACAACCTCTTCGCCTGCTGGCGTCACGCCAAGCAGGCGAAGAGCCACAGCCTGCGCGTGCAGCGCTTCGCCGCCGACCCGCTGCACTACCTCAGCCTGATCCAGCAGCGCCTGCGCAATCGGGCCTACCGCTTCGGCCCTTACCGCAGCTTCACCGTCCGCGAGAAGAAATTCCGCCAGGTGATCGACGCGCCGATGAAGGATCGCGTGGTGCACTGGATGCTCTACGACCACCTGCTGCCGATCTGGCAGCCGCGCCTCATCCTCGATACCTACGGCAACCTGCCCGGCCGCGGCACCCATGCCGCCATCCAGCGCTTGGCCGACTTCGCACGGCGGCCGGCCAACACCTGGGCGCTGCAGCTCGACATCAGCAAATACTTTCACTCGGTGCCGCACGAGCTGCTCAAGGCCAGCGTGCTGCGCTACGTCGGCGACGAGGATCTGCGCCGGCTGATCGGCGCCCTGGTCGATTCCTACCGCACCGACAGCCGCTACGACGATCTGTTCGCACCCAACAGCGCCTACCGGCAGACGCCCGCCAAAGGCATGCCGATCGGCAACCTCACCAGTCAGCTCTTCGCCAACATCTACCTCTCCGACTTCGATCACTGGATGAAGGAAGGCCCGCGCGTGCGGCACTACATCCGCTATGTCGACGACCTGGTCATTCTCGGCCGCAGTGCCGACGAGCTGCGCGCGATCGGCGCCCGGATCGTCGAGCGCATGGATGCCCTCGGGCTGACCATTCACCCGCACAAGGTGCGCCTGGCGCCCGTGCGCGCCGGTATCCCCTTCCTCGGCTATGTCGTCTGGCCGCAGCACCTCTCCGCCGGCCAGTACCTGCGCCGGCGTTACCACCATCGCCTGCGCGACCACGAACGCCATGGCCGCGATCGCACCGAGGCGCTGCGCTCGTACCGCGCCGCGCTGGCTCACACCGGAGCGACGCGATGAACGCCCCCGAACAGATCCTGCGCATCGGCGATGCCGGCAGCAAGTTCAAGCACTGGACCACCACCGAGGATGCGATCTTTCGCGAGATTTACCCGCAACAGGGGCCGCAAGCCGTCGCCCAGCGGCTGCCGAATCGCACGCTGGCATCCATTTACAGCCGCGCCGCGTCGATGGGCCTCAAGGCACCGGCCGTGTCACGACGCTGGGCGCCGGGAAAAGCGAAATGGCGCACCACCGACGCAATCGACGCCGAGATTCGCCGCACCTACCAGGCACCGATCGGCAGCGGCGAAGTCAATGACCTGGCGCGGCGCGTCATGCGCCCGCGCTGGTGGGTATGCAAGCGCGCCACCACCTTGGGCCTGATCACTCCGCGCTTCAAGGAACCGCCCTGGACGGAGGCGGAAGACACCCGCCTCGACGCGCTGACCGCGCGTGGCCATACCACGTCGGTGATAGCCCGCAAGATGCGCGAGGCCGGCTTTAATCGTACCGAAACCGCCTGCGTGGTGCGCATGAAACGCATCGGCATCGCGCGCGGCGGCGATGGCACCGAAGCCTGGTCGGCCACCGCGCTGGCCAAGTTGATGGGCGTCGATTCCAGCACCGTCAGCAAGCGCTGGATTCCACTCGAAGGCCTGCCGGCGAAGAAGCGCGGCACTGATCGCACCGCCGCCCAGGGCGGCGACGAATGGCTGATTACCCGCGACGGCCTGCGTCGCTGGCTCAAGGATCACGCGCAGTGCATCGACTTGCGCAAGGTCGACAAATTCTTTTTCTGGTCCGTCGTTTTCAATTGAGGAGATATCCATGAATGTCCCACTTCCTACCACTCAACCCGAAGGCGCATTGCTCGTCGCCCGCGCGCCGCTTGCGCACTTCGGCGCCTCGCTCACCAACCGCAAGCACCGCACCGAGCACATCAACAACCTCGCCGTGTCGATCAAAAATCACGAGGTTATCCAGCCCATCACTGCCCGCCCATGGCCAGTGAGCCGGCCGCAACCCGATGGCATCCTGTATGAAATCGTCGTCGGTGAAGGCCGCTGGCTGGGCTCCATCGAGGCCGGAAAGGAAGACATTCCCTTCTTCTGGCGCGATCTGTCCGACAAGGAAGCCGTCGAGCTGCAGCTGATCGAGAACCTGCAGCGCGACGACATCAGCCCACTCGAAGAGGCGCAGGGCTATCGGCGCCTGATCGACGACCACGGCCACACGGCCGACACCATCGCCGCCGAAGTCGGCAAGAGCCGCTCCGCGATCTACAACAGCCTCAAGCTGCTGGATCTGTGCCCCGCCGCCCTCAAGATCGCCCGCGACCACAACCTGGACGCCAGCCTCATGATGCTGGCCGCCCGCATCCCGGACGAGAAGCTGCAGATCGCCGCCGTCAAGGACATGGCGCCCCACTATGCCGGTGACGAAGCGATGTCTTATCGCCGCGCGCGCGACCTGATGCAGCGGCAGTACATGCTCAAGCTCGCCGAGGCGCCCTTCTCCCGCGCCGACGCCGAGCTGCTTCCCGCCGCCGGCTCCTGCCAGGCCTGCCCAAAACGCACCGGCAACAGCGCCGACCTGTTCGCCGACGTCACGAGTACAGACATGTGCACCGACCCCGGCTGCTTCGACGCGAAGAAAACCGCGCACGTCGCCAAGCAGCGCGCGCTGGCCAAGGCCAACAACATCAAGATCATCGACGGTGCCGAGGCGAAGAAGATCAAGCCCAACTCGTACAACGACGATCTCGCCGGCGGCTACATCGATCTCGACAAGAAGATGTATTCCGACAGCAAGAACCGCACGGTGCGCCAGATCCTGGGCAAGGACGCGCCGGCCGCCGAGGCGCTGCTGATCGATCCGCACACCAAGGGCAAGGTGATCGAAGTTGTTTCGACTGCCACCATCAAGGAAAAGCTGGCGGCCAAGGGCGCGGCGGTGCCGACCGAAGTCACGCGGCGCGGCAAGAGCGATGCCGAGAAGGAAGCCGAGCGCAAGCGCAAACAGGAAGGCATCTACCGGCAGCGCCTGTTCGACAGCACCCGCGGCGCGATCGCCGTCAGCTTCGACACCCGGGAAGAAGACAGCGTGCTGGATCTGCGCGAGTTCCGCCAGGTCACCGATCTGCTGTATCACGGTCTGCAGTTCGAAGATCAGAAACGGCTGGCGCGGCTGTGGATCGGCCCCACCGAAAAGACCGATGACCACGAGCTGGTGCGCCAACTCAAGAAGCACATCGAGGCCATGGAACGCAAGGACTGCGCCCGGCTGATGCTCGAAGCCACCCTGGTCGGCGAGATCGTGCCAGGCTACGGCAGCCACACCCCGGAGAATCTGCTGGCCACCGCCGAGGCGCTGGAGATCGACGCCGGCGCCATCAAGAAGGGCGTGATCAGCGAGATGCGCGAGAAGGCGAAGGCGAAGACCAAGCCGGCAACGAAGGCCAAAGCGACCCCGAAAGTGCAGCCGGAAACTGCACTTCCCGCCGACGAACCACTCAAGATCGGCGACCGCGTGCGCGTCAATGACAGCGTCAAGGCCCCACTCGGGTCGGCGAATATCGGCAAGGAAGGAAAGGTCACCAGTCTCATCGGCAAGGCCTTCATGGTGACCTTCCCGAACAAGGGCATGTCCACCAGCTATGA
Source organism: Sterolibacterium sp. (assembly GCA_041665185.1). Classification (GTDB taxonomy): domain Bacteria; phylum Pseudomonadota; class Gammaproteobacteria; order Burkholderiales; family Rhodocyclaceae; genus JACRAR01. The sequence goes on from JBAYJH010000129.1 coordinate 6,867, forward strand.
CCGCTCAGAACTCGACAAACTGCTAACCGCCAGCCCGCTGCAGGTCGGTGATAGCGTCCGGGTGAAAGACGGCGTCAAGGGCCCAACTGGCCACCTGCGCAAGTGCTGCGGGCGTGAAGGCGCAATCGAGGAGATAAGCGAAGACGACGACGCCTACTACATCGTCCGCTTCGGCCCGAAAGCGCACGAGATTGTCACCAACCTGCGCCGGCACGAACTCGACAAGCTCTCTGCGAAACCCGTTTCTACCCCTGTCAACGCTGCGCGCGCAACCGATTTATTCGAAACGGCTGCGCCGGCTAATGCAAAAACGGAGACCCCGAAGAAGGCAACGCCGAAGAAGCCCAAGGTCAAGAGCAATCCAGCGCCGGCTTCGCCGGCGAACGAAGCGGCTGCGCCGCTTAAACCCCCGACGCTGAACCCGGTCCAAGCGTGGCCCTTCCCGATGGGTGCCCGCACATGAGCTGGATACTCACCGCGCGAGGCAAGCACTTCAGCTACCTCGACCCCCGCGCCGAGGATATCGACATCCTCGACATCGCCCAGGCGCTGGCCAACGAACCACGCTTCGGTGGCCACACCCGGCACTTCTACAGCGTGGCCCAGCACTCGTGGCTGGCCAGCCAGATCGTCCCCATCGAGCACGCCCTGGAGGCCCTGCTGCACGACGGCCACGAGGCGTATTACAAGGACATCCCGACCCCGCTGAAGGATCTGCTGCCGGACTATCGGGAACTGGAGGATCGCGGCGCCGGCGCAGTACGCGCCGCCTTCGGCCTGCCGCTGACGATGAGCCAGGTCGTCAAGCGCGCCGACCTCATCCTGCTAGCCACCGAACGGCGCGACCTGATGCCGGCCGACGACACCCCCTGGCAGATCCTCGAAGGCATCGACCCGCTGCCACGCAGGATCACGGCCATGCAGCCGGCTCGCGCGCAGGCCATCTTCCTCAAGCGCTACATCGAAATCACCACCCACCTACGGAGGGCCGCGTAATGGCCAGCGTCAATAAAGTCATCCTCGTCGGCAACCTGGGCGCCGATCCCGACGTGCGCTACATGCCCAACGGCGACGCCGTGGCCACGCTGCGCCTGGCCACCACCGACACCTGGAAAGACAAAACCAGCGGCGAGAAGAAGGAAGCCACCGAATGGCATCGCGTGGTGCTGTTTCGCCGGCTCGGAGAAGTGGCTGGCCAGTACCTCAAGAAGGGCCGACAGGTCTACATCGAAGGCAGCCTGAAGACGCGCAAGTGGACCGACAAGGAAGGCGTCGAGCGCTACACCACCGAGATCGTCGGCGACGAGATGAAGATGCTGGGCAACAAGCCGGAAGGCGCAGCCGCAGCGCCTGCAGCAAGCCGGCCGGCCCAGGGTGCCGCACCGGCAGCCGCGCCCGCCGGCGGCGCTGGCAACTTCAACGACTTCGAAGACGACATTCCGTTCTGATCATGTGGCCCGACCTCATCAACGGCAGCATCGAACTCGTCGGCGCCGGCTTCACCTGGCGCAACTTTCAACAGCTGCGGCGCGACCGCCAACTGCACGGCGTGTATTGGCCCACCACCGCCTTCTTTTCGATATGGGGGCTGTGGAACCTCATCTACTACCCAGCGCTCGGGCAGTGGTTCAGTTTTGCCGGCGGCGTGCTGCTGGTCGCCGGCAACGTGGCGTGGGTAGTGCTGGCGATCAGCCTGAAGATCGACCAGTCCATCGAGGAGGTATTCGATGAGCTGTGACATCAAGCGCGCCGACGACGGCCGCATTACCGAATTCCGCTGCGGCCCGGAACCCAAGCCGACGGATCACGAATGCGACAACCGGGGACCGTTCAAGGAAATCGAATCAGGCATGGGCACGGTCCATTCCGCCACCTGCTCCATGTGCGGCCGGCCCGCCTTCAACTCCTGGGATATCTGGTGATGGACGTCGTCGATATCGCCAACGATCACCGCGACACCGAAGAGGCGCGCCGCATCAAGGCGCATCGCGACGAGGCCGCGAAAATGCCGGCCGGCGAGCCGGGCGAATGCGAACGCTGCGGCGAGCCCAGCGGTCGCCTGGTCGGCGGCGCCTGCGCTCGCTGCCGCGATACATGGAAGCTGCCATGACCACCACCGACGCCGACCTGCTGCAACACGCCGCCGACCTTCTGGTGATCGACGCCACCAGCCTGCGCGAATGCCACAACGTCGATCCGCAGCACCCGGACTGGAAGGATGAACCGGACGCCCGGGCCGCGCACGATGACGCGCTCTGCACGGCGATACGACTGCGCATGCTGGCCAAGCGCATGAAGGAATCAGGCCCGCCCTCGACCGAACTGATCCACCTGCGCGCCGTCCGCGATCTGACATACCGGATGTGGCCACACCACAGGCTGATTCTGGAGAACGCCGGCAAAGCCGCCGTGTCGCCGGCGCCGACTATGGGAGACAAGCATGGCTGATCACACCAAGATTGAATGGACGGACGCCACCTGGAACATCATCACCGGCTGCTCCGTTGTCTCCGCCGGCTGCAAACATTGCTACGCGATGAAGCTGGCCGGCACCCGACTGCAGCACCATCCATCACGCGCTGGCCTCACGATCGACACGGCAGCCGGCCCGGTCTGGAATGGACAAGTCCGGTTCAACAATGAATGGCTCGACCAGCCGCTGCGCTGGTGCCGGCCGCGCCGCATCTTCGTCTGCGCGCATGGCGACCTGTTCCACGAGGGTGTGCCGGACGAGTGGCTGGATCGCGTGTTCGCAATGATGGCGCTCTGCCCGCAGCACACGTTTCAGGTGCTTACCAAGCGGCCGGCGCGGATGCTCGCCTATTTGACGAAATCCGAGATGGAAATCCGCGACGCGATCAAGTACAGCGAGTTCGCGCCAGCAATGCGGTGGCCGCTACCGAACGTGCATCTCGGCGTATCGATCGAGGATCAGCCCACGGCCGACGAACGAGTGCAGCAGCTCCTGCAGACGCCCGCGGCGGTGCGCTGGGTCAGTGCGGAGCCGTTGCTTGGGGCTGTCGATCTGCGCCCCTATCTCGACTGGTCGTTCGCAAACGCAGACATGAGCCGTCCGGACGTGGATTGGGTCGTAGTCGGCGGCGAGTCGGGCACCAATGCGCGGCCGATGCATCCCGATTGGGTGCGCTCGCTGCGCGATCAGTGCGCGGCGGCCGACGTAGCGTTCTTGTTCAAGCAGTGGGGCGAGTTTGGCCCCGGAGAAAACGGGCATCGCGTCCCGCTTAAGAAATGGCTGGAGATTCCCAACGGCACCGCCGTTGCACGCCGCGTTCGACTGTTCGGCGACGAAGCTATCGAGGGTCATCAGCTCATGGCAAAAGTGGGAAAGCGGACCGCCGGGCGCCTGCTCGACGGAATCGAACACAACGGCTACCCGGAGGCATCATGACTCTCCTGATCGAGCGGCTTGCGCCTGCTCTTGCCCTATCGGTTCTACTGTCGGCTTGCGGCGCGCTGCCGATTGAAATCACCACTGTCGGCACGTTCATCGAAAGCGACGCGCAATGCCGGGCCGTCAATCGGAATATTTCGACCCGGCTGAATCCGGGCATGTGGATTACCGCCTGCGTCTGGCGCTGGCAGTCTCAGTGCCACGTCATCACCTCCCCCGCGTGTGCCAGTGCGAACTGCAAAGCCCATCTCGCCGACGAAATAAAGAACTGCGCAGAGCGCTACGAGGACGGCCAAAAGACCGGCATCGGGTATCTCCGCGCTGCCGAGGTCTGGCTGTGATCATGCGCCGCACGATCCTTTTCCTCGCCTTCCTCGTTGTTGGCCTGGCCGTGGTGTTCTCCCTCGCGGTCCAGTAAAGCCGGTTACTTGACCATGACCCATTCCCACTCCCAAGCCACCGGCCGCGACATGCTGATTCGGCTCATCGCCGAACGTGTCGTCGCGGAGTGGCTTGCCGAGCAGGCACCCAAGACGGACAATGCGCCGCATGACAACGACAGCCCCCCTCCGCGCCGCGACCTACAGCCGGTACAGCTCTGACAACCAGCGCGACACGTCGATCGAGGATCAGCAACGGCTGACCTCGGCGCGGTGCGCGGCGGAAGGCTGGCAGCCCGCAGCCCACTACGCCGATCAGGAGATATCCGCATCCACGCCGGTGCGGCTGCGCCCCGGCGGCAAACAGTTGCTCGATGCCGCCGAGCGCGGGGCCTTCGACGTCCTGGTGATCGAGGCGCTCGATCGCTGCTGGCGCGACATCGTCGATCAGGAACAGGTGCTGCGCCGGCTGGAACATCTCGGCATCCGCATCGTCGGCACCAGCGACGGCTACGACACACGCCACGAAGATCGCGAGCTGCAGCGCGGCGTGCGCGGCCTGCTCAATCAGCAGTACCTGCGCGACCTGGCCAAGAAGACGCACCGCGGCCTGACCGGGCAGGTGTTCCGTGGTGGCCACGCCGGCGGCCTCTCGTATGGGTATCGCTCGATCGACGCCGGCCACGTGCACCAGCTCGAGGTCGACGAGGACCAGGCGCGCTGGGTGCGGTGGATCTACGAGCGCTTCAGCGAAGGCTGGAGCTGCCAGCGCATCGCCTCCGATCTGAACCACCAGGGCGTCAAAACCGGCCGCGGCGGCACCTGGTCGGTGTCGGCCCTCTATGGCAGCCCGAACAAGGGCAGCGGCGTGCTCAACAACGAACTCTATCTCGGCCGCTACATCTGGAATCGCAGTCACTGGGTCAAGAACCCGGACAACGGCAAGCGTATTCGTCTGGTGCGTCCACGCGAGGAATGGATCGTCGAGGAGCGCCCGGGCCTGCGCATCGTGCCGGACGATCTGTGGCACACGGTGCGTGCACGAATGGACGGCACGCGGCTGGCCGGTGGCAGCAAGGGAAAGGGCGCGCGGCCGAAGACCCTGCTCGGCGGACTGATGCGATGCGGGAAGTGTGGCGCGGCCGTGATCGCCGTCAGCGCATCAACCTATGGCTGCACGGCGCACAAGGATCGCGGCACCGCCGTCTGCACTGGTGTGCGTGTCAGCCGGCCGCGAACCGATCGGCGCATGATGACGACGATCCGCGAGGATCTGCTGTCGCAAGCCGCGATCGTCCAATTCCGGCAGCAGGTGGATCTGCTGCTGGCCAGTAGTCAAAAAATCGACGCCGGCGCGGAGAAAACGGCGCGGGCGGCCCTGACGGAAGTGGAGAGGGAGATAGACCGCCTGGTGAATGCGATCGTGGCCATGGGCCATTCCGACGCGCTGTCGGCCCGCTTGAGGGACGCCGAAGCCAGACGGGAAATGCTCCACCAGCAAGCGGCGCCGAAGAGGGTAGCCCCCGTGAAGTGGAAAATCGAGGACATCATGGCGCGCTACAAGCGCCACCTGACCAATCTGGAGAATGACCTCGCCGGCGAGCCGGAACGCGCACGGGCGGCGCTAAAGGACTACTTTGGGGAGATCACCATCGAGGACGCCGGCGACGAAGCCTGGGCCTCTTTTGCCGCTGATCCCGGCCGCCTGTTACTGCAAGCGGCCGGTGATTCTGGGTATGGTTGCGGGGGCAGGATTTGAACCTGCGACCTTCGGGTTATGAGCCCGACGAGCTGCCAGACTGCTCCACCCCGCGTCAGAGAACGGCGATTATAGATGGAATTGCGGCAGTGCGTCAACGC
>JBAYJH010000130.1:0-12495 GCA_041665185.1 Sterolibacterium sp.
CCGGCGACATCGAGACGCTGCTCAAGAATGCCGACCAGGCCATGTACGCCGCCAAGAACCAGGGGCGCAACCGTTGCAGCTATTTCACGCCGTCGATGCAGCAAGCCGCCCTGACGCGCATGCGCCTGGCCGTCGACCTGCGCGGCGCGCTGGCCAACGACCAGTTCATGGTGTATTACCAGCCCATCGTGGAGCTGGCCACCGGCTCGATCCACAAAGCGGAAGCACTGATCCGCTGGCGCCATCCGCAGCGCGGCCTGGTCAGCCCCAACGAATTCATTCCGATCGCCGAAGACACCGGCATGATCGTCGATATCGGCGATTGGGTATTCCGTGAGGCGGCGCTCCAGGCTCTGCAATGGCGTGCGTCGTACCACCCGGAGTTCCAGATCAGCGTCAACAAGTCGCCGGTCCAGTTTCAAGCCGGGAGAAACAGCCAGTCCGCCTGGTTCGGCCATCTGCGGGCGCTCGATCTGCCCGGCTCCGGCATCGTGGTCGAAATTACCGAAGGCTTGCTGCTCGAAGCCAATGCTGCCATCTCCGAGCAGCTGCTGGCATACCGCGATGCCGGCATACAGGTATCCATCGATGATTTCGGCACCGGCTATTCCTCGCTTTCCTACCTGAAGAAATTCGACATCGATTATCTCAAGATCGACCAGTCCTTCGTCCGCAACCTGGCGCCGGCTTCCGACGACATGGCGCTATGCGAAGCGATCATCGTGATGGCGCACAAGCTCAGCATCAAGGTCATAGCCGAAGGCGTGGAGACGGAACAACAGCGCGGCCTGCTGGCCGCGGCTGGCTGCGATTACGCGCAGGGCTATCTGTTTGCGCGGCCGTTGCCGGCGGCGCAAATCGAACTTCTATTGACGCCACGGCCCGGCGCACTCTAGTCGCGGTCAGGGCCGCGGCCCGTGGCCGCACAGCAGCTCGACAAAGCGCGGGATCAGGGGAGAAGGGTTGTCCTTGCGCCAGACCAGGTTGATCGGCATGCGGATGTCCAGATCGGCCACCGCCATGAGCTTCACGCCGGGCGGCAGGCGGCGCTCGGCGCTGGCCGGCGTGACGGTGCAGCCCAGGCCGGCGGCCACCAGGCCCAGCACCGTGTAATGGGTGGTGCCTTCCTGGACGATGCGCGGGGTGAGGCCGTGTTGATGAAAGTGGTGGATCAGCAGGTCATGCAGTCGCGGCGACCGATCGCGGCGGAACAGGATGAAATCCTCGTCGTTCAGGTCCGCCAGGCGGCGTGGCGGGCGGCGCGCCAGTTCCGAGTCTTCGTGCAGGGCCAGCAGGTAGGTGTCCTCGATCCACGCTACCGCGGCCAGGGGACCGTCGTCGGCCAGCGGCCCGGTATAGGCGAGCGCCATGTCGAGATGCCCGTCGAGCACGCGCTGGGTGACCGCGCCGGACAACATCGCCTCGATGGTGAAAGTGATACCCGGACTCTGCTGGCGATAGGTGTGTAAAGCGCGCAGCACCGACTCGTGCCAGGCGTAAATCTCCAGAATCCCCAGGCCCAGGCGTCCCACCTCGCCGCGCGCCGTGCGCACTGCCTGGGCCGAGGCCAGTGTGGCGTCGTCCAGCAGGCGGCGGGCGCTGGCGTAGTAGGAATGGCCGGCGGGCGTCAGGGTCACGCCGCGCGCATGGCGTTCCAGCAGGGGGGTGCCGACGGATTCCTCCAGCAAGCGCAACTGGCGCGACAAGGCTGGCTGGGCGATATGCAGCGCCTCGGCGGCACGGCCCAGGCTGCCCAGATCGGCAATGGTGACGAAATAGTGCAGGCGGCGGCCGCTGGTATACATAGCAAAATGGTATGGGAAGAGGTTATTTATTGTATTTGTGGAATCGCTCCCGACTCGTTAGATTAGTCGAATCCGCAAACAACCGCCAGCCCCGCCATGCCCACCGCCCTTGCACCCAGCGATCCCGTGACCTTCCTGAATTCGCCGGACTATGAGGCCCTGGGCCTGCCGTTCTCCGAGATGGTGCGGGTGGGCGACCTGCTCTTCCTGTCGGGCCAGATGGGTAACCTGCCGGGCACGCTGACCCTGGCGCCCGGCGGCATCGAGGCCGAGGCGCGGCAGGCGCTGCTGAATATCCAGACATCCCTGGAAGCGCATGGCTACTCGATGGCCCATATCGTCAAATGCACCGTGATGCTGGCCGACATGGCCGACTGGGCGGCCTTCAACGCCGTGTACGTCAGTTTCTTCGAGCGTCCCTATCCCGCCCGCAGTTGCTTTGCCGCACGCGGAATCGCCATGGGCGGACGGCTTGAGCTGGACGTGATCGCGGTTGTCCGGCGCTAGAGGTATCGCAGAACGCATTTCAGAACAACAGCAGGAGAAGAATCCAACCAACGCAGGAGGTGGCTCCACCATGCAAGTGATCGACGCCTTTTCATCCAGTTACGCCGCGGCGCGGGCGAAGTTTCTCGGCGCTGCCGCTCAGGCGGGACTTGCCTCCAGCACCTATGCCCACCCTCTGCCGGGCCGCGACGGCGAACCGCTGGCGCTGGACGTGGTCCTGGACGGACCCGACGACGCCGAGAAACTGCTCATCGTCAGCAGCGCTTGCCACGGCGTGGAAGGCTACTGCGGCTCGGGCGTGCAGGTGTACGCGTTGCACGATGAGGCGTTTAGGTCGCGCTGCTCCGCCAGGGGCGTGGCCGTGTTGTACCTGCATGGCATCAACCCTTACGGCTTTTCCCATATCCGGCGGGTGACGCATGAAAACGTCGATCTGAACCGCAACTTCCAGGACTTCTCCGCTCCCTTGCCCGAGAATCCGGCCTACCGGGAGTTGCATCCGCTGCTGCTGCCGGAAACCTGGCCGCCGGATGCCGGCAACACGGCGGCCTTGGGCCAGTTCATTGCCGCTCGCGGAATGAAAGCCGTCCAGGCGGCGGTATCGGGCGGGCAGTACCAGTTTGCGGATGGCCTGTTCTATGGCGGCACGTTTCCCACCTGGAGCAACACCACCTTGCGCGGGGTCCTGCGCCAGCACGCAGGCGGTGCCCGGCAAGTGGCGTGGATCGACCTGCACACCGGCCTGGGTGAAACCGGCGCTGGCGAACGCGGCTTCGCCGGGCGCAACGACGACCCGGCGGCACTGGCGCGTGCCCGTGAGTGGTGGGGCGGCAACGGGGCGACGCCGATCACCACCTTCGGCGACGGAACCTCGGTCTCGTCCCCGCTGACCGGCCTGATGTGGGGCGCGGCCTACGACGAATGCCCCAACGCCGAGATCACCGCCATCGGCATCGAATTCGGCACCCAGCCTTTGATGCAGGTGCTACAAGCCCTGCGCGCCGAGCAGTGGCTGGTCAATCACCCGCAGGCGCCCGCGGCACTGGCCATCAGGATCAAGCAGGATCTGCTCGACGCCTTCTATGTCGACACGCCGGACTGGAAACAAAAGATCGTCAGCCACGCCCGCCAGGCGATGATGCAGGCCTTCGCGGGCGAAGACCCATCCGCGTGAAACTCAAAACAACCATAAAGGGAGACAGCCAATGACCGCCGAAGCCGTAATCTACCCCAATGACCCAACCGACCCAATCGACGCAATTGACGCAATTGACGCAATTGACCCAAGCGCCGCACTTCCCGCCGATGCCGCGCCAGCCCCGTCAACACCGGTCACGCGCCGGGTGGTGGCCGCGGCAGTCGCCGGCAACGCACTCGAATTCTACGATTTCGGCTCCTATGCCTTTTTCGCGGTATACATCGGCAAGGCCTTTTTCCCGGCGGCCAACCCCTTTGCCAGCCTGATGCTGGCGCTGGCGGTGTTCGGCGTCGGCTTCGTATCGCGGCCGCTCGGCGGCATCTTCATCGGGGCCTACGCCGACCGGGCCGGCCGCCGGCCGGCCATGCTGCTGACCATCCTCCTGATGACCTTGGGCACGCTGGGGCTGGCGCTCACGCCGTCCTATGACAGCATCGGCCTGGCGGCGCCGATCATCATGGTGATTTGCCGCCTGGTGCAGGGCCTGGCCCTGGGCGGGGAAGTCGGTCCGTCGACGGCATTCCTGATCGAAATCGCCCCGCCTGGAAAACGCGGCCTGTACGCCAGTTGGCAGTTGGCCAGCCAGGGCGCCGCCTCATTGCTGGCGGGCCTGGTCGGCATGGCCCTGACCAGCACGCTGGCGCCGGACGAACTCCAGTCGTGGGGCTGGCGGGTGCCGTTCGTGTTCGGCCTGCTGATCATCCCGCTGGCGATCTATCTGCGCCGCGCCCTGCCCGAAACCCTCGGTCATGTCGGCCGTGCCAGGGGCATAGCTCTGGTCCCGCCGGTCCGCCTGCGCAGCCACAGCCGCCTGATCTTCCTGGCGGTGCTGGTGGTGATCGGCGCCACGGTGTCGACCTATCTCGGCATGTACATGACCACTTACGCCATTGCCACCCTGAAGCTGCCGCCGACCGTGGCCATGTCCGCGACCGTGGCGGTCGGACTGACGACGCCGCTGTTCGCGCTGGCGGGCGGATGGCTGGCCGATCGCTACAACCGCAGATCGGTGATGCTGATCCCGCGAATCCTGACGGCGCTGCTGGTGGTCCCGGCCTTCATGCTGCTGATCGAGGCCAGGAGCACCGCAGCCCTGATCGGCGTCACCACAATACTGGGGGCACTGACGGCGATCAGCGCCGCCGCGTCGCTGGTGGCGGTGCCGGAGCTGCTGCCGGCCAGCATCCGCGCCACCGGCCTGTCCATCGCCTATGCGGTCGGCGTGGCGCTATTCGGCGGCTCGACCCAGCTCATCGTCACCTGGCTCATCGGCGTGACCGGCGATCCCGCCATGCCGGCCTGGTATGTCGTCGCCACCAGCATCGTCACCGCCCTGGCCATCATGGCGCTGCCCGAGGGACGGGACCGCGAATTGGCGAGCTGAGCGGCGTGACCTGGGCACTTGTTGAGAAGTGAGTCGTCGAGCGTACGCAACAACAAATCACTCCGCTGTCCGAGGGTGAAACCAATAATCCAACCAGGAGGAGAGCATCTTGAAATCCCAATTTCGTTTGACCGCAATATCCCTATCCGTGGCGTCCGCTTTCAGCGCACTGCCCGCCGCGGCGCAGACCGCCAGGCCGGCCGAGGGCGAAGTGCAGGCCCTGGAAACCGTGGTCGTCACGGCGCAGAAACGCCAGCAGTCGTTGCAGGAGGTGCCGATCTCCATGACCGTACTGGGCGAGGAGGCGCTGGAAAAATCGCGCATCCACACGCTGTACGACATCCAGCAACTGGCGCCGAACTTCGAGGCCATCCAGTCGCCGGGCTGGAGCGGCATCAACGTGCGCGGCGTCGGCGGCGGCGGCCGCAACGTCGGCTGGGATACGCGCGTCGGCGTTTATCTGGACGGCGTGTATCTGGGCCAATCCCAGGCCCTCGACCAGTCGCTCAACGACATCGAACAGATCGAGGTGCTGCGCGGCCCGCAGGGACACCTGTTCGGCCGCAATACCGATGCCGGAGCAGTGAGCATCACCACGCGGGCGCCGAGCAAGGCATTCGAGGCCGCGGTGAACGGCGGCTTCAGCAACCATGGCGGCCGTGAAGCCGGGGGGACCATCTCCGGGCCGATCGCCGCGGGCGTCTCGGGCAAGTTTTCCTTCACCAGCGAAACGCGGGATGGCTACACCACCAATATCGCCAATGGCGACAAGCTCGACAACATCGACCGGCTGGGCGCCCGCGGCCAGCTCAGTCTGCAGCCGAGCCAGAAGCTGAAGGTCGACCTCTACGCCGATTACTCGAAGATCGATCAAAATCTGGCCTTGGGCGAGCCGACCACCGGCCTGTTCAACGTCCCGCTGGTGGGCGGACCGCTTCCCCACCGGACGGTCAATTTCAATACCACGCCCTACAAGAATTCCGAATTATCGGGCTTGAGCATGACCATCAACTATGCCCTGGACGGCGGTAACAAGCTCACCGCCATCACCGGCTACCGCGATACCAAACAGCAGCGCGGCAACGATACCGACTATGGTCCGAAAGATCTCTTCCGCGTCGCCTACGCCGACCACTTCAAGCAGACCTCCCAGGAGATTCGGGTCGCTTCGCCCGGCAGCGGCAAGCTGCGCTATGTCGCCGGTATCTATCTGCTGAACGAAGACGCCGCAACCAATCGGCTCGCCATCGTCGGCCAGGATACCGCCACCATCATTGCCTACCCCGGCCTCGGCAACATCCCCTTCGGCGCCCTCGGGCTGGCGCCTGGCTCGGTGATTGCCAACGACGGCCGCATCAAGACCCATACCTATGCCCTGTTCGGCAGCGCCGACTACGATTTTGCCAAGGACTGGACGGTGAATCTGGGCGCCCGTTATACCAGCGAAGAGAAGGACGTGCTCTACAACCTGGATGGCAGCAAGAGCGGCGGCTTCAGGATCGCCACGCTCAAGGGTTACGCCGACAACCGCTCGGAAAGCCGGGTAACGCCGACCGTGGGGATCAGCTACGCACTGGGCAAGACGACCAACATGTACGCGAAATACTCGACCGGGTTCAAAAGCGGTGGCTGGAACACCGACTTCCTGAGCGCCGCTCAGGTCGCCAGCGGCCTGAAATTCGATAGCGAGACCGTCAAGAGCTATGAGGCCGGCATCAAGGGCAGGCTGATGGGCGGCCGCATGCAGTATGACCTCGCCGTGTTTTCCAGCCGCTTCGACCAGTATCAGGTGTTCCAGTTCGTGCCGGTGGGCGCGACGACCGCGCTGGTCCTCAACAATGCCGGCAAGGTCGATACCCGCGGCATCGAGGCCAGCACCCGCCTGCGGGTCACCCGGGATCTGGACGTCGGCGCCAACCTCGGTATCCTGCGCGCCGAATACCAGAGCTTCCCCAACGGCGGCGGCCCCGGCGTCGATTACAGCGGCCAGCCGATCGCCGATACTCCCAAGCTGACCGCCGCCCTGACCTTCGCCTATCGTATCGCGGCGCCGAGCCTGGGCGGCAGCTTCGAGCTGGCGGGAGATTACAGCCATCGCAGCAGCGCCGTGCTGGGCGGGATCTTCCAGGACCTGGAGGCACGCAATCTGCTCAATGCCCGCCTGGCGTATACGCCCAGCAGCGGCAAGTGGTCGGCCAACCTGTGGGCGAGGAACCTCACCAACCAGGACTATGTGATCGCCCGCGGCCAGGATTTCCTGAAGAACCAGTTCAATACCCGCGGCCTGCCGCGTATGGCCGGCGTGACCGCCAAGTACGACTTCTAAGCACGGGCCTTTGCCCGGTCATCCCAGCGGGGGCCAGTCGGCCCCCGCGCCGCTTCCAGCCCTGCCTCGGCGGCCGCCGATAGCGCTGCCTGCCTGTCTTTCACCGCATGAGCCGCCCGCATCTGGCCCCGTTGCCGCGGTCGGCAACCCGGGATTTCGTCCCACCCGCGGTTCCCGGATGTCCTATATTGTAAGTAGGCACACAACCCGTGTGGTGGCGCCGGATTCGGGTGCGACGGTGAGGCCGCAGGGCGCATGCCACGGTGATGGCGTCGCGGGTCGCCTTGGCGACTGGATATTGACGCCAGCGCCGGAGAGAGTCACCGAGCGGCTGCCACTGGTAGGATGGCCGCTTGACCAGGTCAACGTGGAGACATCGGAAATGCACCAAATATCCTCAGCGAACATTCCCGGGCCAACGCCGGGAGGTTCGTCGCTGCTGATTGTCGACGACATGCCGGAGAACCTCAGCATGCTGGGCGAACTGTTGCGGGACGCCGGCTACCGGGTGCGGGTTGCCAACTCCGGGCATTCGGCGCTACGCCATGCGGCGCAGACCCCGCAGCCGGATCTTATCCTGCTGGACGTGATGATGCCGGGCATGGACGGCTATGAAGTCCTGAGGCGCCTGCGTCAAGACGACGCCACCGCGGAAATTCCGGTCATTTTCCTCACCGCGCTGGACGATGCCCGCGACGAAGAGCGCGGCCTCGAAACCGGCGCCGCCGATTACATCACCAAGCCGATCCGGCCCGCCGTGGTCCTGGCCCGGGTGCGCAGCCAGCTGCTGGTCAAACAGGCGCGGGATTGGCTGCGCGACCAGAACGCCACCCTGGAGGCCGAAGTGGCGCGACGCATGAAGGAAAACGAGCAGATCCAGGCGGTCAGCATCCGTGCCTTGGCTCACCTTGCCGAGATTCGCGACCCGGAGACCGGCAACCACATCCTGCGCACGCAGAATTATGTGCGCCTGCTCGCCGCACTGCTGGCGGGCCATCCCCGGTTCGCCGCCACGCTCGTCGAAACCTACCTCGAAATGCTGGTCCGCTCCGCGCCGTTGCATGACATCGGCAAAGTCGGCGTGCCCGACAATATTCTCCTGAAACCGGGAAAGCTCGATAGCGACGAGTGGGAAATCATGAAGACCCACGCCCGCCTGGGCAGCGATGCCATCGACATGGCCGAGCAGGACATCGAGCGGCCGGTGGAATTCCTGGTCCTCGCCAAGGAGATTGCCCGCTGGCATCACGAGCGCTGGGACGGCAGCGGCTACCCCGACGGCCTGGCCGGCGACCGCATTCCGATATCGGCCCGGATCATGGCCCTGGCGGACGTCTTCGACGCCATCATCTCGCCGCGGGTCTACAAGCCGCCGCTGCCGATCGACGAGGCGCGCCGGATCATCGCCAGCGAACGTGGCCGCCAGTTCGACCCGGACGTGGTCGACGTCTTCCTGGCCAACTTCGCCGCCTTTGCGGCGATTGCCGCCACCTTTAGCGATCATGCTTGAGCATCGACCGCCAGCCGCCAGGCCGGTCCTGATTGCCGCCGCGCTGGTCCTGCTGGTTGCAGTTCTCGCCGGCTGTAGCCGGGCTCCGGAGGGCCAGGGCCCGCAAGCCGGGGCGAAACCCCTGTCACCCGGCGCGCCGGTCTATCGCTTCGCGGTCCATCCTCTCCACAATCCAGCCAAGCTGATAGAAGCCTACCAGCCCCTCGTCGATCACCTGAACAGCCGTTTGCAGGGTGCGCGCCTGACCCTCGAGGCCTCGCGGGACTATGCCAGCTTCGAGGAGAAATACCAGGCAAGAAAACCCGAGTTCATCCTCCCCAATCCCTGGCAAACGCTGCAAGCCATCAAGATCGGCTACCGCGTCATCGCCATGGCCGGCGAGCCGCGGGACTTCACCGGGATCTTCGTGGTGCGCCGGGACAGCGGCCTGAAACGCCCGGCCGACCTGAAAGGCAAAGCGGTCAGTTATCCCTCGTCGACGGCCCTGGCGGCCTGCATCATGCCGCAGTACTTCCTGCACAGCCAAGGCATCGACGTCAACGCCGACATCGACAATCGCTATGTCGGCTCGCAGGAATCCTCGATCATGAATGCCTACCTGAAACTCACCGCGGCGGGCGCGACCTGGCCGACGCCGTGGCGGGCATTCCAGCGCGAGCATCCCGGCGAAGCGGCGGAACTCAAGGTGATGTGGGAGACGGAGCCGCTGGTGAACAACTCCGTGATGGTGCGCAACGACGTGGCCGCCGGGGTGGCGGAGCAAGTCCGCACGCAGCTGGTCGGACTGGACGCGAGCGCGGACGGCAAGGCGATTCTCGCCGGCATGGAAACGGCCCGTTTCCTTCCCGCAGCGGACCAGGACTACGACGTGGTGCGGCGCTATATCGCGCGGTTCGAGCGGGATGTTCGGCCGGTGCAGCGGCAATGATGTTCCGCGCCCTGTCCGGGTTCTTCCTCGGTACGCTGCGCGGCCGCCTGATTCTCAGCGTTGCCGTGGTGCATGCGGTGTTGATGGCGCTGTTTGTCGCCGACCTGACCGTGCGCCAGCGCGCCTTGCTGTTGAGCCGCCAGATCGATGAGGCGACCGCGCTGTCGCAGGCCATGGCCACCTCCGCCGCTGGATGGATCGCCGCCGACGACGTCGCGGGCCTACAGGAACTGGTGGAAGCCCAGCGCCGCCATCCGGAGATGGTTTTCGCCATGCTCGCGGACCAAGAGGGGCGCGTGATGGCCGATACCGACAAATCTCGACCAGGGCAGTACTTGCGCGACCTGCCCCGCGAAGCGCGCCTGACGGTGCTGTCGAGGAACCCGACCTTGGTGGATGTGGCCGTTCCCGCCACGCTGGGCGGGCATCATGTCGGCTGGGCGCGGGTCGGCATCGGGCAGAGGGTGGCGGGCGAGAAACTGGCCGAAATCACGCAGAACGGTGTGGTCTACGCGCTCGCGGCTATTCTCATCGGCTCCTTCATCGCCTGGCTGATGGGGCGCCAGATCACTCGCAGGCTGTATGCCGTCCAGGAGACCTTCGACGCGGTGCGCTCCGGCAACCGCCTGGCCCGCTCACCGCTCGCCGGCAACGACGAGGCGGCCGTCATGGCGCGGGAATTCAACGCCATGCTGGATGCGCTGGCGGAGCGTGAGGCCGCCCTGGTCACCAGCGAGAACCGCTACCGTTCGCTGATCCGCAAGGTCCAGACCGCCATCATCCTCCATGACGGCCAGGGCCGCGTTCTGGACAGCAATCCCCTGGCGCAGGAACTGCTCGGACTGTCCGCGGAACAGTTGCTCGGCAAGGCGCTGATCGATCCGGCATGGCAATTCCTGCGCGCGGACGGTTCGGTATTGCCTGTCGCCGAATACCCGGTCAGCAAGGTGCTCTCGACGCGCCAGCCGCTCACCGGCCTGGTGACGGGAATCAGCCGCCCGGACCGGGACCATGCCGTCTGGGTGCTGGTCAATGCCGAGCCGGAATACGACGTCGCGAGGGAAATCGCCCAGGTGATCGTTTCCTTTGTCGACATTTCCGAACGCCAGCGGGCGGAGGACGCGCTGCACCGGCTGAACCGGGAGATGCGCGCCATCAGCGAGTGCAACCAGATACTGATACGGGCTGAAGACGAGCCGACCCTGCTCAAGGACATCTGCCGCGTCATTTGCGACGATGCCGGTTACCGCCTGGCGTGGGTCGGGTACGCGGAAAACGACGACGCCAAGACCATTCGGCCCGCAGCCTGGGCGGGTTTCGACAGCGGCTATGTCGAACACGCGAAACTGACCTGGGCGGAAGCCAGCGAGCATGGGCAGGGTCCCGCGGGAAGCGTTGTCCGCAGCGGCGAACCGATCGTCATTCAGGATTTTGCCACCGACCCACGTATGGCTCCGTGGCGCGAAAGTGCCATGCAGCGCGGCTATCATTCCGGCATCGCTCTGCCCCTGAAGGACGAAGGCGGAAAAGTATTCGCCGTTCTGCTGATCTATTCCACCGAGGTCAACGCCCTGATTCCGGAAGAGATCCGGCTCCTGGAAGAACTGGCGGGCGATCTGGCCTTCGGCATCACGGTCCTGCGCACCCGTGTCGAGCGCAAGCGGGTGGAAGACATGCTGCGCCAAAGAGGGACGGAATTGAGTGAATCCCAGCGCCTGGCGCAGATCGGCAGCTGGGACTGGGATGCCGCGAACGATACCATCTGGTGGTCGGACGAGTACTACCGCATCTATGGCTTCGACCCGAAACAGGCGCCGCCCAACTACGAGGAACACAAGCAGGCCTACACGCCGGAGAGCGCCGAGCGGCTCGATGCCGCGGTCAAGCGCACCATGGAAACCGGCGAGCCGTATGAAGTCGATCTGGAACTGGCGCAGCCGACTCTCACCACCCGGTGGATCGTCGCGCGCGGCGAAGCCAAGCGCGACGCCAGCGGCAAGGTATGGGGGCTGCGCGGCACGGCGCAGAACATCACCGAACGCAAACGGGCCGAGGCAGCGTTGCGCGAAGGCGATATACGCTACAAGCAACTACTCGATTCGGTCACCGACTACATCTACACCGTACAGGTGCAGGACGGGCGTCCCATCGCCACCACCCATGGTCCGGGTTGCCAGGCGGTGATGGGCTACTCGTCGGAGGACTATGCGGCCGACCCCGGCCTGTGGTATCGCATGGTGTACGAGCCGGATCGGGCCGCCGTGGCGGCGCAGGCCGCCGCTATCCTCGCCGGGAACGCGGTGGCGCCGCTCGAGCATCGCATCCTGCATCGCGATGGGTCGCTGCGTTGGGTGCGCAATACCTGCGTGCCGCGTTATGACCAGGAGCGCCATCTGCTCGGCTACGACGGCTTGATCGCGGATATCACCGAGCGCAAGCGGGCGGAAGATGAAATTCTCAAGCTCAATCGGGAACTCGATCGGCGCGTCGCCGAACGCACCGCCCAACTGCAAGAGGCCAACAAGGAACTTGAAGCGTTTGCCTACTCGGTGTCGCATGACCTGCGCGCGCCGCTACGCCACATCGACGGTTTTCTCCAGCTCCTGCGCGAGAGCACCGCGGCGGCCAGCGATGCGGATAGCCAGCACTACATGACGACGATCACCAAGGCGGCGCGGCGCATGGAGGTGCTCATCGACGACCTGCTGTCCTTCTCCCGCATGGGGCGTGCCGAGATGGCCCAGACTCCCGTCGACCTTGGCGCCCTGGTTCGTGACGTGGTCCGCGAACTCGAAGCGGAGACCCATGACCGGACCATCGCCTGGCACATCGCCGAC
>JBAYJH010000131.1:0-12303 GCA_041665185.1 Sterolibacterium sp.
CTGGCCCGCGCGGACTGGCGCCGCAAGAACGTCGACGACTTGATCGAACTGCTGTACCGGGAGATACATCGCGAGAAAAAATGGCTGCGTTTCGGCGTGAGCCCCTTCGGATTGGGGCGTCCCGACAACCGCCCGCCCGGGATCGCCGGCTTCAGCCAGTATGACAAACTGTATGCGAACGTCGAACTGTGGCTGAACAGAGGGTGGCTGGACTACCTAGCGCCCCAGCTCTACTGGCCGATCAACCAGGCGCCGCAGGCTTTCGGCGTATTGCTGGACTACTGGGCCAGCGAGAATCGTCTGGGACGCCATTTGTGGCCAGGGCTTTTTACCAGCCGTATCGAAAGTTCGGAAAATCCAAATAATTCCGCCAAATCATGGCAACCGGAAGAAATACAGAGACAGATCGAGGTGCTGCGTTCACGCGTGCAAGTCGGCGGGCACATCCATTTCAGCATGGTCGCGCTGATGGAGAACCGCAAAGGCATCGCCGACCTGTTGAAGTCCGGACCATACGCCGATGCCGCGCTGGTGCCGGCCACGCCGTGGCTGGATGCCAATGGGCCTGCTGCCCCACGGGTCGATGTGCAGAAAGTCCCGGAAACGGATCAGGCGGTCAGACTCAACTTGCGGCCCGGCAGTGGCAGTCCTCCCGCAAACTATGCAATCTGGACGCGCTACGGCAAGGCGTGGCGCTTTTCCGTGAGGCCGGCGTCTCAGCCGGAGTTTGATTTCGATGAAGGCGGAGCAATGGGCGAGTTGAACGCCGTCGTCGTTTCAGCAGTCGACCGGCTTGGCAACGAGAGTCCGCGCGTGTCAATCACCCTGAAGAACCCAATCCCCCGCCAATAAGCGCCATCCTGTTTTTGAGCACCATCGGCGTCATCGGATGTTCCGATCACGTGTATTTGCCTGTTCCCGGCGTCGCTCACGGAGATGCGTTCCGGTGTCGCGCGCGGCGAACCGCAGCCTCGTTCAGGGCTACCTGGTAATAGGTACCTATTTGTAAAACAACCATTTTATTCTGGATTCGTCGGCCAATTGTCCTATAAATAAGAACTCCAACAAGAAAAAGCAGCGCCGACGCATATGGGCGAAACTCCCGTAAATCCGGGGGTGCCTTTCCGTGAGACGGTATTGCACCCTCTCGACACAAGTATATCCGCACCAGCGATAGCGCCAAGGGCGGCCGTTCTGATTGTGGACGACGATACGGGAAACCTGGGTCTCCTAGGCAGCTTGCTACAACCGTATCACGATGTGCTGGCCGCGCCTTCCGGGGAGCGCGCATTGGAAATTGTCGACGGCTCGAAGAAGCCAGATCTCGTCCTGCTCGACGTGTTGATGCCGGGTATGGACGGCTACACCGTGCTCGCCCGCTTGCGCGAGAACATTGCCACGCGCGACATTCCGGTCATCTTCGTGACCGGGCTGGACTCCACCGAAGACGAAGAACGCGGCCTCGAACTCGGCGCGGTGGATTACATCGCCAAGCCCTACCGCCCGCCCATCGTCCTGGCGCGTGTCCGCACTCAGCTCGAACTCAAGCGTGCCCGCGACTGGCTGCGCGACCAGAACGGCTATCTGGAAGCCGAGGTCGCGCGGCGCGTGCGCGATATCCTGACGATTCAGGACGTCACCATCAACGCGCTGGCCGAACTCGCCGAGACACGCGACAAGGAGACCGGCAACCATATTCGCCGTACCCAGGAATACATGCGCATCCTGGCCGAGCGTCTGCGTGCGCATCGCCACTTTTCAGGCTTCCTGACCGATACGGTCGTAGCATTGATGATCAAGTCCGCGCCGTTGCACGACATCGGCAAAGTGGGCGTCCCGGACCATATCCTGCTCAAGGCCGGCAAACTTACTGAGGAGGAGTGGGCCATCATGAAGACCCACAGTTCGGTCGGCGCACGGGCGATCCAGCGAGCTGTGCGCGACGCCGACTGTCGCGTCGATTTTCTCGAAATGGCTCGGCTGATCGCCTATTTCCACCACGAAAAATGGGATGGCAGCGGCTATCCCGAAGGCAAGAAAGGGGAAGCCATCCCGATCCCCGCCCGACTGATGGCATTGGCCGATGTTTTCGATGCGCTGATTTCGCGTCGCGTCTATAAATCCTCGATGCCGCTCGAGCAGGCGCGAGACGTTATCTCCGGGGAGCGCGGACGCCATTTCGATCCCGATGTCGTCGATGCCTTCCTCGCCGGGTTTGAGGATTTCGCCGCCGTTGCCGAGAAGTATCGTGAAGGGGGCGCCCCCCATGAATGACATGACGTTGCGCGGCAACGGCGAGACCTATTTCTTCCGCGACCACGGCCAGTTCGACCTGCTGCGCCTGCGTCTTCTGCCGGCGTTGATCGAGAGTCGCCGCCGTGCAAGAACCCTGCGCCTATGGAGCGCCGGTTGCGCCAGCGGCGAGGAGGCTTACTCCCTCGCCATGCTGGTGGATATGCTGTTGCCGGAGCGCGACGGCTGGAGCATCCTGATCCTCGGCAGCGACATCGACGAGACCGCGCTGGCAAAGGCGCGACGAGGACGCTATGGGCAATGGTCGTTCCGCATGACGCCGCCAATGTTGCGACAACGCTATTTCCGGCGTACCGGCGACGAGTGGGCGTTGGACGAGCGCATCCGCTGCATGGTGACCTTCCACGTTGTCGATCTGATCGGCGAACCGTTTCCCGGCGGGGAATTGCAGGACATGGACCTGATCTTGTGCCGCAACGTATTCATATACTTCGGTGCGGAAGTGGTAAGCACCGTTGCGCGCAAACTGGCGCGCGCCCTGAGCAAAGGCGGTTACCTCATGAGTGGTCACACCGAGCTCATCGGCCATCGCCTCCCGGATATGCAGAGTAGATTATTCGTCGAGGGCGTGGTGTATCAGCGGGTTGCCCACGCGCCTTATGGCCCCCCACCCCAGCCAGCGAGGGGGGAGGGAGCCAAACGCCACCATTCCAAGCTGCCCCCGCATACGACTCCACATGGGCTTCAGGCCAGTCCTTCAGAGCAGGCACGGGAACGCATAACTCCCGCCCCGCTCGCGGGGAAGGGCCGGGGCGGGGGGGCGCTTCCCATGCCGAGCATCGACGATCTGCTTGCAACGGCGCACAAACTCGCCGACAGCGGCGAATATGCCAGCGCCGAGCAGACCTGCCACCAAGCGCTGGCCATCGACCAACTCGCGGCGAGCCCGCATTTCCTGCTGGCGCAGTTGGCCCAACTCAAGGGGGATTTCGCTCAGGCAGGAAAGTTGCTGGACAAAACCCTCTATCTCGATCCCGGCAGTGTGGCGGCCCACCTGGAACAGGCGGCGCTTAGCGAGCGCACCGGAAACCTGCCGCGGGCACAGACGCTGCGGCGCGCGGCGCTAAACATCCTGCGCGCGCTGCCCGGCGCCGCGGTCATCGATCCCTATGAAACGACTGCCGCCGAGATGGCGCAATGGATTGCGCAATGATGGAGGGTGACGACATGGATTCGGTATCCCTGCTGATTTTCGAGCTCGACGGCGCGCGTTTCGGCGTAGACGCCACGCGGGTGCGCGAATCCTTCTGGCTTCCCGAGTTGACGCCGGCCGAGGAAGCGCTGCCCTGGGTCGTCGGCCTGTTCAACCTGCGCGGCCGGATCATACCCATCGTCGACCTTCGCCTGCGCTTCGAGCATCCGCCGCAACGCTACAGTCCCGACGACCAGATCGTGGTGCTGGAGGAAGCCGACAGCCTGCCGATGGGGCTGATCGTCAACATAGTGGTCAAAGTGATCGATCTGCCCCGCGATGCCATCCAGCCGCCGCCCCAGTTCGATGCCATGGCACCCGGCCCGGCCCACCTGGTGGCGGGCGAGGCGCGCGTAGGCGACGACCTAGTGACCGTGCTCGATGTAGCTCGACTGACTCACATGCTCCAAGCCCTCCCACCCCAACCCTCCCCCGGAGGGGGGGAGGGGGTTGAAGCACCCTCTCTTGCGCCTGGCGCAGGGGACGGCCGGAGTGGGGGCCATATCTTCCTGGAAGCCACGCCCGCGGAGCGCGCGCTACTGCGCACACGGGCCGTGACGCTGCGGGAGGCCGTCGTCGAGGAGGAAGGCGCGCGCCTGGGGCTGGCGGTGGTGGAACTGGGCGGCGAATACTTCGGCGTCGAGCTTGCGGCCGTGCAGGAATTTTGCGATATCGCCCAAGTGCGCCCGATTCCCTGCTGTCCGCCGCACATCCTCGGCGCCATGAACCTGCGCGGCGACCTGCTCACCTTGATCGACCCGCGCGCCGCGCTCAAGCTGCCGGCGGCCAGCCGGGGTGGCAAGGCGGTGGTGGCCCGCCTCGGCGGTCAGGCGGTGGCAATCGCCGTGGATGAAGTGCGTAACGTCGTGTACCTGCGCCGCAACGAATTGCAGGCGCCGCCCGCGGGGCTGCGTGAGCAGTGCGGAGCCGAATTCATGGGTACCGCCCCGTATGCTGGCAGGATAATGACCGCGCTGGATCTGCCGGCACTGCTGGCGCGGGAAGAATGGATTGTTAACCAAACTGTGTGACTGAAAGGGAATGCCATGTTCGCAAAAATGAAGTTGCGCCAGCGCATCTTGCTGGGTTACCTGGCCCCGCTGCTGCTGCTGCTGGGCGCCATGGGCCTGGTGTTCTTCAACCTACAGGAGGCGACGCACGCCTCGGTGGCGGAAACCGCTTCGCACCTGACCATGGACGAGGCCCGAGATCTTGCCTATAGCCTGACCAAGATGCAGCGCGCCGCGCGCGGATATCTGCTGATGAAGAATCCGACCTCGCGCCAGACTTTCCTGGACAGCGAAAAGGACTTCACCAGCCGGGGAGACAAACTCGCCGGCCTGGTGAAAGACCCGCAGCAGCAAGACAATCTGCGCAGCATGTTGAAGATGGGGCAAGACCTGAGCAAGCAGGACAGCCAGTACTTGACCCTGGTCGATGCGGACAAGCAGGAGGAAGCCTTGGCCGGCTTCCGGACCGGGGCGGGCATCAGGGAATCGGCGGAGATCGATTCGCTGTGGAATCGGTTTAAGCAGCGGGAGAACGAGATCGTCAAGGAGCGCCGGGAAATCTACGACGCCGCCATGCGCACGGTCGCCAATTCGCTCATCTACGGCATGCTGGGCGCCGTCGCCCTGGCGGTCGCCATCGCCGTCTGGCTTGCCGCGGCGGTAAGCGGCAAGATCACCGCCAATGCCTCCCAGCTTTCCGCAGCCGCCAGCGAAATCGCCGCCACCATTACCCAGCACGAGCGCACCGCCAGCCAGCAAGCCGCGGCGGCCGCCGAGACTTCCGCCACCATCGAGGAACTGTCCGCCTCCTCGCGCAAGTCGGCGGAGCAGGCGGAGAACGCGGCAGCCGTGGCGGACAGGGCCGGCGCCGCCACGACGCAGGGCGACGAAGCCACTCATCAGGCAGTCGTCGCAATGGCCAGCCTCAAGGACAAGATCGGCGCCATGGCCGAGCATATCCTGCACCTGGGCGAGCAGACCGGGCAGATCGGCAGCATCGCCACCGTGCTCAAGGATCTGGCCGGCCAGATCAATATGCTGGCCTTGAATGCCGCGGTGGAAGCCGCCCGCGCCGGCGAGCATGGCAAGGGTTTCGCCGTGGTGGCGAGCGCGATCCTCAGGCTCGCCGACGAGAGCAAGAAGTCGGCGGAACAGACTGCGGTGCTGGTGACCGACATCCAGAAGGCGACCAATTCCTCCATCATGATGACGGAAGAAGGCTCCCACACCGTGACCGAGGTCACCCAACTGGTGCAGAAGGTCGCCGAGTTGTTCAACAGCCTGGCCAGCCTGGCCGGCAGCGCCAACGAAAACGCCCAGCAGGTGATGCTAAACGCCAGGCAACAATCCGCGGCCTTCAACCAGGTGGTCGAGGCGACCAACAGCATCGCTTCCGGCGCCAAGGAGACCGCCGCCGGCATCTGCCAGACCAAAGCGGGCGTGCAGAGCCTGAACGAGGCCGCGGAAAACCTCAAGGCGATCGCCTGAGTTAAGCGATGGTGGACACGTCATGATCGATGACTCGGAACTGCTCAAACTGTTCAAGGCGGAAACCGAGGAGCATCTCGCCCGCCTCGACGGCGACCTGCTGCGCCTGGAGAAGACGCCCGCCGACACGGCGCTGCTGGAAGAGGTGTTCCGCGAGTCGCACAGTCTCAAAGGTGGGGCGCGCATGCTGGGCTTCGCCGCGATCGAGTCCGCCGCCCACGGCCTGGAAAGCATTTTCAACGCGGCACGCAAGGGCGAGGCGCCGCTCACCCCGGAAACGATAGCGCGCATGAACACCGAGCTGGTCGGACTGCGCCAGCGCGTGCAGGAGGCGCTAGCCGGCGCAACGGCCGCTCCCTCCCGCGCTTCCGAAGCCCACTCCCCAGCCCTACCCGGCGAGGGTCGGATGGAGCAGAACGAAATGCACCGCGAGCAGGCGAACGATGAGCCGCCGCCCGCGCCTGATGCAACGCCGACAGCGCCGATCCCGTCTCCGGTTCCCTCCGCGGCAGCAGCGCGGCCCGCCCCATCTGTCACGCCGGGAACCACGCCGCCTATAGTCGGCGAGCCTTTTCGCATCGACACCGTGCGCGTGGAAACCGGGAAGCTGGACGATTTCCTGACCCAGGTGGGCGAGCTTTCCGTGATCCAGGGACGGGCGCAGCACCGTCTGACGCTGATGGCGGAATTGCTGGCGCGGTGGACGGCGCTGGAACGTGGCCGCCGCAATCGCAATACCGGATCGTCCGCGCCGCGGGGGACGGAGAGCGAGGCGGCGGTGTGCTTCGGCAGACTGCTGAAGCAGACGCGCGATGCGTTCTTCGACGACAGCGTGCGCCTGGAGTCCACCGTCAAGCTGCTGGAAGACCGGGTGCGCAGCATCCGCCTGCTGCCCTTGTCGATACTGTTCGCGCAGTTCCCGCGCATGCTGCGCGACTTGTCCATGGCGCAGGGCAAGGAAGCGGAACTGTCGCTCGATGGCGGCGACATCACCGTGGACAAGCGCATCCTCGAAGAAATGAAAGATCCGCTGATGCACCTGATCCGCAATGCCATCGACCACGGCATCGAGCCGCCGGCCGAGCGCCAGCGGCTGGGCAAGCCGCGCGCCGGCACGGTGCGGCTCTCCGCGCGGCGCGACGATGCCTGCGTGCTGCTGGAAGTGCGGGACGACGGCCGCGGCCTCGATCCTGCGACGATCGGGCAGGAGGCGAGGAAGCGCGGCCTCCATGACGAGGCGACGATCAAAGCCATGACCCCGGCTCAATTGCAGCAACTGATCTTCATGCCCGGATTTTCCACCAGCACCTATGTCACCGAACTGTCCGGGCGCGGTGTGGGGCTGGATGTGGTGCGGGTCAATGTCGAGCGGATGAAGGGCAGCATCCGCGTGGAGTCCGCCGCCGGCCAGGGGCTGACGGTGCAACTGCGCCTGCCGCTGAGCGCCACCACCACGCGGCTCCTGCTGGTGAGCGCGGCAGGCCAAGTCTATGGGCTGCCGGTCGAGTTCGTCCAGACCTCGTTGCGCGTGCGCGACGCGGATGTGCTCACCCTCGAAGGCCATCTTGCCGTGTTGCTGGACGGCCAGTCGGTGATCGTGGCTCGGCTCAACGACCTTCTGGAATTGCCGGCGGCTAAGTTGGCGAATGGGCCGGCAAATGAGGGGTCCTTGGCGGCGCCCGACATCCTGGCGTGCATTGTGATTCAGGTGGGCGACGAGCGGCTGGGCCTGCTGGCGGACGATCTGCTGGCCGAGGAGGAAGTGGTACCCAAGCCGCTCGGCGCGCCGCTCCAGCGCGTGCGCAACGTTTCCGCCCTGGCCATGCTGGGCAGCGGCGAGATTTGTGCGGTGCTGAACCCTACCGACCTTGTGCGCTCGGCGCGACAGACGGGTGGGGCCGAGCGGGGGCAGGAACCCCAGATCCGGCGGGAGGTCGCCAGATCCAGCGTTCTGCTGGTGGAGGATTCGGCCCTGATCCGCGCCATGGAAAAACGCATAATCGAGGACGGCGGCTACGCGGTGGTGGCGGCGGTGGACGGCGTGGACGCGCTCGCCGCCCTCGGCAGCCAGACTTTCGCCGCGGTGGTGACGGACATCGTGATGCCCCATATGGACGGCCTCACCCTCACGGCGCGCATTCGCGCGGAGCCACGCTACAAGGATCTGCCGGTGATCCTGGTGACGACCCTGGCCTCCGACGAGGACAAGCGGCGCGGTCTCGACGCCGGCGCCAACGCCTACATCCCCAAACCGTCGTTCGACCAGGGCGTGCTGCTGGAGACCTTGAAAAGACTGATCGCGACATGATCCGCGTTTTGCTGGTAGACGATTCCCCGATGGCGTTGCATATCCTGCAAAGCCTGCTCTCCCGCTCGCCCGACATTCAGGTGGTGGGCACCGCCGCCGACGGCGTCGAGGCGCTCGAGTTGCTGCCGGCGTTGAATCCCGACGTGATCTGCACCGATCTTCACATGGGCGGAATGGATGGACTGGAACTCACCCGCACGGTGATGAACAAGTATCCGCGCCCGATCCTGGTGGTGAGCGTGTCGGTGGAGCCGGATTCGCCCAACGTCTTCCGGCTGCTGGAGGCTGGAGCGGTGGACGTCTATCCCAAGCCGCGCGCCATCCGCGAAGCGGATCACGAGAAACTGGCCCGTGAACTCTCCAAGAAGATTCGCATTCTTGCCGGCGTTCATGTGCATCGCCGCGTTGCAGCGGTGACTCGCACGCCCCCGCCTCCGCCCTCGTCCGCGCCTATCTCGCTACCGTCCCACATGCCTGTGCGCCTGGTCGCGATCGCCTCTTCCACCGGTGGCCCGCAGGCCCTGCGTGAAATTCTCTCTCACCTGCCGGCGGCCTTTCCGGCGCCGGTGGTGTGCGTCCAGCATATCGGCGGCGACTTCCTGTCCGGGATGGTGGCGTGGCTGGCCGAAGTCAGCCCGCTGGAGGTGCGCAAGGCGGGACAAGGGGAGATTCCGCAAGCCGGGGTGGTGTATTTCGCCCCGGAGGGGACACATCTGGAATTCGACGACCGCGGCGGATTCGCTCTTTCCGCGGCACCACCCTGCGACGGCCACCGGCCCTCGGCGACGGTCACCTTGCGGGCGGCGGCCCGCCGTTTCGGCGCCGGCGCGGTGGGTGTCGTGCTCACCGGCATGGGCCGCGACGGCGCCGAGGGCCTAGCGGATATCGCCGCGGCCGGCGGCGTCACTGTCGCCCAGGACGAGGCGAGCAGCGTGGTTTACGGCATGCCCAGGGAGGCGGTGGCGCTGGGCGCGGTACAGCATGTGCTGCCCCTCGAACAAATCGCCCCGGCATTGGCCGCTTTGGCGAGCGGCCGTAACGGTGCGGGTAAGGCGCCCTAACAGAAGGAGGCGATATGATGGAACGCACGTCCGGCGCCGCGCCGGAAATCCTGATCGTCGAGGACAGCCCTTTTGAGGCGGAGCTGTTGCGCCGCACCCTGACCAGAGGCGGGTATGTGGTAAGCATGGCGAGCAACGGGGAAGAGGGCCTAGCGGCGGCGCGATTGCGCCGGCCATCCCTGGTGATGAGCGACATCAACATGCCGCTGATGAACGGCTACCAGTTGTGCCGCGCGCTCAAGTATGACGATGAACTGTGGAACATCCCGCTGATCCTGCTCACGGTGTTGTCGGAGCCGGAAGACATCATCGAAGCGATAAATTCCGGCGCCGACGCCTACATTATCAAACCCTTCGCCGAGTCCAACCTGCTGATCCGCATCCGCTCCCTGCTGGATGCCCCGCTCGTGAGGCGGCGGGCGGAAGAGCGCCGCGAGGAAGTCGTGGGCTACGGCGGCAAGCGTTTCGCCATCGCCGGCGGCGGCCAGCAGATACTCAACCTGCTGCTCTCGGTGTACGAGAACACCCTCAATCAAAACCGCGAACTCGTGGCAGTCCAGTCCCAGCTTAACCTGCTGAATGAAAGCCTTGACCGGCAGGTGCGCGAACGCACCGCGGCGGTTCGCGCGAGTGAAGAACGATACAAACGCATCACCGAGGGACTCACCGATTACCTGTACACGGTGCGCATCGAAAACGGCCATGCGGTGGAGACCAAGCAGAGCCCGGCCAGCGTGACGGTGACGGGATACACGCCGGACGAGTTCGCCTCCGATCCTTATCTCTGGATTCGGATGGTCATGCCCGACGACCGCGAACTGGTTATTGAGCAGGCGCGACAAATTCTGTCCGGGAAGGATGTTTCCGCTATTGAACATCGCATCATCCGAAAAGACGGAAATACTCGTTGGGTAAGCGATACAGCTATCCTGCACAAGGACGCCGCGGGGAAACTTCTGTCGTACGATGGCTTGATCAAGGACATCACCGAGCGCAAGACGGCGGAAGCGGTAATCGAACGGGAGCGGAGTCGTCTGGACGCAATCCTGAAAACTGCCAGCGATGGCATCCATATTCTCGACACCGACGGTCTGTTGGTCGACGCCAGCGACTCCTTCCTGAACATGCTCGGTTACGACAGGACGGCGATCGGTCGTTTGCATGTCTTCGACTGGGATGTGCAAGTGGGTGCGGAGGTTCTCCGGGAGAAGTTCAAAAACCTGGTCGCGGAACGAGACTCCGCACTCATCGAGACCCGGCATCGCCGTAACGATGGACGCGTAATCGACGTGGAAATCAATTCTTGCGTCATCAGGACGGACGGGCGGAGCTACATTTATGCCTCTTCGCGCGACGTCGGCGAACGCAAGGCTGCTGATGAGCAAGTCCGCAAGCTTTCGCTGGCCGTGGAGCAGAGCGCGGAAAGCATCGTCATCACCGATCTCGACGCGAATATCGAATATGTGAACGAAGCCTTCGTCCGGGTCACCGGCTACACCCGCGAGGAAGCCATCGGCAAGAATCCACGCATTCTGCAATCCGGCAAGACGCCGCAGGCAAGTTACGATGTCATGTGGGCGGCCCTGGCCCACGGCCGGCCGTGGCAGGGCGAGTTCGTCAACCGGCGCAAGGACGGCAGCGAATACACCGAGTCTGTCGGCGTCACGCCCATCCGGCAGGCCGATGGGCGCATTAGCCACTATGTTGCGGTGAAGGAGGACATCACCGAGAAAAAACGCCTCGCGAAGGAACTGGAGCGACATCGTCATCACCTGGAAGAACTGGTCGAGGTTCGCACGCGCGAACTGGAGGCCGCCAGAGGCGTGGCCGAGGCGGCGAACGCCGCCAAGAGCGCCTTCGTCGCCAACATGAGCCACGAGATACGCACGCCCCTGAATGCCATCCTCGGACTCACCCACCTATTGCGGCGTGCGCATGCCGACCCTGCGCAAACCGAGAAGCTCGACAAGATCGTCAATGCTTCCAGGCACCTGCTTGCGGTCATCAACGACATTCTCGATTTTTCCAAGATCGAGGCGGGCAAGCTGAACCTGAGTATCGCCGACTTCGCCGTTAACCGCATGCTCGACAACGTCGTTTCCATGATCGGCCCCAGGGTGCGCGACAAACGCCTGGAACTCATGGTGGACCGCGACGATCTGCCGCCGGTGTTGGTCGGCGATTCCACGCGGCTGGCGCAGGCACTGCTTAACTATCTCTCGAACGCCGTCAAATTCACCGAGCAGGGAAAGGTCACCGTAAGTGTCTCCAAGTCGGACGAAACGGCGAGCGATCTGCTGGTGCGCTTCGAAGTGACGGATACCGGCATCGGCATTGCGCCGGCGAAGATCGCCGACCTGTTCGCCGCCTTCGAGCAAGTCGATGCCAGCATCTCGCGCCGCTACGGCGGCACGGGTCTCGGGCTGGCCATCACCCGGCGGCTGGCGCGCCTGATGGGCGGCGAGGCGGGCGCGCAGAGCACGCCCGGCCAAGGCAGCAGCTTCTGGTTTACCGCCCGCCTCGGCAAGAGCAAGCTCAGCTTGGAGGAATTGGCCGAGTCGCCATCGGTTGCCGAGCAGAGTTTGAAGACCATGCCGGCCGGCGCCCGCATCCTGCTGGCCGAGGACAACAAGATCAACCAGGAAGTGGCGCTGGAACTCCTGACCGAGGTCGGACTGAACGTGGAGGTCGCCAACGACGGCTATGAAGCGCTGGAGAAAGCGCGCAGCGGCGGCTTTGGTCTGATCCTCATGGATATGCAGATGCCGGGCATGGACGGCCTGGAGGCGACCCGCGCCATCCGCGCGTTGCCGGGCTGCGCAACGCTGCCGATCCTGGCGATGACCGCCAATGCCTTCGACGAGGATCGCGAGCGCTGTCATATGGCTGGCATGAACGACTTCATCGCCAAGCCGGTCGATCCCGAGCAGC
>JBAYJH010000132.1:0-12283 GCA_041665185.1 Sterolibacterium sp.
ACAGTTACGAAGCGATCTTCTCCGAAGGGCGCGCCGAGTTTCGCCGTCGCGACTCGGTTGGTGACGGCGGCGGCGCTGGCGCCGACGACGGCACAATTGAGACCTATACCGAGATCGTCGTATCGCCGGAAGACGATATCGAGTTGCGCCGGGTGCGCATCACCAATCGGTCGCGACAACGCCGGGAAATCGAGGTCACCAGTTACGCCGAAGTGGTGCTGGCACCGCCGGCCGCGGACGCGCTGCATCCGGCCTTCAGCAATCTTTTCGTGCAGACCGAGATCCTGCGCGAACGGCGCGCCATCCTGTGCACGCGCCGGCCCCGCTCGCGCGGCGAGCCGGCGCCATGGACGTTGCACCTGATGACGGTGCACGGCGCGGACAGCAACGAAGTGTCTTACGAAACAGACCGCCTGCGTTTCATCGGCCGTTCAAGAAACAGCGCCGCCCCGCAGGCACTGAGTAGCCCAGGGGCACTCTCCGGCAGCGACGGCTCGGTACTGGATCCGATCGTCGCCATCCGCCATGCGTTGACGCTGGCGCCGCAACAATCGGTCACCATCGATATCGTTTCCGGCATGAGCGACACCCGCGACCTGGCCTTGAGCCTGATCGCCAAATACCAGGACCGCCATCTCGCCGATCGCGTCTTCGAACTGGCGTGGACCCACAGCCAGGTGGTGCTGCGCCAGCTCAATGCCAGCGAGGCCGACGCACAAACTTATGCACGCCTGGCCAGCGCCGTCATCTATGCCGGCGCCGGGCTGCGTGCCGACCCGGCGGTGCTCGTCAAGAATCGCCGCGGGCAGTCCGGGCTGTGGGGTTACGCCATCTCCGGCGATTTGCCTATTGTGCTGCTACAGATCGGCGACGCCGCCAATATCGATCTGGTGCGCCAGCTCGTCCAGGCCCATGCCTACTGGCGCCTGAAAGGATTGGCGGTGGATCTGGTGATCTGGAACGAAGATCACGCCGGCTACCGGCAGCAGTTGCAGGAGCAGATCCTGGGCCTGATCGCCTCGGGCATCGAGGCGAGCGTGATCGACCGGCCCGGCGGCATCTTCGTGCGGCCGGCGGAGCAAATATCCGCTGAGGATCGTATCCTGATCCAGTCGGTGGCGCGCGTCGTCATCACCGACAGCCGTGGCACCCTGGCGGAACAACTCGAGCAGCGCATCCCGGTGGAGCCGCGCGCGGCGCGCCTCGTTCCGGGTCGTCGCCGGCGTTTCGAAACCTCCGCGGACACCAGTCCAGGCGCCGCTAGTGTCTGTATGCCAGAGCGCGATCTGATCCTGTTCAACGGGCTGGGCGGTTTCACCCGCGACGGGCGCGAGTACGTCGTTGCGCTGGCGCCCGGTCAAACGACACCGGCACCGTGGGTGAACGTGCTGGCCAATCCCTACTTCGGCACGGTCGTCTCGGAGAACGGCGGCGCCTACACCTGGAGCGAGAACGCCCACGAATTCCGTCTCACCCCATGGCACAACGACCCGGTCAGCGATGCCAGCGGAGAAGCTATCTACCTGCGCGACGAAGAGACCGGCCAGGTCTGGTCGCCCACGCCCTTGCCGGCGCGCGCCGCGACGTCCTACGTGATCCGCCATGGCTTCGGCTACAGCGTCTTCGAGACCATCTTGGCGGGGATTTGTTCGGAGCTGTGGGTCTACGTGGCCATGGACGCCGCCGTCAAGTTCTCGGTGCTGAAAGTACGCAACCTGTCGGGACGAGCGCGCAAGCTTTCGGTTACTGGCTACGTCGAGTGGGTATTGGGAGATCTGCGCGACAAATCGGCCATGCACGTCAGCACCGAAGTCGCCCCGAAGAGCGGCGCGCTCTATGCGCGCAACCCATACAACATGGCGTTTTCCGAGCGGGTGGCTTTCTTCGACGTGGACGATCCGACGCGAGAACTGAGCGGCGATCGCCGGGAATTCATCGGGCGTAACGGCACGCTGGGCAGCCCTGCGGCCATGCAGCGCGCGCGCCTGTCCGGCAAGGTGGGCGCGGGACTCGACCCCTGCGCCGCGATCCAGGTGCGTTTCGAACTGGCCGACCGGCAGGAGCGCGAAATCGTCTTCCGCATCGGCGTCGGGCGCAACGCCGATGAGGCTGGCGGACTCGTGCAGCGTTTTCGCGGCAGCCTGGCCGCACGCAATGCACTGGAAGCCGTCTGGCAGCACTGGAACCATACGCTCGGTGCGGTACAGGTGGAGACCCCCGACCCGGCGCTCAACGTGCTGGCCAACGGCTGGCTGGTATACCAGACCCTGGCCTGTCGCGTTTGGGCACGCAGCGGTTACTACCAATCGGGCGGCGCCTTCGGTTTCCGCGATCAGTTGCAGGACGTGATGGCTCTGGTCCACGCCCGGCCCGGCCTGGTGCGCGAACACCTCCTCGCCTGTGCCAGCCGGCAGTTCCGGGAAGGCGACGTGCAGCATTGGTGGCACCCGCCGTCGGGCCGCGGCGTGCGTACCCATTGCTCGTACGACTACCTGTGGCTGCCCCTGGCAGTGTGCCGTTATGTGACGAGCAGCGGGGACAACGGCGTACTGGATGAGACCGTGCACTTCCTCGAAGCTCGCCCGGTGAACCCGGAGGACGACTCCTACTATGATCTGCCCAACATTTCCACAGAGTCGGCCAACGTGTACGAGCACTGCGTCAGGGCCATCCGGCACGGGCTGCATTTCGGCGCGCACGGCCTGCCGCTGATCGGTTCCGGCGACTGGAACGACGGCATGAACCTGGTGGGGATGCAGGGCCGTGGCGAGAGCGTCTGGCTCGGCTTCTTCCTGTGCGACTTATTGCGGCAGTTCGCGGTATTGGCGCAGGCGCGCGGCGACCAGAGCTTCGCCGAACTATGCCAGGAGGAAGGCGGGCGACTGCGGCGGAACCTTGACTTGCATGGCTGGGACGGGGAGTGGTATCGGCGCGCCTACTTCGACGATGGCACACCGCTCGGTTCGTCCAACAGCGCGGAATGCCAGATCGATTCGATCGCCCAGAGCTGGGCGGTACTGTCCGGAGCGGGAGAGCCCGAGCGTGCCCGCCTGGCCATGCAGGCGGTCGACGAGCGACTGGTGCGCCGCGAGCATGCCTTGGTTCAGCTCCTCGATCCACCTTTCGACAAGGTCGACCTCGATCCCGGCTATATCCGCGGCTACGTGCCCGGCGTACGCGAGAATGGCGGGCAATACACCCATGCAGCGATCTGGGCCGCCATGGCATTCGCCGCCCTGGGCGAGCGCGAGCGCACCTGGGAATTGCTGGCCATGATCAACCCGGTGAACCATGGACTCTCGGCTGAAGGCATCGCCGCCTACAAAGTGGAACCCTACGTCGTCGCAGCCGATGTCTACGCGGTCAAACCTCACATCGGTCGCGGTGGCTGGACCTGGTACACCGGCTCGGCCGGCTGGATGTACCGGCTGGTCCTGGAGTCGCTGCTGGGCTTGCGACTCGCCGGCGACATGCTGCATATCGCTCCTTGCCTGCCGGCGCACTGGCCCGGATTCAAGATTCACTACCGTTATCGTGAAACCGTTTACCACATCGCCGTCTCACAGACGCATGCCGGCGATGACAGGAAAGAGGGCGTGCTGCGCTTGTTGGTCGATGGTGTCGAGCGGCATGACAAGGCAATTCCGTTGGTGGATGACCGGCAGCAACACGCGGTCGAGGTGACAGTCCAGTTCAATTAACGCACAGCGTCCTGCCGCAAATACTCGGCATGCTTCATCTGTAGGTATTCGTCCCGATTCATCTCGTGCAACTGCCGCGGATACTGCTCGACCGCCGTAAACCAGTTCTGCAAGCGTTGCTCGCTCTGTGTCGAGGCCGCCGCACGGGCGGTTCCCAGCAAGCTATCGATGGCGAGGTAATAGCGCATGGTGTTGCGCTCCACCAGCCCGCGCACTCCGCCGACATAGTCAGGTTGGCCGTCTGTCAGCGTGCCGATCACTGAAAATCCCACCTTGTGGCTGGCGATCGTGCCGAGGTAGACCCGCATCGCCAGTCGTCCGGCAAGCCTGAATGCATAGGCGTAGGTCAGGTGCAAGAATGTCTTGCCATCGGGCAGCGCGACCGCCTCCAATTGGATACGGTAGTCGCTGGTCCCCAGCGGCCCTTCCTTGGCGCTGAGCAGAATTCCGAAATAGTCCGCGGTTGCCGCGACGACCCTGTAGTCGAAATCGACCCGTGCCGTATCTGCCAGTTCTTCGTAGGTCTTTTTGCCGATATTGACGCTCAGGATGGTAGCCGTCGATCCGATCGCCGCATGACAGTATTTGGTGTTGATGTGCAACATCATGACGTCGCACCAGTGATCGGGACTATTCAGGCTTGCACTCACTTCCCCAAACGGGTAGGCGACCACCGCATAGATGTCCCCCCGCAAGCCGTTCGGCGCTTCGGAGGAAGCAAGCGCCAGCGGCTGCTTGAATTCATTTTGCCGCAATCGCTCCCCCATCGACGCGTATTTATCGCGCAACGCCTTTGCCGGATCCACTTGCGCCAGCGCGGTGCAAGCCACGCCCGTGGCACAAATCAACAGCAGCCTGCCCGACAGGCTCGACCAGAAGCGGTGACGCATCATCACTTCACACTTCGCGTGCTGTTGCCCGGTTGGTCGGATACTTCCGACCCGGACTGATGGTCGTGGTCCAGCAAGCTTAGCTGCCGCATGAAATAGCGCCTCTGTGCAGGGACCAAGACCTCGCATTGCCGCGCCAGCGAGAACATCTCCTTCAGGTAGTCATTCTTCATCTGCTGTGTGAACATTCCTTGTCTCCATTAGAACACCGGTCCTTCGCTTTTCCTCACTTCGAAGCACTTGCTCCAGCTATCCAGCCGCATTGAATGCATCACCAATATGGCATACGCCGGTATGGCAACAATGACCCTAAATGAACAAGGCGTCGGTGCGCCAATGCACATAGGCAGAGGTGTGGCAACGAACAGCTTTCGGCGCATGTGGTTGGGAACGCGTGCCATCGCGCCAACTTTGAACATGCCCTGACAATTCTCGCGATATGTACGCGAACGCACAGAGCCGGGCCGGACTTCCGCCCACAATCAGCATAACGATCCTGCTTTATGTCCGTCATTTGCTTCCACGGCAGCATCGATGCTGATGGAACCTGAGGTTGGTTGTGCTGGTGTTGGTCGTCCTGCTGTTGATGGGCCGAATCTAAGTGTCGTTACGCTGCTCTGAAGGAATGGCGGTGTTCGTTCAAACGCTGCCACGAGTTTTGCCGAAGTCTATTTACTAATTCAATGGAGAGTCCAATCATGAAACACATCAATATCCTTGCGGCAGTATTTTCCGCCACCCTGTTGCTCACTGCGGTCGGTTGCGCGCCTACCCCCACCCGCGAGGGAACCGGCGAATACGTCGACGATGCCGTCATCACGACCAAGGTCAAAGCGGCCATCTTCAACGATGCGGCGCTGAAATCCGCTGAAATCAACGTCGAGACGTTCAAGGGTGTCGTCCAGCTGAGCGGTTTCGTCAAGACCGAGACCGAGAAATTGCATGCCGGCCGCATCACCCGCGGAGTCTCGGGTGTGCAGTCGGTCAAGAACGACATTCGCCTGAAATAGTCCTAGTCAGCCGACGGACATCGTCCTGGGTGTCCGTCGGCGACGGTCGCAGGAATGTAATGGAGACAGCAATGAACTGGAAACTCAAATCCGCACTCGGCGCATCCGCCCTCGTTCTGGCCACTCAGGCGATGGCGCAGATCACTTTCTATGAAGGTGAGGGATTTCGTGGTCGAGCTTTCACCACGGAGAAGCAGGTTAACAACTTCCAAACCAACGGCTTCAACGATCGCGCCTCATCGGTGATTGTGGATGGCGGTCGCTGGGAGGTCTGCGAAGACGTCCGTTACAAGGGCCACTGTGTCGTACTGCGCACCGGCAACTATGATTCCCTCGTCGGCATGGGCATGAATAATCGCATTTCCTCGGTGCGGCCGGCTGATAATCGCAAACGCTATAGAGAGGCGCCGGAACCCATGCCTACCGCCAGTTACGACTACCGACGCCGCCCCAACGAGCGCGTATTCGAAGCCAATGTAACCTCCGTCCGCGCGGTCATGGGACCACCGGAACAGCGTTGCTGGGTGGAGCACCAACAGGTGGCCGACCCCGCCCGCAACAATCCGAATGTGGGTGGCGCCATTGCCGGCGCGCTCATCGGTGGTGTTCTCGGACATCAGGTCGGTGGCGGCAGGGGGCAGGACCTTGCCACTGCCGGAGGCGCGGTTGCCGGCGGCCTGATCGGATCCAAGGCGGGACAAAGCAGCGGTGGCACCACGACCCGCGACGTGCGTCGCTGCGAGGACGTGACGGGCAGCACGCCGGCCTACTGGGACGTGACCTACGATTACCGCGGCGTCCAACACCAGGTGCAAATGAGCGCCCCCCCGGGGAGGACCATTGCAGTTAACGAGAATGGCGAACCTCGGCAATAGATTTCTGTTGAGGTGAAATTGGGGCGGCCTCTCTCGGCCGCCCTTTCATTTATGCGCGCTGACGCACAGACATTTCCCGGCGTTGCAGTCATCATCGGCATGTGATCCGAGGATGACAACCAAGCCCAAGCATGCAGACAGCCATGATCAACAGACCACTTCCGAAGAGCATGCATGCCCCACTCCTGATTGCCGGATTGGCGGCCTTGCTGTTCGGCAGTGTGGCGTTGTCCGGCGCCGCGATTCTGGATTCGTTCCGCGGCTACTTCGCACCGGTCGAGGAAATCGTGGCGCCTGTGCAACTGTCTGAAACGGCCGCACTGACGGGCGGAGGCCAGACCTCCGCAAAGCCAAGGTGCGAGGAATGCGGCGTCATCGACTCGACCCGACGGATCGCCGCGACCGGCGCATCAGCGGTCTCTTACGAGACCACGTTGCGGATGAGCGACGGGTCGACGCGAGTCCTGAACGACTCTAAACCGGCCTCCCTGAATCGTGGCGAACACATATTCCTGATTGGCGGCGAAAATCCGTCGGACCGATGAAGGTAGCAGAGCCTGGCGGGGTTCCTGCTGCGGCGCCTGCCGACGGATTCGATCCGTTGCCTTCCACGGACGCGGCGGAGTTGGCGGATGATTACGTGGCTGGCGTGGGAGTAGCGGCGCGTCCGCGCCGCCACTCCCGGACAAGTCTGCCTTTGATCGTCCTGTCCGTGATCGCCAGCGTTGCCGCGCTCTATTTCGCCCGCGCATTCTTCGTACCCTTGCTGATCGGCATACTCACTAGCTACGCCCTGCGTCCGGTGGTCGACAAGTTGCAGGCCCTGCGCATTCCCCGCCCCGTCGCCGCCACCTTCGTTATGGCAGCGCTGATCGGAAGCGTCTCGTGGATCGCTTATTCCCTGAGCGAAGAAGTCATTGTGTTCACGGAAAGGCTGCCCGATGCCGCACGCAAGCTGCACCAGAACCTGAGCTCGCCACAAGGCACCGCCCCTACGGCATTGCAAAACGTCCAGGAGGCCGCCAAGGAATTACAAAGCGCCGCCAGCGACGTCGGCAAAAAGCCGGTCGGCCGAGCGACGCCGATATTTGCGATCGCCACCAAGCCGGATTCATGGCTGAGCGACTATGCGCTGGCCCAGTCCACCGTCCTGGTATCGGTTGCGGCACAAGCACCGGTTGTGCTGCTGCTCGCCTATTTCCTGCTGGTGTCCGGCGACCACTTTCGGCGCAAGCTGGTTCAGTTTGTCGGCCCTTCGCTGACGCGCAAGAAAGATGCCTTGCGCATACTCGAGGAAATCGACACACAGGTGCAGCGCTACCTTTTCCTGACGCTTACCTCGAATACCCTGGTCGGGGTTGCGACCTGGCTCGCGTTCGAACTTATGGGCGTGGAACAGGCCGGGATTTGGGGCGTCTTTGCCGGTGTCGTGCACTTCGTTCCCTACCTGGGTTCGGTATTGGTGGCGATTGCCGTCGGCGTGGCGGCATTCGTGCAATACGGAACACTGCTGCATGCGCTGGCGGTGGCCGGCGTATCGGCGCTGATCGCGGGAATGATCGGGATGATCTTCATGACCTGGCTGCAAAGCCGCTTCGCGCGCCTGAACGCGGCAGTGCTTTTCATCGCGCTGCTGTTCTTCGGCTGGTTGTGGGGAGTCGCCGGGATGTTGCTCGGTGCACCGCTGGTCGCCATTGCCAAGGTGATTTGCGACCGCGTCGAGTCGCTTAGACCGGCCGGTGAATTGCTCGGAAAATAGCTGCACCAACAGTCGATTCAGGCCAGAGCCGCCCCGGTTTTGGATTTCAAAGTGGCGCCAGGAAACGGGCACAGTCTGCAACTCGAACGGAATATTCGGCGCTATGTGCGCTAACGAACGGCGCCTCGTCACAGGTAGGAGCAACATTACCCTGGGTGTTCATTCTCCCTCTTGTGAGCATCTGAAGTACCTGGCTCGGCAACGGCGATCCCGTTGCCGAGTCTTTTTTGCGGGAATTCGTAGCTGGCCTTGTCTACCGCGTAGCATGAGCACGCCGCGGCTTCCAGGCCGGGACCGTCGACGACGGTCATATTCCCGCGACTATAGTCGATGAGGTCACGCTGCTTGAGCGCGTGCGCCGCCTTGGTGACGCCGACCCGCCGAACACCGAGCATGTCGCCGAGAAACTCGTGGGTCAGATGAAAATGGTCCGAGTTGACCCGGTCGCGTGTCATCAACAGCCAGCGCGCCAGGCGCGCTTCGATGAAGTGAAAACGGTTGCACGCGCCGGTTTGTGCAAGCTGCGCCATCAGTCTGTGCGTATATAGATGGACCTCCCGCTGCAAGCAATGCCCAGACTGGAATTCCTTGCGAAAGGACTCCGCCTCCATCCGCAGCGCCGTCCCGGTACCCTGAACCAGGGCGCGGAACGGGGTTACGCCGACACCCAAGGCACAGGATACGCCGACCATGCCTTCCCACCCGACCATGCCGACCTCCAACGCGAGATGACGATCGACCAGGGTCAGCAAGGACACCAGGACGTCGCTGGGAAAGTAGACATACTTGATCCGGTCTCCCGGCTCGTACAGGACCTCGCCAAAGCGCAGCGTCACCGGTTCGAGGTTCTTCTGTACCCGCTGGGACTCGACGTCGGGAAGCGCCGCAAGGAGCTTGTTCGCGACCAGGGTCTGGCCTGCAATCTTCATCAACACTCGGGCGCTCCTGGTTCGTCTTCATGCCGGCGATCCCACAGACGGCAAACCAAGAAGCCTGAATTCAAGGCCGCAGTATATGGGGAAGCGGCGAACGCTAATTGCAAACTACGCCAAACGGTTTTGGCGGTATGTACTCCAACGAACAGATCCTTCCTGCGCGAACAGTAAGAATGTCTTCGCGAACGGTGTGGATTATCCATGCCG
Organism: Sterolibacterium sp.; assembly: GCA_041665185.1. Classification (GTDB taxonomy): domain Bacteria; phylum Pseudomonadota; class Gammaproteobacteria; order Burkholderiales; family Rhodocyclaceae; genus JACRAR01. The sequence continues at coordinate 9,378 of JBAYJH010000132.1, forward strand.
ACTCACCAAAGGAATGCCGTCATGCTCTACACCATCGCCGTTGTCTTTGTCATTTTGTGGCTCCTGGGACTGGTCACCACCTACACCATGGGCGGCCTGATCCATATCCTGCTGGTGATCGCGATCATTGCCATACTGTTGCGCGTCATCGGCGGGCGCAGACCCCTGTAACTCGATCTCTGGAATACCCATCGCTTTGCCGTTCCGGGACTATTGCCGGAAGCGGGCTGTTCCGGTTCAGGCTCCCGGTTCGACTACCGGCCCAGATCCTGGATTGCATCCACGACCATTGCCGACCCGACCGCAATCATCAAAATGTCGCCAGCCACACGGACGTAACGATATCCCGCGGGAGGTTGTCCCAACTGGAGCACCAGCGGACGAGGTACCTCGTAGTAAATGATCTCACGCGGCAAGGGACGGCCCATCGTCCACTTCTTCGCCTGGCCGGGCGGCATGCAGCCATTGTGTTTTTTCGCCAGCCCCGGCGGACAGCGGCCGGACTGGTAGTGTCTACCGTAATATTCGCGCACGGCCGAACGGTGCGGATCGCCGAAATGCTCGGCGCGGTCGCCGTGGCGGGCTTGCTCCACGGATCTGCCTTCACCACGCTCACGGTCCGGCCCGCGCTGTCCGCCGCGTTCCTGGTTCCCGCCCCGCCCTTTACCTTCCCCGGCCCAGTCGGGTTTTGCCGCCAGGGCCGAAGTGCAAACCAGCAGGCCCGCGATGGCAAGTACCAACGCGCGGCCGCCGAGCGATGTATGGTGCGACATGAGGTTTCTCCCACAGGAATATTCGAAGCAAGAGTGTAGCCAGACATTACGGCGCGATCAGTGCGATAGCGCACGTATGTCGGCATAGTTTCGACAAAAAAAGGACCCGGGTTGGGTCCTCTCTTTTGCTCTTCAGGCGTGAATCCATCTCGATCCAGCCGTCGGCGGAGATTCATGACGACGGCTGGTCTATGCGTCGAGCCCTATGGCTTAGTAACGGTATGCGTGTGTGCATCAAATGTGACCGCACCATCGTTCACCGCCGAAGCCAGGAGTCTGCCAGTCACGGCTACGGCTACAGTCCCTACCGAAATCGATGTGTCAGCCAGGATGTTTCCGTAGAAGATGGCTCCTCCGAGTGTGGCCGAACTGCCGACCCGCCACCAGATGTTCTTCGTATTTTCGCAGTTGCCGGCAAGGATCACATTGCCACCGGCCCCGGCGATCGTGGTGAGAGTGGATTCCATGTCGATGATCCAGTAGGCATTACAGTTGCCTTGGGCGTCTAGCGTCAGCGAGCCGCTCTGTATCTTCAAGGTACCCGTGGAGTGATAGACCCCAGAGTACAAAGTCATCCCACCGAGGTCGCCCGACACCGTGGTATACGGTGCTGACGTGCCCTTGGTCTTGGCTGATTGATACGCCGTACCCAATGCGGCTCTGGCGAGGCTGGAAGTGGTATTCCCGATCGATGGTATGTCGGATGCGTATATCGTCCCGTTCACCACTCCAGGCCCTGCAATAAAGCCGGTGATTGAGGCTGACGTCTTTGTCGCTATTCCGAGATCTCCAGTGACCGTGGTCACTGATGCGGCATTACTGACCGTGGAGCTCCCCAGAACCGCGAAAGGTGCGGCCACTCCGAGGTCGATGGCGAGCGGACCTAGCGTGGTGGTGGTAGTGCCAGCCACCGTGGTTGTAGTCGTGGTCTGCCCTGCCAGCATGGAGAACGTCCAGCTATAGGGATTCGCCATGGCATTGCCGGCCAGATCCTTGACCGCGGTGGAGATCGTTGCCGTGCAGGTACCGCCGAGAGGGAAACTCTGTGCCGGTAATGCCTCAGTCGCCACAGCGCCATTCGCGTCATAGCTGCCGATGCCGGTAAAGGGCGCACCGTCGCACACCAGGGTGATATTGGCGCTGGTGATGGTGGTTGGGTCCATTGGCTCGCTAAAGGTCGCGCTCAGGATTGCAGTAGGCGACACGGCGCCGGCATTCGCCGCCGGGGAGGTCGCGATCACGGTCGGGGCGACGATGTCTGGAGCCGCGCCGGTGGTCCAGCCCAATTTGAAGTCGTTGAGCATTGGATTGCCTGCCAGATCCTTCACCCCGGCGACCCCGCCCACGACGGTGACGTTGTAGTGGGTATTGCCCGCCAGAATGACCAGCGGCCGGAATACCACATTGACACCCGAATAGCTGATGGTGCCCGGCACGACGACGCCGGTATCGGTGGCCAACACGAAGGTCAGGTTGGTGACCGACAATGGATCCATCGCCTCACTGAAAATGGCGCCGACGGCGGTGTTGACGGCGACGTTGGTCTGGCCGTTGGTATGGATGTTGCCGATTACCGTCGGTGCAGTGGTGTCCGGAATGACGCCGGTGGTCCAGCTGATGACGAAGTCATTGGCCAATGGATTGCCTGCCAGATCCTTGACGCCGTTGCCCCCGCCCTTGACGGTGACCGTATAGTTGGTACTAGGGGCAAGACTAGTCAGCGGGATGATGGTTGCGGTCACACCGGAATAGCTGAGTGTGCTGGGTACCAACGTGCCGGTTGCGGTTGCTTTCAGGAAGAAATTCAGGTTGGTGATCGTCAATGGGTCCATTGCTTCGCTGAAAGTGGCACCGTCGGTGGTGTTGACGGGCACGTTGATCTGGCCGTTGGTGTGGATGGTCCTGATGACCGTGGGGGCCGTGGTGTCGGGCGCCACGGCGGTGGTCCAGCCGATCTTGAAGTCGGCTGCCAGCGGATTGCCGGCCAGGTCCTTGACGCCGTTGAGCCCGCCTTTGATGGTGACGTTGTAGTGGGTGCTGTTGGCGAGGTTGCTCAATGGTCTGAATACCGCGCTCACGCCGGAATAGCTGACGACGCCCGGTACCACGGCGCCCGCATCGGTGGTCAGCGTG
>JBAYJH010000133.1:0-12250 GCA_041665185.1 Sterolibacterium sp.
TAGCATTATTCAAAATATAGCATATGGGCCGAACGACGGCGATCAATCTGCGCACGGCATGCGGCCATGCCCATTGGCCCATCCACCACGGCAAATCAATCGCTGGCTACAGACTCAAAAGGCCAGCGCACGCTGTCGAAGTAGACCGTAAAATGGGACTCCCGCCGCATGGTCACATCTCATGTCCATCGTCCTGTCCACCCTCAACGCGCGCTATACCCACGCTTCGCTCGGGCTGCGCTACCTGCTCGCCAATCTGGGCGAATTGCGGGAGCGGACGCGCATCCTGGAGTTCGTGATCGGGCTCAAGACGAGCGAAGTCGTCGAGAAATTACTGGACACTCTGCCCCGCCCCCGCATCATCGGCTTCGGCGTGTATATCTGGAACGTGGCGGAAACCACCCGGGTGGTCGCCATGCTCAAGCGCCTGGCCCCGGATATCACCATCATCCTGGGCGGCCCCGAGGTGTCGCACGAAACAGCCGAACAGGCAATCGTCGCCCAGGCGGACTATGTGATCACCGGCTGGGGAGAGACCAGCCTGCCGCCGCTCTGCCGCCGGATTCTTTCCGGCGAAGCACCGGCCGGAAACTTGCCGAAAATTCAGCCGGGGGTCCAAGCGCCGCTGGACAGTCTGGCGCTGCCCTATGCGTTCTACACTGACCAGGACATCGCCCAGCGCACGCTCTACGTCGAGGCTTCGCGCGGCTGTCCGTTCAAGTGCGAGTTCTGTTTGTCGGCGCTGGACAAGACCGCCTGGCCCTTCGACCTGGATATTTTCCTCGGCGAAATGGCAGCGCTCCATGCGCGCGGAGCGCGGCGCTTCAAATTCGTCGATCGCACCTTCAACCTGAATATCCAGGCCAGCCTGCGGATCCTGAAATTCTTTCTGGATAAGATCGAAGCGACGCCGGATGACCCGGTGTTTGCGCATTTCGAAGTGGTGCCCGATCACCTGCCGGAAGCCTTGAAGGAAATCATAGCCAGATTTCCGCCGGGCACCCTGCAATTCGAAATCGGCATCCAAAGCTGGAATCCCGAAGTACAGGCCCTGGTGAGCCGCAGGCAGGACAACGGCCAGTCGGCCGAGAACATCCGCTGGCTGCGCCAACAGACCCATGTGCACCTGCATGTGGATCTGATCGCCGGATTACCGGGGGAGGATGCCGAAAGTTTTGCCCGCGGTTTCGATCGCCTGTGGGCGCTGGGCCCTCACGAGATCCAGCTCGGCATCCTGAAACGGCTGCGCGGCACACCTATCATCCGGCACACCGACAGCTACGGTCTGGTGTTCGACCCGAATCCGCCCTACTCGGTTCTGACCACCGATCGCATCGATTTTCATGGCATGCAGCGCTTGCAGCGCTTTGCCCGCTACTGGGATCTGGTCGCCAATTCCGGGCGCTTCGCCAACACCTTGCCGGTGCTGCTGGGCGACGCGCCTTTCGACAACTTCATGGCCTGGTCCGACTGGCTCTATGCCACCGCCGAAGCCACCTCGGGAATCTCCCTGGATCGCCTCGCCAGGCTGCTGGCGCAATGGCTCCAGAACCGCGGTTGTTCCAGGGAAACAGCGGAGACGCTGCTGGCCAGCGACTATGCCGGCCAGGCATCGAGGATGCAGGTCAAGCGGCCTGAACCCGTCAATTCAGCGCTCCAGCCACGCCAGGCGAAACATCTGGCGAAATGATGACGTGCAGCTTGGCGTAGCAACGGGCGTTAAGATTTCACCGGCCGGTTTTCAGGATGAAGTTCTGTCGCCGGATCGATGTACATCCAGGGCCGGGCGCTCCTCGTCCAGATGTTCATGATGAGCTTCATGTGATTGGAATCATCCAGGGTGCCCACCTTGACGACCACCATTTCCGGCGTCTTGGTTCTTTGGCTGTAGAGCGACGAACCGCAATCGCCGCAAAAATAGCGGTTCATGATATTGCCGCTATCGGGCGTGTCGGCAAAACACCTCGGGCTGCCGGCGGTAATCTGGAACGCGCTGGCCGCGACCGGCGTGTTGTAGCTGGCACCCGCGCCGGAGGCCCGCTGGCAATGGGTGCAGTGGCAGGCAATGATCTTGTCGACGGGCTGGTTGATGGCGTAGCGAATCTTGCCGCACAGGCAGCCGCCGGTGATGGGGTTGGTCATCATTCCTCCTGGGAGTTGAACTGGGCGCATCCAGTATACGTGGGAACGTCCCGCACATGTCTTCGGTTGTCGGGAGCTTCAATGTAGCAGTCACCGGCGCCCATCCTTTCTTGGACTCGCCAGGCACCCGGCTTTTTCCGCCTGAGTGGGCGATATCGGCTAACCGGTGCGGTTGGGAAACGATACTTCCAGAACAACGCACCCAACATCGGTCCTGAATGGCCCGTGGAGTTCTCCTGGCGGCCGGCTGGCGTAGTGTCCCGTCTCCAGCCACATCTCAAACGCCTTGTCATAGAGGCGTCCACTCACGACAAATACTTCTTCAGGGTAGAGATGCGTCTTGCCGCCGAAGGCGGCCGTATCCGCCCCCGGAAGGAAGCGGGTCAATTTTGTATACTCACCCGACTCTCCGTCGGCGCTCAGGGTCAATTCCTCCGCCATACCCTCCAGCCCTTTGACAGGTGCCCAGCGTTCCCGTGCTTGTGAACCCAGTGCGTTCCAGTATGTGGCGGTGGACTTCGTCATGTGTTACTCCGCTGAGGTTGGAGACGAGGCGATGATGCGCCCTACGTCCGAATTCACCATTCTGCGCGCCTATTCGCGCAGGCCCGGCGCAATGGCGGATCGTGTCGCATTTCATCCGTGTACCAATCCGGCCATTCGCTAAGCGGAACGCTCAGAACTGCGGATATAGCTGGCGACGAAAAGGAAGCCAAGGATGACATCGACCAGAAATGGCGCAAGCGTCATCGTGTCAATGCGACCGAGTGCGAATAGCCATATCGCGGCAGCCGCGGCCAGAAACTTCTCGGCCATCGCGGGCAACATGAGCGGACGATAGCGATGCACGTCGCTCGCGATTTGCAGGAACGCGAACTGCCACGCCAAGCCGACACCGATGAATGCGTAATATTGCTCCGGGTGATTGGTAGCCGGCGGAAAATCAACCCCAAGCTTGTGCTCCAGAAAGAACATCGGAAGCAGGACGAGAATCCCATAGATGCCGGACCAAAAGAAGACGCGCTTTGCAAAAATCATAATGTATCTCGCGAAAGTTATTGTGATTGCTTGATGCAGCCGAACTTTGGAAATCACAGGCGGTGCCGCTTGTGGCACCGTCCGAGTGCATTGACCGGATTGGTGGTCTGTGACTGGTCATCATCCAGCCCAGGGGTATTTCCCAACGGAAAGAGCATTTGGAAGATAGCCTTGTAGATTGCGGCGTTCCGGCATTTTACCGAAGATGTCACGTCGTCGGACTATCCGGTCTTCAATGGCCCCGCGACCTTGTAAGTAGTGAAGATGATGCCGGACGGGAATGCGTTCGTGCTGACGAGATCGAATGCGCGCGGCGGCGTTCCCTCCGCAAAGAAGCGCTTCCCCGTGCCCAACAGTACCGGATAGACGGCCAGCAGAACTTCATCCGTCAGCCCATGTTCGAGCAACGTCGAGGTCAGCGTGGAGCTACCCGAGAGGATAAGGTCCGGGCCATCCCGCGACTTGATGCGGCGAACGCCCTCGACGAGGTCCGGTCCAAGGCCCTCGAACGGACCCCATTCAAGACTCTCCGGCCGGTGGGTCGCGATATATTTTGTTGCCGCATTGAGACCGTCCGCCATCGGGCTCCTCGGAGCCTTTGGCCAGAAGCCCGACCAGATATCGTAGGTGCGGCGGCCCAGCAGCAGATCGAAGCTCCCGCCGTACGCCGCGAGCATCGCATCCCGGCCAGCGGGGGTCCGATAGGGCGCGGTCCAGTCGCTATAGGGGAAATCGCCGTCATCGGCGGAATGCTGGATCACGCCGTCCAACGAGATGTGTTCGATGATTTTGAGCTTTCTCATTTGAGTCTCCGTGTTCCGGGATTGGAGTTTACGAGGAAACCTTCGTCTTCGCTTGGCCGACTGAAATCATCAGGGTGGCAGCGCTTCGAATTGTGGCAGGGAGTCGGTGATTTCGTACCACGGCGCCTTGCTTCCGACGTAGACGTGGAATTTGGGCTTTACCCCAGGATCGTCGTCGAGAGTACCAAGAGGTAGTCCGAAGACTTCGGGGTGTTGGTCGAATTTTGAATGGATTGGGGAGCCGCATCTCTTGCAGAACCCGCGATGATTGCCGGGTGACGACTCGAAGTAAGTAATCATCTCAGCGCCGCAAACGAGCCTGAAGTCACTGGCGTTCACGCGAGCACGCGTGCGGAACGCGGAACCCTGAGCTTTCCTGCACATGGAACAATGGCAGTTCAATGCGCCGGAGAGCCTTCCATGAATTTCATATCTCACTGCCCCACAGAGGCAACTTCCTTTCAGCATAGTGATCCCCAGCGTATGAATTGAAAAACCTGCGCGGCCTTTTGCGCAGCTCCGCTCGAATCATGGGCGGCCCTCGCTCATAGGCCACGGCGCATGATCCTTTCGGCAATGGATGGCGCAAGGCGATTGACCAAGGAGAGAAGCTTGGTCTTGCCAATCAGCATTTCATATCGGTCGGCCTTGAATCCTTCCCAAAACTCCTCCGCGAGTTGGGCCGCGGATATCTTTCCCTTTCCGCGGCCTGCGGTCATGGCGGTTTCGACGAGAGGCGGGAGTACCTCAAATACGCGGACATTGGTACCCTCCAGTTGCCAGCGCAAGGCCTTGGAAAAGCTGCGCATGGCTGCCTTCGACGCGCAATACATCGCGGCTGTTTCCTTGGGCACCAAGGCCAGCCCCGACGATACGTTCACAATCGCCGCCGTGGGCCGCTGCACAAGAACCGGAAGGAAAGCGCGACACAAAAGGGCGGGGGCCAGGAAATTGATGGAGAGTTCGCGTTCAATATCCTCGGGCGCGGACTCCGCGATTGGCGTGTTGACCTGTATGCCCGCGTTGTTGACCAAGATGGAAACATCCGGAAACCGGCTCACCAGACGCGCCCTGTCTTGAGCGATGGAAACGTCAGCGGCGAATGATTCGGCGCCGGTGAGCGCGCCGGCCGCCTTGGCAAGCGACGCTTCCGAACGGCCGACCAGGATGACGCGATTGCCGGCGGCATGAAACTTCCCGGCAAGGGCGAAACCAATTCCGGTGGCCCCGCCAGTGACGATAACGGTTTGGTGAGTGTGGTTCATGATTGGGAGGCCCAGTGATTGACATAACCGGCGCCAGCGGCCTTATCGCTGGCGCCCGTGTTGATGGATGGGTTGGACGACATCCCCACTCGCAGTGCGCCTAGTACTTTCCGCCGCGGATAAACCGAGCGATTCCGGCCGCAACTTCGGCCTCCTGGTCAACAAAGCCGTGTGGCGCGCGTCCCTCGCAAGCATCGAGGCCCGGCGGACCATCGTAACCCGGACCACCGACAACGGTGACGACCTGTTGGCGTATCGCCCGAGTCCGGGCTACGATCCTGTCCATAACATCCGGAGGCGAGCGGACGCACTTGTCCGCGGCGTGACCAATCACGAGCAGGGGGAGGTGAAAGTCTTCAAGCGGCAGATCAAAGACGGTCTGCGCGACCCATGCCTTCCTCGCGGCACTTTGGCCGGACATCAAAGCGGATGTAAGCACGATGCCATCGGGCGCCGAGGGGCCGGATAGTCGGGTGGCGGCGTTTGCCGCGGAAATCGATCCTCGGCTAGTACCCACAACCCAGACAACGCCGCGTGTGCGTGTGCGCAGATCGGCAATCACCTTTCCAAGATCTTCCGCATGTTGGGCGGCGGTCCTGAATCCTCCGAGGCCGTCTTCACCATGAAAGTCCGATGGTGCATCGACCAGCGCGGTACCGAAACCCGCTGCATTGAAAATCGGGATCGACCGGACAAGTGAATTGCCTTTCAGCCCGCGCGGACAACCGTTATCGTCGAGATTGACATGACCCGAGCCACCGGGAAGCAGCACCATGGTGATCGGGCTATCTTGCTCTTCCGGTTTCGGCGGCGGCACGAATGCATAACGCGAGGTGCTGTTGGCGCGGGTCTGAATCGTCATCACCTCGCCGCAGCGGCCACCGTCCGACGCAAACTGCGTTTGCGAGAGACCCACGGGCGCCAAAAGCAATAACTGCGTAGCGAGCACCAAAGAACCTGTAATACCCGAATTGTTCACGTATTTTCAGTCCAATGTAGTAGTCACCGGCGTTGCGCGGCCTTATCGCGCAGCGTCCGCATCGACTGCCGGGTTATGCCGCGAACCATCTATCGCACTCCTTTCGCGGCGGCATCCGATGAGTAGTCCAAGTGCGCCGTGCGTACCTTCTTCAAGAATATGCCAAACAGACGAATCCGCTGGAGCATGCCGTGAATTCCGAACCGGGCAAGTGTAGGAATGACCCGATAGAAGGGAACGGCCTTGGTCCAGAGCTTCGCATATTCCGCATAGAACTCTTTCAGGGGCAGCTTCGTCGGCAATAATGTGTGAACCATGTCGAACAACTCCGGCTTTTGGCTGAGCAACTCCAGCTCTCTTTCAGCATAGAGCTGGGTGCCGGGCAAGGGCGTCAATACCGTGAACGTGGCGTACTTGTGCTTCATCCGCCGCACATAGCTCAGGAGATTACGGAAGTCCGCATGCGTGTAAGCAGGATCCACAATGTACGATGCGTACATCATGATTCCAAGATCGTCGAGTATTCGCACCGCCTCGACCTGTTGAGCGGACGTGATGCCCTTGTGCATGGCCTCAAGGCGCGCGTCCGAATAATCCTCCATGCCCACGAACACCTGGGATAAGCCGATGCTCGCCCATTTGGCGAACAACTCCGGGTGCTCGACGATGGTATCGACCCGCCCATAGAGGAAATAATTCTTCTTGATTCCCGCCGCCGCGATCAGATCCGCCAGCCTGTCCATGCGTTTGCTATCGAGCATGGATTCGTCGTCGCAGAAGAATACGTTCGGCTCGGCAACCGACTTGAGTTCTTCCACCACGGATTCGGGACGGCGTCGCAGGTACTTGCCACCGGTAATCGACCAAAGTGCGCAGAAGTTACAGCGTGCGGTGCATCCCAAAGAAGTTCGGACTGACGCCAGGGGGCTAAACCATTCGCTGAAATAGCATTGCCGGTGGTTGGCGGTCAGTGATCGGTCCGGGAAGGGTAATTCGTTAAGATCGGTATAGCGCCGTGGTGGGCCGAAGCGCATGCCTTCCGGGGTAGGAACGGCGACACCCTTGATGTCCAGGAAACTATCTCCGGCCTCGATGGCGTGCACCGTCTCCCGCAAGGCGAAGACGCCTTCCCCGATGACTACCGCGTCGATGGCTGGTGTGTTGAGGTCGTTGGGTTGCACGGTGGCGTGATGTCCTCCCACCACGACGCGCACATTGGGGAAAGTCGCCTTGAGGCGCGCCGCGATGTCCTTGACGATATTGAGTTGGCTGGTATAGCCAGTAAGTCCGACGACTTGCGGTTGAAAGCGTCGGCAGGCCGACTCGATGTCAGGCGTCAGGCGCGCATCCAGGAGTTCCACCACGTGTCCATCCAGTTTCAACCCGGCGCCCAAGTACTCCAGCCCCAATGGTTCAAACAGAAATATGCGGTCAGTCAGCGGATCGCTGCTTGGAGGCTGAACAAGCAAGACTTTCATGACCGATTCATCCGAACATCGAATTCCAAGGCCCAACGTTCAGCTTGAGGGGCCGCCCGGCCGCAGAGCAGACGGGGAACCGGCAAGCTCTGCTTGCCGGCGGTCCCCTCGAAGCGCGTTAGGCCGCGATGGCGAAACGGCGGAGCTACCACTGAGCCCCGATGCGGTGCTACTCTTTCGCACGCTTGACCTCCATGTGACCTACTTGCATCGTTGGATCGAAGCCGAATCGGGACTTCAGATGAAAGTCTGCATCGAGATCGTCCTTAGCATTCCGAGTCACGATGACGATCATGTGCGACTTCTTCAATTGAGGCAGATCTCTGATAGATCCCTCGAGCGCTACGTGGTATTCGATACGCGGCGGTTTGACCGAGACTGGCACCGATCTTGGAATTCTGGCATTCCCAATGCTGCCGCTCATAGCAAGGTCTTCCTCGATTCGAATCTCAATAGGGAGCGGCGTGGTTTTGGCTCGAACGGCCTTGTCAAAGAGTCGCGCATCGCCAACCCAGTGCCCTGCAATCGACATCGACGGGGATGCCTCGGCGGGGCAAGCTGTGCGATGGCGAGAGCAGCAAGAAGAAGGATTCGGCGATTCACAAGGCCCTTTGGTTTCTCGACCTCAGGAATGAATTCACCGGCCTACGCGGCTTTATCGCGTAGCGTCCGGTGGAATGATGGGTTCGGCCCCACCGAGCTACGAGATGCCATTGTTTCAGGCTGCTTCGGCGTGGAGCCGCACGCCAAGAGCATGAGCAACTTTGAGAACAGTTGCAAAGCTCGGGTTTCCACTTTCGCTCAGGGCTTTGTATAGACTCTCGCGGCTAAGGCCAGCATCGCGTGCCACCTGTGACATTCCTTTGGCGCGAGCAATGTCACCGAGAGCGCGAGCAATACCCGCTGCATCCTCAGGCGCTTCGGTGAGCCAAGCGTCAAGGTACTCAGCCATCTCTTCAGGCGTGCGCAGTTGTTCCGCCACATCGTATGGCACAGTCTTTGTTTTGGCGGATGGCTTATGGGAAGTCTTGGGCATTTCAGTTCCTCCTACAGATTCCTTGCTAATGCAATCGCTGTCTTAACGTCTTGCTGTTGGCTAGACTTATCGCCGCCAGCAAGAAGAACGATGATTTCGCTACCCCGTTGGGTGTAGTAAACCCGATAGCCTGGCCCGAAATCGATCTTTAATCCAGTCTCGATAGTCCTCCGTAGTCCGAACAAGCATAGGCCCAGTGTAGCCTATGTGCTACACATGTCAAGTGCGCTGACGTCCGTGGGGCCGCACGCTCGAGATCAGGGGCGACCGAGCGAAGCAAGGGAACCGAGAAGCGCAACTTCTCGGGCGTCCCCTGGATCGACAGGTTGGCGTCATAGCGACGGCCCTGCTTCGCGGCTAGAGTGCCAAAATGCGACAACATCAAGAAACTGCCCGCTGACGCGGTAGTAAACGAAGTAGCGAATTCGGGCGAGGTACAGCCTGCGAACTGAGTCAGAGCGCGCTGTTTCAATCTTGGTGCCGATACCGGGTTCTTCAACGAGTAAGGCCAAGGCAGCCTCAACATCCTTGCGAACGGCTCCAAGTGCGGCAGGCCTGTTTTCGGCCCACCATTCTGCTACCCGTTCAAGTTCCCGTAGTGCGCGGGGCTTGATCCGGACAACAAGAGCCAAGATCAGCCAAAACGGCGGAGCCGTGCGAACAGTTCGTCGGCAGAAATGCCTTCTTCGCGGTCAGCTTCGTCAAGGGCATCAAGTAGCTCGGCTTCTTGTTGTGGTGGGAGTCGCACAGCGATTTCATCGCCCCGAGCGAGGACGGTCACGACCGTTCCCTCTGGCAGAGAGAGACCCTCTACGACAACCTTGCCGCCAACTATGGTTCCCGAAGCGATTTGCATGTTGGAATGGTACTCCACTGCTTGGGATAAACGCAATCTGACGCCGAACGTTCGAGATCAGGGGTGACCGAGCGAAGCGAGGGAACCGAGAAGCGCAGCTTCTCGGGCGTCCCCTGGATCGAGGGGTTCGGCGTCTTTGGAAAGCCACAGCAGTGTTGTTCCGGCACGGGGCGACTCGATACTTTGGTCGATGTGGGCAGCCAAGGCTGAGAGGCCAGCATCAAACTCCGTGTTGGACAAGAGTCGGAACATCGACCAATTCTTCTCGTGCGCATTGCGGATGAACTCCTCGGAAATCGTGCGAGGCGGTGCGGGGATGGACTCGCAGGCGAGAGAAGAAAAGCCGGCTGCGTTGGCGCTGGCAATGATGGATTGAATATCAGGGTAGCGGCTCTTCTCTATCTTGGCCAGCGAGGGGAAGAAGCGGTTGTAGAAGCGACCGTCAATTTGTGAGTGTGACTCTGTAACAACGCAGAGCGGAGCCTTGGCGCGGAGAACACGAGCCAGCTCAGCGAACATTGCGTCAGTGTCTGGCACATGATGGATGACGTCGGTCATGTAGGCGAAGTCAAACATTGAGGGACCAAATGGAATTGCCAGATGGCTGCCATTCTCGACGGTCAAGTGCTTGGACTTAGAGAGAGCCCGAGTACGCATACCGTCGGAGGGCTCGACTCCGAAACATTGGCAACCGTAACGTTGATGGAGTTGGAGAAGATAGTTGCCCGTGCCGCAACCGAAGTCGAGGACGGCCACTGACTGGTCGAGGGATAGTCGCGCAACAAAGCGGTCAAGGATCACATCGGAATGTGACCGAGTGTGATCGTAGGTTGTTGAGGCGGCGGAGTAGTCGATCATCAAGAAGACGCCGAACGTAAAAGTGAGGGGCTGCGCGCTTTTGCGCAGTCCCTCTCGACTGCCGGGTTAGCCGTTAGTTGCATGTTTCCTCAGTTTGTAAAGATAGCCGAGACCATATGCTTTACGGAGTTCATTTCGCTCCAAAAGTGTAGCGAAAACTTTTGGCGCAATAACTGAAAGTGACTGTAGTGCTACCTCGGCAAAGACAGATGTAGTCGCGCCATTCTTGGAAAATGACTCAGTGAACGATGGGGCTTTCTCTAATAGTGCCATACCAATTCGTTCTGGCAGCTCTTTCGAGATGTGGCTTTGAATTGATCTTTCGATCCGTGTAACTGCGGGAATAATCTTCGTCTCAGACGTGAATCTAGCCCATCTTTCTAGCTCTACCAAAGATGGATTCGACAACAGAAACGAGCGCCCATCAAATAGCAATTCTCTGAGGTAAGACAAGTACTCTTCTCTCTCAGGGGCTGATTTCTCACGAAAATCCTCCAAGTCTTCGAGAGAAGTTGCATGGGCTCTTGGAAGCGCGATTCTTATGGATGTCATCGCCAGAACCGCAAGCCATGTATCCAGAGAGTTTCTGGCTCGGCCTTCATCCCCTTTATCAGCAAACAGATTTAGCCCAGGTAATGCTCGCTTACCGATTAGTATTCCGCCGTTGGAAGCTGCGTGCTCAATAAAAAATTCCAAGCAATATTGAGCGGCTCGATATTCGGAAAATGCCAGAAGAGAAGCTTCCCCGTCCGCCTCTCCCACGCAAGGTTGATTTTGACTTTTGAAGAGTAGCGAGACCCTCTCCAGTGATGCGAACTGCCTCGGTACAGCCCCCCCTTCAACGACAATATTTGCGAGACTGCCGATCATCGGAGACGGCAGGGTCTTTTGTGCGATGGGGGATGTGATCGTCCGTGGATCGGTGAAAAAAGATGCTCTGGTTACAGGCTGAGGAGTAACTATCTCATCGACTGCAAGAGCGAGTGATGCTAGCTCTTCAGTCTCTGGGCCATGATCTGTTTCATACCAATATGCGACGATTTTCTTGCTCATGACATGGAGTAACCTAATTGGTAACGGCTAACGTAGAGCTGACCGGCGCTGCGCCGCTTCATCGCGCAGCGTCCAGTGACCGAAGGGAACGGGGTCGAGCGCCGGGTTATGCCTCATGCCGCACGGACACCTTGCTCTGAGACGAGGACGCACGACAGGCCGAGCGTTGCGCGGGCGTGCTGTGGGATTTTCAGGAGCTGTTTCTCCCACGACGGTTCGTCGGGAACGGCTAAGACAAAACCGTGTTTTGTGCCCTGCATTTTAAGGACAAGTTGCCCGAGTGCCGAATACATGGCTTGCTCTTTTTGGCGCGAAGAGTTGCCTTCCACCTCGACAACGAACAGCCCATGCTTTGGATGTTCCGCCACGATGTCTGCGCGGCCAAACTCTGGGTGCGCGCCGATGGTTACACCCATGCTCAGTAGCGCTGCCTCGGCGACACGAGCGCGCCCGGCCTTTTCGGGTTTGTGTTGGCCACCCTTCGCTCGTTCCATTGCGTCGATATCCACGCAAACGCGCCAGCCCTCGCTTGGTGGGAAGCGGTACGAGACAAGCCACTGCTTCACTTCAAGTTGATACACGGCCGGCCACCTGGTTTAGAGGCATAACGTTCAAGATCACCGGCCTTGCGCGGCTTTATGCGCAAGGTCCGTGTGGACCGCAGGGTTGGACGAAGCCGCTACGCGGAGAAATCGCAAGTGGTGGCCACACGACGTAATCTTCACGAACACTCCGACGCAGA
>JBAYJH010000134.1:0-12207 GCA_041665185.1 Sterolibacterium sp.
ACATCGGACGGAGTCCAAGTCACGCCGTCTTCAAAACTTATTGCGTCAAGCCCATGATTTCCATGTTCGAACCAGTTCTCGACGGAGATCCTGGAGCCCAAATCCTCGAAGAGTTGAAAATCCATTTCCAAATCTTGGCCAACTTGACGAAAATAGACTTCGCTGGCATCAGCTACGCTTCCTACGATGAATAACTGATCAAAGTCATCAACGGCCGCGTCAGACTGATTGATAGCAATCGAACTCCCTTCCGGGTCCACGAAAATCGAGTCATCGCCTACGCCACCATCGATCCTACCGTTCCCGCCGGCGTAAATGACGTCGTGACCAGCGCCACCTTTGACATCAGAGCTAAGGCTGTAAGCGAAAATTTCGTCATCCCCTGCGCCACCATCGATGTTTACACTATTTCCGAGTGCCTGAATGAAATCGCTGCCATCCCCGCCAATGACAACAGTTGTTTCCTTCGCGTCGGTATCCGTCGCCACATCGATCGTGTCATCTCCGTCGCCGCCATCAACGAACGCACCAGATTGATCTCCGCTAAAGGTGATTGTATCGTCGCCATTTCCGCCATAGAGCAGGTCATAGCCGCCAGTGGATAAATTACCAGACTGGATTTCATCATTGCCATCACCGCCATCCAGCAGATTAGAAAAACTGACGTCCTCCCAGAACCCAAGATACATTCGGTCACTGTTTGTAAGGCTATCGTTTCCTTCTCCCCCATAAATCACGTCATTTCCGCCCCACGAATCGGTCAAATTATCGTCGCCGCCTCCCCCGTCAATATAGTCATCCCCCGGCTTTCCGAGAAGATATGCGTATGAGCCAAATGTGCGGTAGAAGTTAGCTCCTCCATCCCCGTCGATTACATCACTTCCAGGGCCGCCAAGAATGGTGTCAGAACCATTTCCCCCGAATATCTGATCGTCGCCCTCGCAACCGTCAATGGAATCGTCAAATAGCGTATCCAGATTGGTTTCTGGAGAGATGCCGAGGGCGTAGTCCAAAGCGCCCCTAATACTGTCAAATATATGTTCATCGGAAAATCCCGTATTGTGAAAAAGTCTCGTCCAGAGGCCTACCAGTTTTCCAGGGATTGCGTCACCTCGAAAATCAATGTCTCCAAAGGCAATCTTCGTGTCGAGTGAGATCTGGCCATCGATGTTCTGGGCAAATGCACCATCCATATCGCCCCAGATATGGTCTGCACCTTTACCTCCAATTATCTTGTCTTGCCCTGCGCCACCATAGAGGTAATCGGTGTCCGACACACTTGGTTCAGGAGTCAATTGACTTCCTAGCGCTCCCCCATACATCGTGTCATCTCCAGCCCCACCCCAGAACCAGTCACCGGAGTTATAGCTACCTTCGAAGAGATCATCGCCAGCCTTACCCCAATAAGTGGTACCGTCTAATCCTAGGACTAGCTCATAATTCGGCGAGAATCGATTGCGGCCGGCAGATTGAATGAAATCATTGAAATCACTTCCACAAGGCCATTCCCCGTTTTGTGTGTCGTCGTCAGATGGGTAATAGAATGTGTAAGTCGGTGGCGTCGTTGGTGGGGTCGTGGCCTCAAGCGCAATACCAAGATCATAGTTCTTGAAATTCTCGATTCGAACGTTGCTGCCGATCATTAGCGTACCGCCGCTATCCAAATCGCCGACAAATGATAGCGTCGTGGCTCGATCGGCGCTCACATAGGTATTTCCCCCCACCTTTGCTCCCCCTGTAACTTGCGCCCCATCGAGTAGAACCCGACCTTGACCGTCAAAGTCGGTGATGATTTGCATACCTTCGCCAGAACTTGCAATATAGGTATCGAATTCGCTGCCACCTTTGAGCACATTGGTACCCGCACCGCCGTTTAGGGTGTCGGTGCCCGCGCCTCCAACAAGGGTGTCGTTGTCCGCTCCACCGAACATCTGGTCGTTGCCGGCCCGACCTTCTAGGTAATCGTCACCTCCTTCGCCCAACAGCGTGTCAGCACCGCCGCCGCCATAAAGATGGTCGCCGAGCAGATAATCTGTACCCGTTAGAGGTCGGCCGGAATCGTCGGCGAAGGCTACGACCCGGGTGGGGAGCGAGTTGGTACCGGCGATGGGATCAGCGAACAGAATATGCTCGCTGTTATCAGTGAAATAGTGATACTCCGTCTTGATTCCAGTGACCTCTGGCACGCGCGCCGTTGTTGGGTTATCTATTGTGTTTGACGCCACTACCGCCTGTAATAATTTGGCGCGGTCAGTCAGCCACTCCTGCGTCAGCTGCCCTGTTCCGCTTACCGAATCGTATGGATCGAGCGCACCATCGACATTGAATTGGTCGTACAACCCCGGCGCGCCGGTAATCGCAAAGGGGTTGAGAGCCTTGAACGCGTATCGATAGCCGAGATCTGAGCTTGCAAGCGCGACGAGCTCTGTTGACGTCGTATTAGCAAGCGAGACAATCCGTCCGCGGAGCATCGGATCTCCTTCCACCAATCCGCGTAAGGCTGAAAGCTTGGTCTGATAGTCAATCCGACTTGCTGACAGATCGGTATCGCCAATTTGGGTTGATAACGTGTTCGTCGTATGGCATAGTGTACGCAGAGCATCCAGCAGCGACTCCAGCGAGGCTGGTGCATTAGCCGAGGCCGCATCAAGTATTCGGGTTGCGTCGGTAATCGATAGCTGGCTATCGATGGTGCCCAGCGCGTCGTACAACGCCAACGCGTCAGTGAGCTTGTACATCAGGTGATTGGGGATGGTCGTAGCCTCCTCGTTGAAAAGAGGAATACGTTCGCCGTATTGCGCCAGCCACAGACTGTTAGTCGCAACATTGATGCCGTGCTCGGCGTAGTAATTCGACTGACCGCTGGCCGTCGGGTAGGACGTTTGGCCCAGTCCGAGAGTATTCTCGATCTGCGCGAGAAGACTATCCGGGAGCAATCTCCCCACCCCAAGACCGTTGAACGTATTGCTGTGAGCGATGTTATCGGGAAACAGCCGCGCAAACACCGTCGCGAGATGCCCACCGAGACTGTGGCCCGTAACCACCAAAGGCCCGCTTCCGAGCAAAATGCCGTTTCCCGTACCCGTGAAGGTATCCTTGACCACCCGGCCGGCCGAATCATTGTGAATCGAGGTATTGAGCTGAACGACTGGTACGCCCGGCGCGGCAATCGCACGCAGGTACCAGTTCACCATCGGGATGACTTGGCCTTGCGCCAAGCCGGTTACGGCGACAACGTTAGCATCCGTCAGGACGTCCGCCAGGGCAGAAAGCCTTTCCGTTCCTCTAAACGCAACGTATCTTTGGCCACTTGCGCGGTCCTGGAATACCGTGACCGAAAACCCTGACCCCCAAACGTTGCCGTCGGTGTACTGATCGATAACACTGAAGTGGTCAACGACATATTGGGCGAGCGTTTCCGTAAGCACTCCCTTGAGTGCCTGAACTAGGTCTCCATCGGGTCGCCCCTTTAATCCGTCTATATAGGATGCGTCAGCCAATACCGCGTTAATAAATGCGTCATGAATTTGCGTATTCATTTATGGCCTCCCCTTTTTTCAAACGGCAACATACGCTTATAGAAACTGTCGTCGGTCTGAGCCAGGCATTGATCACTGACAAGCGATGGCTTTTCAAACCCCCATCGACTCAGCCATCCACCTCTTGTGTAGTACATTCGATACGAGGCAAGCAATTGCCCAGTTTTTCGATTGAAAAGTCTTGTGTCAGATCCTCTAATTCGAATCGCCGCCCCTGTAACCTGCCAATCGTTTGACTCATATCGCACCAGGGATTTGTAAACAGCCTGTACGCGATTATTTTCGTCCATCTCTAATGGCGGCGAGCTACTTATTCGCCAACGCCCATCGGGAAAATAGAGTTCTTCGCCAACGGGTATGGATGCGAAGATCTTGGGATTTTTCGCCTCGTCGCACAGACGATCGAACTGAAACTTGCCAATGAGTTCATCGACCAGCGGCAGCATAAAGACGACGGGGACTAGCACCAAGAAAACAATGTTTCGCATCCATCCCGATTTGATCAAGCGTGACAGCGCTCGTGCCAACACGATCGCGATGAC
Source organism: Sterolibacterium sp. (assembly GCA_041665185.1). Lineage (GTDB taxonomy): Bacteria > Pseudomonadota > Gammaproteobacteria > Burkholderiales > Rhodocyclaceae > JACRAR01. The sequence continues at coordinate 4,082 of JBAYJH010000134.1, forward strand.
ACACCAGACTATTAGTCCAATTGCGTGCATTTCAGTCTCCCAAGCGTCGGTGCGTTCAGAGTGATGTTACGCACGACTAGTGGGCATTCCAGAAAGCGAACAGCTAGCCCCGCCGTACTTATGTTTTGTCGCCACTGACCACTCCCATGTGCGTCTCATTCGGCCCCAGCATCACCACCTCGTCCACCTTCAAGCCCTTCGGTATCTGATGCGCGATAAACAACATCGTCACCTTGCCCTTAAGTTGGTTGATGGTGCGCGCGAATTGCTCCGCCGTCGCCTGATCGAGGCTACTGGTCGCTTCATCAAATATCAGTATCTTCGGCCGCTTCAGCAGCGCCCGCGCAATCGCAATGCGCTGCTTCTGCCCGCCCGACAACCCCGCCCCATGCTCGCCGATCGGCGTGTTGTAGCCATTGGGCAGCTTCTCGATCACGTCGTGGATCTCCGCGATCTTGCACGCCTCGACGATGTTGGTGAAGCCCGCATGCGGGCTCGCGGCGATCAGGTTTTCGTAGATCGAACCCGAGAACAAGAAGGTTTCCTGCGGAACGACGCCGTAATACTGGCGCAACTCATTCGCTGAAAAATTGCGGATGTCACGCCCGTCGATGCTGATCTGTCCGTCCGAGGGCTGGTAGAAGCCAAGCAAGAGTTTTGCCAGAGTGCTCTTGCCGCAGCCCGAGGGGCCGGAGAGCACCGTGAGCTTGCCCGGCTTCAACACCAGGCTGAGGTTGCGATACAGGTAGGGGTGCTCGGGCGAGTAGCGAAAACTCAGATCGTTGAGGCGAACTTCCGCAATCCCTTCCGCCGTCCTCGACGGCGTGAGCGCATAAGGCTCGGCCGGGGCGTCCATGATGTCGCCCAGGCGTTTCACCGCGATGTTCGCCTGCTGGAATTCCTGCCACAGGCCCGCCAAACGCAGCATGGGCTGCGACAGGCGCGAGGCGAACATCTGGAACGCGACCAGCATGCCGATGGTGAAGCCGTCGTTCTGCATCACCAGGAGCGCCCCGGCGCACAGGATGGCGAGCGTCATGCCCTGCTCCACCGCGTTGGCGACGACGTTGTAGGTGTTGGAGATCTGCCGGGTGGAAAAGCCCGCCGCGAGGTAGCTCGCCAGGTAATCGTCGTAGCGCGTTTCCAGCCGCGGCTCCATCTGCAGCGATTTCACCGTCTCCATGCCGACCACGTACTCGGTCAGGAACGACTGGTTGCGCGCGCCGAGCAGGAACTGCTGGTTCAGCCGCGCGCGGAACAGTGGGGTGACGAGGACGCTGGCGATGGCGATCAGGCTCAAGCAGCCGACCGCGATGAGCGAGAGCTGCCAGCTATAGGCGAACATTACGGCGAGAAATATTAACAGGAACGGAAAATCGAGCAGCAGCGACACCGCCGCCCCGGCCATGAACTCGCGGATGGTCTCGACCGCGTGCACGCGCGCCACCAAGGTCCCCGTCGGGCGCTGCTCGAAATAGGTCATCGGCAGGCGCAGCAGGTGGCGGAACACCTGGCTCCCCAGCACGGCATCGACGCGGTTGCCGGTGTGCAGCACCATGTACTGTCGCAGCCAGCTCATGCCCGCGGAAAACAGCATGAACATGCCCAGACCCGAAGCGATCACGACCAGGGTGCTGGTGGTCTGGTGCACCACGACTTTGTCGATGACCACCTGGGTGAACAGCGGCGTGGTCAGAGCGAGAAGCTGGATGAACAAGGAGGCGGACAGCACCTCGCGCCAGACGCGCTTGTGCCGGAACAGTTCGGCCGCGAACCAGCGGAAGCCAAACTTGGCGGCCCCGGCCGTGGCTGCCGGGTCGTCCGGCGACAAAGCTTCCGGCTTGGCTTCGTGGGCGAAGAGCAGAAGCTCAGACTCGAACAGGCTTTGCGCCTCTGCGAGCGCGATGGTCCTGGGAGCTTGCTCGCCCGACAAAAAGTACAGCAGGCGCTCGGCGTCGCACTTGATCAGCAGGGCAGGACGAGGTGCCGCCGCTTCGTCGGCGGGGGTTTCGGCCCCGACTGCGCCTGACTGCGCGGTCGGCTCCGGCGCCGGCACCGGCGTGGCACCGTCGACTTCGACGCGCAGGAACGCAACGCAAGGAAAGCGCAGTTTCACGAACGCGGCCTCGGACGGGGTCGCCGACTCGCCGACGCGAAAGCCGAGCGCGCGCGCGGCTTCGATCAGCGTAACCGAGGTATATGGTGGCGGGAATTGCTGCAGGATCAGCGCGGGGTCGAATGGAATACGCTGGATCTGGGAGAGACTCCCCAAGACCCAAATGAAATCCTGCCCCGACAAGCGCCCTGACGCCGTCACGCAATCCCTTTGGTACTTCTTGCCGACTGTCGCGCAACCTGGCGTTACATCGCCGGGCCAACCGCCGTCTTTCATTGATTCCGGACGGCGTATTCACTGCGCGAAGCTTCAATTGTCCGATTTGCAGCCCGCCGACGTCCCATTGCGCTTGGCGAGCGGCCGCCAATTGCCACACCTAACTCAAACACACCAAACAATTCACGCACAACAATAGGGGAAAACACTGATGCCGGCAAGACATCATTATGTTACGGGGCTGCTAACGGACTAGGCCTTTTGGACTAGTCCGTTTGGTTGAGTGCGAGTGATCTTTTTCACGCAAAGCGGTCGCAGAACCGCGGCGCCACAGCGTGACAGTGCGCGAAATCCTTCCCGAACCCTCACCATGCTCATGCGCACGGAATTGCGCTCAATGTTGCGGTGTTGCAATAGCAGGTGCGCACGGTTGCTCATTGAGAAATGGAAAAGCAGTGAGCCCTCGGACCGCGCGCAGCGCCTATCACTGCAAGGCGTAGCGTCTGGCGCGTGGGGCAATAGCGAAGCATCCCACGGGGGGCACTCGCGCTACGACCTACGCCCCCCGAGCCTAAGCGCTCAAGCTCTTACTCCACGCTGACGCCCTGCCCCGCCACCATGCGCCCGATGCGGCGCGCGCCATCGAAGCCCTGCTTCCTGAATTCCGCCAGCACCGCGGCCTCGGTATCCGCTGAGCAGGAAACAAGCAGCCCGCCGCTGGTCTGCGGATCGGTGAGCAGCGCGCGCTGCCAGTCGGGCATGCCCGCGGGCAGGCGCAGCTCCCTGCCATAGCCGCCCCAGTTGCGCGCGGAGGCGCCGGTCACGGTGCCCTGTTCGGCCCAGTGCCGCGCCTCGTCCATGACAGGCAGATCGGCGAAACGCACTTCGGCGCCGAGCTTCGAGCCGCGGCAGATTTCCAGCAGATGCCCGGCGAGGCCGAAGCCGGTGACGTCGGTCATCGCGTGCACTCCGGGCAGTTCGCCCAGCGCGGTGCCCGGCGTATTGAGCTGGGTGGCGGCGGCGATCATCTGCGCGTAGCCCGCGGCCGAGAGAATGCCTTTTTTCAGCGCGGCCGAAAGGATGCCCACCCCCAGCGGCTTGCCCAGGATCAGCACGTCGCCAGCCTGCGCGCGGTCGTTGCGCTTGATGCGCTCCGGATGCACCAGGCCCAGGCCGACCAGGCCGTAAATCGGTTCGAGCACGTCGATCGAATGGCCGCCGGCGATCGGGATGCCGGCCAGCGCGCACACCGACTCCCCCCCGGCGAGGATTCTCTGGATCACTTCCAGCGGCAACTTATCGAGCGGCATGCCGACCACGGCCAGCGCCATGAACGGGCGCCCGCCCATGGCGTAGATGTCGGACAGCGCGTTGGTCGCCGCGATGCGTCCGAAATCGTAGGGATCGTCGACGATCGGCGTAAAGAAATCGGTGGTCGCGACCAGCGCCTGGGTATCGTTCAGCCGGTACACCGCGGCATCGTCGCTCGACTCCGTGCCCACCAGCAGGTCCTGCGGCAGCGCGCGCATCGGCGTGGCGGCGAGCAGTTCGGTGAGCACCCCGGGCGCGATTTTGCAGCCGCAGCCGCCGCCATGGCTGAACTGGGTCAGGCGAAAGGGGACATCGGCAAGCGTATTCATGGCGACGGGGCTCCGTTGGCAAGCAGTGTTTGCGTGTAAACTTGCGGCTGATTCTAAAGCAGAGAAGCCGCATCCGGCATCGATGCGGCTTCTTCGGAAAATCGGTGAAATTTCCCAATGTCGTAACCGTAGCACAGCTGGCCGGCTTTGACGAGGTCATCGACGTGCGCTCGCCCTCGGAGTTCGCAGAGGACCATGTGCCCGGCGCAATCAACTGCCCGGTGCTGGACGATGCCGAGCGCGCCGCGATCGGCACCATGTACAAGCAAGTGTCTCCGTTCGATGCGAAGAAGCGCGGCGCGGCGCTGGTGGCGAAAAACATCGCGCGCCACATCGAGGAACGATTTGCCGCGCACGGCAGGAACTGGCGCCCGCTGGTGTACTGCTGGCGCGGCGGCAAGCGCAGCGGCGCCATGGCCCACATCCTGTCGGAGATCGGCTGGCATGCGGCGCAGCTCGAAGGCGGCTATCGCGCCTACCGCCGCGACATCCTGGCGCAATTGGCGCAACTGCCGCAGCGCTACCGCTACCGCGTGGTCTGCGGCGCGACCGGCAGCGCCAAGAGCCGCCTGCTGCAGGCGCTCGCCGCCGCCGGCGCGCAGGTGCTCGACCTGGAGGGCCTCGCCAGCCACCGCGGCTCCGTACTCGGCAATCTGCCCGAGCAGCCGCAGCCATCGCAGAAGATGTTCGACAGCCTGGTGTGGGACACCCTGCGCAAATTCGATCCGGACAAGACCGTGTACGTAGAAGCCGAAAGCCGGAAGATCGGCCAGCTGCAAGTGCCCGACGCCCTGCTTGAGCGCATGCGCGCCAGCCCCTGTGTGCTGATCGAGGCGCCGCTCACCGAGCGCGTCGCCTTTCTGGTCGACGAATACGTGCACTTCCTCGGCGATCCGCGCGAGCTCAAAGCCAAGCTCGCCTGCCTCTCCGCGCTGCACAGCAAGGAAACCCTCGCGCGCTGGATGCAGCAAGTGGAGGAACAGCGCTGGAACGAGCTGGTCGCCGATCTGCTCGCCAATCACTACGACCCGGCCTACCGCCGCGCCACCCTGAAAAACTTCGCGCAACTGGCCGAAGCACGGGTGCTGCGGCCCTCGAAGCTGGATCCCGCCTCGCTCAAACGGATCGCGGCGCAATTGATCGCGGAGGCGCAAGCATGAATACCCCGGAATTGAAATCCCGGCTGCTGCAACTGTTCCCGGTGTTCCAGAAGCTGCCCGCGGCTGCGGTGGAGGAGATCGTGCGCAGCGCCACACCGCGGCAGGCGCCGGCGGGCACCATCCTGTTCGAGGCGGCGAGCCCCTGCACCGGCTTTCCGATGCTGCTCGATGGCAGCGTGCGCGTGGTCAAGTCCGCGCAAAACGGCCGCGAAGTCCAGCTCTATCGCATCAGCCCTGGGGAGAGCTGCCTGCTGTCGAGCAGTTGTCTGCTCGGCGGCAGCCCTTACTCGGCCACCGGAATCGCCGACACCCCGGTGACCCTGCTCGCCCTGCCGCCGGCGCTGTTCCACCGCCTGCTGGCCGAACACAAACCCTTTCGCGACTATGTGTTCGGCCTGTTTTCGGAGCGCCTGGCCGACCTGATGAGCCTGGTCGAGGCGGTCACCTTCTACAAGCTGGACCAGCGTCTCGCCGCGCTGCTGCTGGGCAAGGGCGAATTGGTGCGCGCCACCCACCAGAGCCTCGCCGACGAACTGGGCAGCGTGCGCGAGATGGTGAGCCGCCTGCTCAGCAATTTCCAGGACCGCGGCTGGGTCGCGCTCGGCCGCGAACAGATCCGCATCACCGACGCGGCGGCGCTGCGCCGCCTGGCGCAGCCTTAACCCGCAAGGACGCTGTGACGATCGCGGTGGCGACTCGTCACAGCGCAGTGCGTTCGAGCCTACTTCGTCTCGATACCGAGTGATTTGTAGAGCGTGCCGAACTGGTCGTAGGCCTGCTTGAACCAGACTTTGTACTCTGCCGCGTTTTGATACATCACCGGCTGGCCGATGTCCTTCATGATCTTCTGAAATTCCGCATCATCGGTAACCTCCTTGAACTTCTTCTCCAGATAGCTGACGACCTCTTTCGGCGTACCTTTGGGAACGGCCACGCCCTTGACCGAGCCTGCGGTAACCACGTCATAGCCGGCTTCGCGGAAAGTCGGAACGTCGGGTATCGACGCATCGCGTGCATCGAGGGCAACGGCCAGCGCACGCAGGCGGCCTGCCTTGATGTGCGGCAGGACCTCGCTCGGATGCCCGCCGCCGAAGTCGACGTGGCCGCCCACGAGTTTGGTAATGGCGTCGGATCCACCGGACCCGGGTATCGTCTGCACCTTGATGCCGGCGGCCCTGCCGAAGAGCAGGAAGGTGATGTCTACCGAGGCACCCTTGGTCGATACCGAAGCAGTCATGTATTCCTTGCTCTTCCCCGCCTTGACCAGGTCGGCCAGCGTTTTGTAAGGCGACGCAGCCGGCACGGCGAGGACGATGGAGTGCACGGATATGCGGCACACCGTCTCGAAGTCCTTGAACAGGTCATACGGCAGCGGTCGCTGGTGCGGCACGACGAGGTCTTCGCCCGAGCCCCAGCCGAACAGCAGGGTGTAGCCATCCGCTTTGGACCGCGCAACGTCGAGGCGACCCGGTATCGCCCCGCCGCCGGGCTTGTTGACCACGACCAGCGGCTGCGGGAAATACTTCGGTGCAACCTGGGCGATCGCGCGCGCCAGCACATCGGTCGAACCGCCCGCGCCGTAGGGCACGATGAGCTGAATCGGTTTCTCCGGATACGCTGCCGCGGCGCTCGTCGCCGCTGCAATCACCGCGAAGACGGCGGCCAGCACCGTCCAGATTCTCTTATACATGACAGACCCCTTTCTGACGTTGAAAAATCGCACCCGCATCCGCCGCAGGTGCGCCCGCACTAGCTTGCCTTTGCGCGGCCTGCACGCTTTTTCTTGCGCGCGGCCCACGTGTTGTACAGGACGAACAGGAGCGCTATACCCAACAGCGCGCCGGAGATCGGCTTTGCCACAAATATTTCGAACTTGCCGTTACTGATGAGCAGTGCCTGGCGCAGCGAGCGCTCCATGATCGGGCCGAGCACAAAGGCAAGGAGCAGCGGCCCGAGATCGAACTTCAGCTTGCGCGCGAGGTAGCCGAAGATCCCCATGATCAGCATGACCCAGATGTCGAACACGCTGTTGTTTACGCTGTAGACCCCGACCAGGGTGAGCACCATGATCAGCGGCGCCATGAAGGCGTAGGGGACGCGCAGCAACTGTACCCAGATACCGACCAGCGGCAGATTCAGCACCAGCAGCATCACGTTGCCGATGTACATCGACGCCACCACGCCCCAGAAGACATCCGCGTGCTCCTTCAGCAGGAACGGCCCCGGGGTGATGCCGTGTATCAGCAGGGCGGCGAAGATCATTGCCGTGGAAGCGTTCCCGGGTATGCCGAGCGTGAGCAGCGGGATGAACGAGGACGAGGCCGCGGCGTTGTTGGCGGACTCGGGCCCGGCGACACCCTCGATCGCGCCGTGGCCGAACTCTTCCGGGTGTTTCGAGACCCTTTTCTCCACTGCGTAGGAGATGAGCGATGACAGCACCGCGCCGCCGCCCGGAAGTATGCCGACGAGAAAGCCGATCACGCTGCCGCGCACCATCGCCCAGCCGCTGCGCGCAAGATCGGTCATGGTCGGAAACACGTTCTTGATCTTGGTGGTGAGGATGCTTGCGGCCTCGGATTTATCCAGGCTGTACAGGATTTCGCCGACACCGAACAGCCCCATCGCCAGGGTCACGAAATCGATGTTGCTCTGCAAGTCGGGGATGCCGAAATCGAAGCGCACTGCGCCAGAAAGCGGATCGAGGCCGATCGAGCCCAGCAGCAGGCCGAGTATCGCCATGGTCAGCCCTTTGAGCGGTGAATCGCCGGTGAGATAAGTCGCCAGGAGCAAGCCAAGCACGGTCAGGGAAAAATACTCGGCCGGACCGAACTTCAGCGCGGCCTCAGCCAGCGGCGGCGCCATTGCGGTCAATCCGATCAGGCCGACAGTGCCGGCTATGAAGGACCCGATCGCGGCCACCCCGAGCGCCGGGCCGGCCCGGCCTTATTTGGCCATTTCGTAGCCGTCAATGCAGGTGACGACCGAAGCCGCCTC
>JBAYJH010000135.1:0-12174 GCA_041665185.1 Sterolibacterium sp.
GCGCGCAGCATGATGGGCGTGCCGTGGGTGTCGTCGGCGCAGATATACCAGCACTCGTGGCCGCGCATTTTCAGAAAGCGTACCCAGATGTCGGTCTGGATATACTCGACCAGGTGGCCGAAATGCGTGGCGCCGTTGGCGTAGGGCAGGGCGGAAGTGACGAGGATGCGGCGGCCGGTCATGATAGTGTCCAGATGCTTGATAGAGGGTCATTTTACCCGAGCAAGGGGCGGGGCTGCGCGGCATGGGCGCCGATTCCGGCCGAATTCGCTGCCCGTGCCTCGGCGCCGGCGCCGATGTTCACCTTTCGCGAAGGCTAGTGGCTGGTGCTCGGGGGGATAGAATCCGGGTTTGCTGACCCTTCCCCTTGAACTCGACAATGTGGCCCAAAGTGTTTCCTCGCCATGTCTCGCGCTGGAGCATCTTTCTTGCGGCACTGCTGGTCGGCGTGCCGCCGCTGGACGTAGCGCGCGCGCAGAGCACCGCGGTCGCGGCATCGAGTCCCGCCGCCTGGGTCGGCGCGGCGGCCTGTGCCACTTGCCACGGCAAGGAATACCAGGCCTGGCAAACTTCCCAGCACGCGCTGGCGATGCAGGTCGCCGACGACAAATCGGTGCTGGGCGATTTCAACCGGGCGCGCTATTCGTACGCCGGCGTCACCTCGACTTTCTTTCGCCGCGACGGCAAGTTCTACGTCCATACCGACGGCCCCGACGGCAAGCTGGCGGATTTCGAGTTGCTCTACACGTTTGGCGTGACGCCGTTGCAGCAGTACCTGATTGCCTTGCCGGGCGGGCGTCTACAAGCCTTCGGCATCGCCTGGGATTCCCGGCCGAAAGCGCAGGGAGGGGAGCGCTGGTTCCATCTCTATCCGGGTCTCAAACTGAAGGCCGGCAATCCGCTGCACTGGACCGGCATAGACCAGAATTGGAACTACCAGTGCGCCGAGTGCCATTCCACTCATTTCGAGAAAAATTACGATGCAGGAAAAAAGGCCTTCGACTCGCGCTGGTCGGAAATCAACGTGTCCTGCGAGTCCTGCCACGGGCCGGGCCAACAGCATCTTGCCTGGGCCAAGGGGTCGCGCCAGGCGAACGGCGACATGGGCCTGGTCGCCACACTCGACGAACGCCGGGGCGTCTACTGGGCGCCCGATCCGCAGAGCGGCCAGCCGATGCGCAGTTCCGCGCGCAGCGGCAACCGGGAGATCGACGTCTGCGCCCGCTGCCACGCGCGGCGCGGCCAGTTTGCCGAGGCTTTCGTGCATGGGCAGACGCTCTCCGACGCCTATCGTCCCGCCACCCTCGACCCCGGACTTTACTGGCCGGACGGCCAGATGCGCGACGAGGTTTACAACTACGGCCCCTTCCTGCAAAGCCGCATGCACGCTGCGGGCGTCACTTGCAGCGACTGCCACGAGCCGCACTCGCAGAAGCTGCGCGCGCCGGGTGATGGGGTGTGCGGACAGTGCCATGTTGCGGCCAAGTACACTGCTTCGAGCCATCATCATCACGCCGAAAATTCCCCGGGCAGCCGCTGCGCGGATTGCCACATGCCGACGACCACTTACATGCAGGTCGATCCCCGGCATGACCACTCCTTCCGCATTCCCCGGCCCGACCAGAGCGTCAAGCTCGGCGTGCCGAACGCCTGCAATCAGTGCCACGTCAGGAAGACGCCGGAATGGGCGGCGACCAGCATCAGGAAATGGACGAGCCGTCCGCCGGGCGGCTTCCAGCGTTTTGCCGAGGCACTGCATAACGCGACGAGTGCTACGCTGCCCGCCAATGACGTCGTCGCTGGTCTGGCCGTCGTGGCGGGCGATGCCACTCACCCGGCGATTGCACGCGCCACGGCCCTGGCAAGGCTGGCTGATTACCCGACCGCGGCCGCCATAGGCTCTGCGCGGCGGTCGTTGACCGACCCGGATGCCATGGTGCGGGAAGCGGCGGTCAACACCTTTTCCCACGCCGACGCGTCCCAGCGCGCGCGCCTGCTGGCGCCGCTGCTGCGGGACAGAGTTCGTGGCGTGCGCCTGGCCGCCACCCGTGCACTGGCCGGGGCCTCCGAATCGCTGCTGGGGATCGAGGATCAAAAAACATTCAGGATGGCGCTCGCCGAATATATCGCCGCGCAGAACTTCAACGCCGACCGTCCGGAGTCCCACGCCGATCTCGGCAGCCTCCACGCGGAGCGTGGAGAGATGGTCGCCGCCGAACGCGAGTTTCGCACCGCCATTGAGCTCGACCCGAACTACCTGCTCGCCAGCATCAACCTCGCCGACCTGTTCCGCAGCCTGGGACGTGAGGCCGATGTCGAAGCGACCATGCGCCAGGCGCTCACCCATGCGCCGCGGACGGCGATGCTGCATCACGTCCTCGGTCTGTCCCTGGTGCGGCAAAAGCGCATGAAGGAGGCACTCGCGGAATTACGCCGGGCGTCGATCCTCGATCGCGACGACATGCGCTTCGCCTATGTCTATGCGGTGGCCCTGCACGATGCGGGAAAACCCGCCGAGGCGATCAGGCTGCTGAAACAGTCGATCCGGCGGGCGCCCGGCAACGCCATGCTGCGCCAGGCGCTGCTATCCTTCGAGGGCAGGTAAGGGGCGCCGCTGGGGATCGGTTATACTATACAAAATCGATTGGTTATTAAACTTCCTGGAGTACTCATGAGCATTACGGAACAGCAGGTCAAGGATGTCCTGACGGAGATCGTCGACGCCAACACGGGGAAGGATCTGGTCAGCTCGAAGGCGGTGCGCAACGTCAAGGTGGACGGCGCCGACGTGGCGCTGGATGTCGAACTGGGCTACCCGGCCAAGAGCCAGATCGAGGGCCTGCGCAAGCAGGTGATCGCCAAGTTGAAAGGCATCGCCGGCATCGGCAATGTCAGCGCCAACGTCTATAGCAAGATTGTCGCGCACGCGGTGCAGCGCGGCGTCAAAATGATTCCCGGCGTCAAGAACATCATCGCCGTCGCTTCCGGCAAGGGCGGCGTCGGCAAATCCACCACCGCAGTCAACCTGGCGCTGGCGCTGGTGGCCGAGGGCGCCAAGGTCGGTTTGCTCGACGCCGACATCTACGGGCCGTCGCAACCGCAGATGCTGGGCATCAGCGGCCGCCCCGAGTCCGCCGACGGCAAGTCGCTGGAACCGATGGAAGCCCACGGCCTGCAAGCCATGTCGATCGGCTTCCTGATCGACGTCGAAACGCCGATGGTGTGGCGCGGACCGATGGTCACCCAGGCGCTGCAACAGTTGCTCAACGACACGCGCTGGCGCGATGTCGATTACCTGGTGATCGACCTGCCGCCCGGCACCGGCGACATCCAGCTGACCCTGGCGCAGCAGGTGCCGGTCACCGGCGCGGTGATCGTCACCACGCCGCAGGACATCGCCCTGCTCGACGCCCGCAAGGGGCTCAAGATGTTCGAGAAGGTCGGCATCCCCATCCTCGGCATCGTCGAGAACATGAGCATCCATATCTGCTCCAAGTGCGGCCACGAGGAGCACATATTCGGCAGCGGCGGCGGTGACCAGATGGCCAAGGATTACGAGGTCCAGATGCTCGGCGCCCTGCCGCTCGACGTCAGCATCCGCGTCCAGGGCGACGCCGGCACGCCCAGCGTGGTGGCCGACCCGGACGGGCGGGTGGCGGAGATCTACCGCGAGATCGCCCGCCGGGTGGCGGTGAAGATCGCCGACCAGGCCAAGGATATGACCTCCAAATTCCCGAATATCGTCGTCCAGAACACCTGACAAATTCACGCCGGCGAGTTGACGCAATCCGCCAAGAGTGCGCGTAAAATCGCGCCCTTGGCGTTTTTTCTTTTGGGTGTCTCAGCGCAATGTCCATCAAATCCGATAAATGGATCCGCCGCATGGCGGAGCAACATCGCATGATCGAGCCGTTCGAGCCCGGCCAGGTTCGCGACATCGACGGCCGCAAGATCGTCTCCTACGGCACCTCGAGTTATGGCTACGACATCCGCTGCTCGAACGAATTCAAGCTGTTCACCAACATCAACAGCACCATCGTCGACCCGAAGAACTTCGATCCCAACTCCTTCGTCGAAGTGAAGGCCGACTACTGCATCATCCCGCCGAATTCCTTCGCCCTGGCGCGCACCGTCGAGTACTTCCGCATTCCGCGCAATGTCCTGACCGTCTGCCTGGGCAAGAGCACCTATGCGCGCTGCGGCATCATCGTCAACGTCACTCCTTTCGAGCCGGAGTGGGAGGGTTTCGTGACCCTGGAGTTCTCCAACACCACGCCGCTGCCGGCCAAGATCTACGCCAACGAAGGCGTCGCCCAGGTGCTGTTCTTCGAGTCCGACGAAGTCTGCGAGACTTCCTACAAGGATCGCGGCGGCAAGTACCAGGGGCAGGTCGGCGTCACCCTGCCGAAGATCTAGGAGTCAGCCATGCGTTTCCGTTTTCCCGTCGTCATCATCGACGAAGATTTTCGTTCCGAGAACACCTCGGGCCTGGGCATACGCGCGCTGGCCAAGGCCATCGAGGAAGAGGGCATGGAAGTGCTGGGCGTCACCAGCTTCGGCGATCTGTCTTCCTTCGCCCAGCAGCAGAGCCGGGCGTCGGTGTTCATCCTGTCGATCGACGACGAGGAATTCACTTCCGACAAGGCCGATGAGACCATCGCCGGCCTGCGCGCCTTCGTCGAGGAAATCCGCTTCCGCAACAGCGACATCCCGATCTTCCTCTACGGCGAGACGCGCACCACGCGCCACATCCCCAACGACGTGCAGCGCGAATTGCACGGCTTCATCCACATGTTCGAGGACACGCCGGAGTTCATGGCCCGCAATGTGGTGCGCGAGGCCAAGGATTATCTGGAATCGCTGGCGCCGCCGTTTTTCCGCGCCCTGGTGCATTACGCATCGGACGGGTCCTATTCCTGGCACTGCCCCGGCCATTCCGGCGGCGTGGCCTTCCTGAAGAGTCCGGTGGGGCGCATGTTCCACCAGTTTTTCGGCGAGAACATGTTGCGCGCCGACGTCTGCAACGCGGTCGACGAACTCGGCCAACTGCTCGACCACACCGGCCCGGTGGCGGCGTCGGAGCGCAACGCGGCGCGCATCTTCTCGGCCGACCACCTGTTCTTCGTCACCAACGGCACCTCGACCTCGAACAAGATCGTCTGGCACTCGACGGTGGCGCCGGGCGACATCGTGGTGGTCGACCGCAACTGCCACAAGTCGATACTGCACGCCATCATGATGACCGGCGCGGTGCCGGTGTTCCTGATGCCGACACGCAACCACTATGGCATCATCGGGCCGATCCCCAAGAGCGAATTCAAGTGGGAGAACATCAAGAAGAAGATCCTCGCCAATCCCTTCGCCCGCGAGACCCTGGAGCGCGACCCGGACGCCAAGCCGCGCGTGCTGACTCTCACCCAGAGCACCTATGACGGCATCCTTTACAACGTCGAGGACATCAAGGACATGCTCGACGGCAAGGTCGACACCCTGCATTTCGACGAGGCCTGGCTGCCGCATGCGACCTTCCACAGCTTCTACAAGGGCATGCACGCCATCGGCAAGAACCGCTCGCCCTGCAAGGAGTCGATGCTGTTCTCGACCCAGTCTACCCACAAGCTGCTGGCCGGCCTCTCCCAGGCTTCGCAAATCCTGGTGCAGGACTCCGAGACGCGCAAGCTCGACCGCGACGTGTTCAACGAAGCCTTCCTGATGCACACCTCGACTTCGCCGCAGTACGCCATCATCGCTTCCTGCGACGTGGCCGCGGCGATGATGGAAGAGCCGGGCGGCAACGCCCTGGTGGAGGAGTCCATCGCCGAGGCGCTCGATTTCCGCCGCGCCATGCGCAAGGTCGACGAGGAATGGGGGGCCGACTGGTGGTTCCAGGTGTGGGGGCCGAAAGACCTCTGCGAGGAGGGCATCGGCGACCGCAGCGACTGGATGCTGCGCGCCGACGAGCGCTGGCATGGCTTCGGCAAGCTGGCCAAGGGTTTCAACATGCTCGACCCGATCAAGGCCACCGTGATCACACCGGGCCTGGACGTGGACGGCGATTTCTCCGACGAATTCGGCATCCCGGCGGCGATCGTCACCAAGTATCTGGCCGAGCACGGCGTGATCGTCGAGAAGACCGGCCTCTACTCGTTCTTCATCATGTTCACCATAGGCATCACCAAGGGCCGCTGGAACACCATGGTGACCGAACTACAGCAGTTCAAGGACGACTACGACAAGAACGCGCCGCTGTGGCGGGTGCTGCCGGAGTTCGTCGCCAAACACCCGCGTTATGAGAAGATCGGCCTGCGCGACCTGTGCGAACAGATCCACGGCATCTACAAGGCCAACGACATCGCCCGCTTGACCACCGAGATGTACCTGTCCAATATGGAGCCGGCGATGCGTCCGGCCGATGCCTTCGCCATGATGGCGCATCGGCGCATCGACCGCGTGGCCATCGAAGACCTGGAAGGCCGCGTCACTGCGGTGCTGCTCACGCCCTACCCGCCGGGTATTCCCTTGCTGATCCCCGGCGAACGCTTCAACAAAACCATCGTCCGCTATCTCAAGTTCGCCCGTGAATTCAACGAGAAATTTCCGGGATTCGAGACCGACATCCACGGCCTGGTGAAGGATCAGACCAACGGCACGGCCCGTTACTACGTCGATTGCGTCGTTCGGGAGTGATTTCGGGTCGCGGTCATTATTGGCGCTCGTAAGTGACGAAGGCGTAGTCAAAACCCGCGCCGGACTGGTGCGGTTCGCGGGCCGTCTCCCGCCACAGGGCCGGATCGACGGCCGGGAAGTGTACATCACCGGCGAAGTCGCGGTCGATTTCGGTCAATTGCAGGCGCTGGGCGAAGGGCAAAGCCTGCCGGTAGATCTCGGCGCCGCCGATGATGAAGACTTCGTCGCTGCCTGTGGCGGCGGCTACCGTCAGCGCCTCGGCGACGCTGCCGACGCGCTGCGCACCGACGGCGGCGAAATCGCCGTTGCGGCTGACGACGATATTGGTCCGGCCCGGCAGCGGCCGGCCGAGCGATTCCCAGGTCTTCCGTCCCATGACGATGGGATGGCCGAGGGTGAGCGCCTTGAAGCGCTTGAGGTCCTCCGGCAAGCGCCAGGGCAGGGTGTTGCCGGCGCCGATGACACGGTTCTTCGCCACCGCGGCGATCAGGGTGATGCGGGGAGGGCGCTGGGCAGGCGTGGCGGGCATCGGATAGGCTCTAAACATGGGGTAAATCGGGGTCTGCTCGTCATTTGAGCAGGTCCGGGAGCGAATATTATCGCCGTATTGCGGATAGTTTGTCCGCGCCATTGTTACGTGTCGAGGATAGGGGTAATGTCCGATCGCTCTTACGGCGTCGAAACACTTTGCCTGCATGCCGGCCAGCAGCCCGATCCTGCCACCGGCGCGCGTGCCTTGCCGATCCATCAGACCACCTCCTTCGTCTTCGATTCGGCCGAGCATGCGGCCAGCCTGTTCAACCTCCAGACCTTCGGCAATGTCTATTCACGCCTCTCCAACCCGACTGTAGCGGCCCTGGAGGAACGCGTCGCCACACTGGAAGGCGGCCGCGCCGGCCTGGCCGTGGCATCCGGCATGGCCGCGCAGATGGTGGCGCTGCTCACGCTGTGCGAAGCCGGCGAGGCCATCGTCGCGGCGCGCACTCTTTACGGCGGCAGTTATTCGCAACTCGACGTGTCGCTGCGCAAGCTGGGTATCAATACCGTCTTCGTCGATCCGGACGACCCTGAGAATTTCCGCCGTGCGCTGGTCGCCACGCCCAAGGTCAGATGCCTGTTCGCCGAGACGGTGGCCAATCCGCGCCTGAATGTGCTCGACATCGCGGCGGTGGCGGCAATCGCCCATGAATTCGGCGTTCCGCTGGTCATCGACAATACCGTGCCGTCACCGTACTTGTGTCGTCCGATAAACCACGGCGCGGACATCGTGGTGCACTCCGCCACCAAGTTTCTCGGCGGCCACGGCACCACCATGGGCGGCGTCATCGTCGAGTCGGGACGTTTCCCCTGGGACAACGGCAACTTCCCCGGCATGACCGAGCCGTCGCGTGGCTATCACGGCATCAAGTTCTTCGAGACTTTCGGCAACTTCGGTTTCACCATGAAGGCGCGCATGGAAACCCTGCGCACTTTCGGTCCGGCGCTTTCCCCGTTCAACGCCTGGCAGTTATTGCAGGGCATCGAGACCCTGCCGCTGCGCATGGAGCGGCACTGCGCCAACGCCCTGGCGGTGGCGCAGCATCTCGAAAGCCATCCCGGCGTCGCCTGGGTCAATTACCCCGGCCTGGCGAGCAGCCCCTACCACGCCCTGGCACAGCGCTACCTGCCGCGCGGGGCCAGCGCCATCCTGTGTTTCGGCATCAGGGCCGCCGAGTCTGGCAAGTCTGGCGTGGGCGGCGAGCAGGCCGCCGGCGAGAAGTTCATCGACAGTGTGCAATTCCTCTCGCATCTGGCTAACATCGGCGATGTTCGCAGCTTGGTGATCCATCCGGCATCGACCACCCACCGCCAGTTGAACGAGCAGGAACAGCGCGCCGCGGGCGTGACGCCGGACCTGATCCGGCTTTCGGTGGGTATAGAGACATTGGATGATATCCTTTGGGATATCGACCAGGCATTGGCCAGGAGCGGGGACTGACCGGAAGATGGGGGCGATGGACTTCACCGAATTCAGCATCCGTTACGCGATCATCTGCGCGGTGGCGGTGGTGGCCGTCTATATGCTGGTGTCGCTGCTGCGCCTGTCCCAGATCAGGCGCCGCAAACCCAGCGTTCCGGCCATCGAAAGAGCCTTGAAGTTCGATGCCGACGGGATCTATACGCTGAAGCGCGGGCTGGACCTGCGCGAGCCCGAGGCCGAGGCCACCGAAGCGGAGAGCCGGTGGCCGGCGCGGGAAGCGGCGGCGCAGCCGGAATCAAAGGATGTCCCGCCGTTCGGCGAGCAGCTGTTTCGCTCCAGCGTCGAGGCCGAGCTGGACCAATTGCGCGGCGAGGTCGCGGGTCTCAAGGAGACGATTGCGCAATTGAAGGCGGCGCGCCGGGTATCGCCGCAATACAACGAGGCGATGTCGCTGGCGCAGCGTGGCATGGACAAGCAGATCATCGCCGACGAGTGCGGCATCTCCATCGGCGAGGCGGAGCTGGTGCTGGCTTTGAGCCGCAACAAGCAGGAGTACGAGGAACATGACCGACAAAACGACTGACGAGAACAGCATGGAACTCCCGGCCGACGATGTGGTGCTGAAAAAGCGCCTGATCCAGCGTGTCGCCGCGGCCGCCGTGTTGATCGCCATCCTGCTGGGCGGCTTGGCGCTGCTGGATAACCTGAACGCACCGGTTGCACTCAAGACCGCCGAAGAAGCCCCGGTGCTGGCGGTGACGGAACCGAAAGCGCCGGAAGCCAAGCCGGAAGAAAAGCCCGGAGAGAAGCCCGCCGAGCCGGCGCCAGCTGAAGAGCCGAAGAAGGTCGAGGAAGTCCCCGCCCCGCCGGAGGAAACCACCTCCCCCGCCGCGCCCAACAAGAAGGGCCGGCCGGGACGCGTCGAACGGCCGCTGACCAAACCGGCCGAGCCGAAGCTGGCGATGCTCAAGCCCAGCGAAACGGTGTCCGCACCCAAGCCGGCGGAACCGGCGGCACAACTGGTCCGGCCGCCGCGCGTAGCTGCCCCGGCCTCCCGGCCCCTCACGCAGCCGCTCGGAGCGGCGCAATCCGGCAATTTCCTGCTGCAAATGGGGGTGTTCAACTCCACCGCCAACGCCGAGGAATTGCGTGCCAAACTCGAACTCGCCGGCATTCCTTCGCAGATCGAGGCCCGCGTCCAGGTGGGGCCGTTCAGGAGCCGCCAGGAAGCGGAACAGATGCGCGACAGGCTCAAGCAACTGGGCATGGAAACCGGCATGGTGGTGGCGGTCAAGAAATAGAATATCCTGGGGTATGACGACATATCGGATCCGGAGAAATCCAAATGAATATTGACAGTCCCCGCTTCGGCAAATTGAAAGTCGAGCCCGGCAAGATCATCGAGTTTCCCGCGGGGTTGGCGGGCTTCGAGGATCACCGGCGCTTCTCGCTGTTCCACCCCGATGAGGGCGACGTCAAGTATTTCATCCTCCAGTCGCTGGATGACCCGGCTCTGGCTTTCCACATTGCCGACGCGGCGCAACTGGGTTTCAATTTCGAAATCATGTTGAGCGACGCCGAATCGGTGCTGCTCAAGCTGGGTGATCCGCTCGATCCGCTCGATGTCGCGGTGGCGGTGATCCTCTGGAAGGACGCGGCCAGTGGTCAACTGCGCGCCAACCTGAAAGCCCCGCTGATCATCAATACGCGTGAGCGCCGCGGCTTGCAGCATATCTTCGAACAGCTGAATTTTCCCCTGGCAGGGCAGTAGGGCGCCGCGAGCCGTGCCGCAGCCCGGGCGGTGGTCAGCCCGATCGCGGGCACGGCGCAGGACGATTCGGGCCGGCCCGGCTAAAATATCCCCCCCAATCAGGAGACCTTCTCATGACCCGCAAGATCATCGCCACCGACCAAGCCCCCGCCGCGATCGGCACCTACTCGCAAGCGGTGCGGGCCGGCGATACCGTCTACCTGTCCGGCCAGGTCGGCTTCGACCCGGCCAGCATGCAACTGGTCGACGGCATCGACGCCCAGATCGTGCGCGTCTTCGAGAATCTCAAGGCGGTGGCCAGCGCCGCCGGCGCCAGCCTCAACGATGCCGTCAAGTTCAACATCTATCTCACCGACCTGGGCAACTTCGCCAAGGTGAATGAAGTCATGGCGCGTTATGTCGAACAGCCTTATCCGGCGCGCGCCGCGGTCGGCGTCAAGGAGTTGCCGCGCGGCGCACTGGTCGAGGCGGACGCGGTTCTGTATCTCGGCTGAGATAGCGACGCCGACAACTGATGGCGAAAGCTGAGCCGAGCGGCTTCGGCAACATCTCCCAGCCGCTCGCCGCCAAGCTGGCCAAGCTCGGTCTGTACGGCGATGCCGACCTGATCCTGCATCTGCCGCTGCGCTACGAAGACGAGACGCAGATCGTCCCGCTGGCGGATGCGCCGCCGGGCATGCCGGTACAGGTGGAAGTCGACGTGGTGAGCACCGACATCGCCTACCGCCCGCGCCGCCAGTTGCTCAGCCGTGTCCGCGACGCAAACGATGGCTCCGGCATGATCGCGGTGCGCCTGCTGAATTTCTATCCCAGTCAGCAGAAGCAGTTCGCGCCGGGTGCGCGTCTGCGCCTCTACGGTGAGGTCCGCGACGGGTATTTCGGCCCGGAAATGGTTCATCCGCGCGCCCGGAGCGTGCTGCCGGGCGCGCCCTTGCCCGAGGCGCTGACGCCGGTTTACCCGACCACCGCCGGCTTGAGCCAGCCAATGCTGCGCAAGCTGATCCTCGCCGCGCTGGCACGCGCCGAACAGAAGGGCGACCTGATCGACACCCTTCCGGAAGGGCTGCGAGCGGCGCAACGCCTGATGCCTTTCGACGCCGCCGTGCGCATGCTGCACCTGCCGCCGGCCGGGCTGACACCCGAAGCCCTGGAGCAGCGCAACCGCGACGCCTGGCGGCGCATCCGCTTCGACGAACTGCTGGCGCAGCAAATATCGCTGCGCCGCGCCTACGCCGCGCGCCGTGCCCGCACCGCGCCGCCGCTGCGGGCGCAAGGCTCGCTCAGCGCCCGGCTGCTGGCGCAGCTGCCGTTCCAGCTCACCGCCGCGCAGCAGCGCACCTGGCGCGAGATCGCCGGCGACCTGACCCAGGCCCATCCGATGCAGCGCCTGTTGCAAGGCGATGTCGGCTGCGGCAGACCATCGTCGCGGCTTTGGCGCTGTTGCAGGCAGTGGAGAACGGCTGGCAGGGCGCCCTGATGGCGCCTACCGAGATCCTCGCCGAGCAGCACTGGCGCAAGCTTTCCTCCTGGCTCGTGCCGCTCGGGCTGGAGGTGGCGTGGCTGTCGGGCAGCCTGAAGAAGAAGGACAAGCTCGCCATGCTCGCCGCCGTGCGCGAAGGCCGCGCCGCGGTCGCCGTCGGCACTCACGCGCTGATCGAGGAGGCGGTCGACTTCCAGCGCCTCGGCCTGGCGGTGGTCGACGAGCAGCATCGCTTCGGCGTGCGCCAGCGCCTGGCGCTGCGCCACAAGGGGACCA
>JBAYJH010000136.1:0-12158 GCA_041665185.1 Sterolibacterium sp.
ACCCAGTTCAGCCGGCGTGAAGCCGGCATCCAGCGGCCCGCGGCGGCCGACCAGCCAGATATCGCTGAGCGACGCCGCGGCCAGCTTCAAACGCGCGTGCCTGCATAGATCGGAGTTCGCCAGCTCGCCCTCGGTCTTTCCCAGCAGGCGCGCAATATCCAGCGCGACATTGCCATTGCCGACGATGGCGACGCTGCCGGCATCGACCAGCGGTTCGAGATCGCGCCCGGCGGGCAATCCGTTGTACCAGGCGACAAAGGAACCTGAGCCATAGACTCCGGCCAGATCCTCTCCTGGGATCCCCATCCGGCGATCAGTCAATGCGCCAATACAGACGACCACGATGTCATAGATGGACTTGAGTTCCAGGTAGCTGACATCGCGGCCAACGGCGACATTGCCGCGGAACCGCAGGCACTCCTTGCCCAGCACGCGCTCGAATTGCCGGGCGATACTCTTGGTGGCCTGATGGTCGGGGGCAACACCGCCGCGAAGCAAGCCCAGGGGCGTGGGCAGTTGGTCAATCAGGTCGATATGCGCATGCGCCAGTTTGCGCGCGAGCGCATCGGCAACATACAGGCCGGACGGACCGGCACCGACAATGGCGATATGCAATGGATTCATGCCGCATCCAGCCCGCAATCCTTGACCAGGACGCCGCCGAATCGCTGGAAGAAATAGTTTGCCGGTTGCGGCAGCGGCCCTTCGACGGTTTCCAGCACGTCCATCAAGTGTTGCTCGGCACCGCACTGGGTCAGGCTATACAGATCGCGACACATCCGGCGCGCGATTTCACCGGGCCAGTCCTTCGGCAGCAATTGCTGCGGCAGCTGCGGGTCCCGCAACAGGACCCGGCGGAACTCATGCATCAACAGCGTTCTCACCACGAAACATTGCTCCGGATCAATCGCGCGGCTGGTCTTCAGCGAGCGCAGTACCGGCTGGAAGCGCTTGATGAAGCGCTGGTAGTCCTGGGCAATAACGTCCAGGCTCCAGCACTCCCTCACCAGTTCTTGCAGGGGCCGGCTCGACTGCGCGCCGAGCGTGTGTGCCTGCATCACCACCACCAAGTCGTGGACCTCGTTCTCGCGCAATATCTCAGTCAAAGACGCACTGCTGTCGGACGGGTGCGCAAGCACGCCCGGGGCTATCACCCCGAATCCTTCCCACAGCAAGTCCTTGCGCAATCCGTCGCGCTGGGAATGACTGAGTTTCCCGCCGGTGATGAAGGCAATCTGCCAGCCGCCCTCCCATTGCGTCTGCGGCTCGTCATAGATGCGCCGATAGGCATGCTCGAAGCGGCGCCGACCGGAGGCCGTCAGGCTGTAGAAGCTCTTGCGGCCGATCTGCTCCGAGACCAGCCATTTTTCCTTGACCAGGCGAAACACGCTGGTGCGAACCATCCTTTGGTTCAATCCCAGCGACTCGACCAGGCGGATGAAACTGCCGAGCCAAACCGTTCCCCCGTGCGGTGCGATCGAATCACCGTAGACGGTGATGATGATCGAATTCGCGCGCAACTTGCGCTCGGCAAGAAAACTGTTTATCCACAGCGTCACGGAATGATTTTTCATGTCGGAACTTGGTCGACTGGCCTCATCAGGCATGAGCAACAAAGCGCTCGGCGCGAACAAGCCAATCAGCGGCTTGACAACTCATGCAGCGACGCCATCGGTCCTGGAAATAGCGGGACCCAAAAAACGACTACCTGGAATACTCCAGGACGAGACTGTCGTCGAGGTGTCTACTTGTCATGCCCGCCGGGCCGCCGCTTGCGCATGTGCTTGCCCGGTACGGATGGCTTCCTGTCCGGCTGGCGCGACGGCGCTTGGGACGACGGCTTCGACATGTTGCCGGACGGCTTCTTTGGCCCCTGGCTGATCTCGATCTCGATGATTTCGTCCCACTGGGCGTCGGTACGCAAGCGCTCCGGTATCGCCAGCAGTTCGCGGAGCCTTGCGTGAGGGGAGCGCTGTTCTTCAGTCGTCATGCTTATTTCCTTTTTCAGACACCGTGCTGCATGCAGAAGGTGCGTTTCTCGGCGGCGGTCAAGCGCTTCATTTCATATTCGGCCTTCAGGGCCGATGACTTGTCGGCATACTCGTAGCTGAACAGCAGTCGCCGGGGCCGGTGGGAGCGAGTATAACGGGCGCCCTTTCCGCTGGCGTGAGCAGCATAACGTAGCGCCACGTCGATGGCGATCCCGGTGTAGATGCTGCCATCCTCGCATTCAATCATGTAAAGATACCAAGCCATTTTCGCCCCCGGCGGCTGATTGCAGGCTCGCGGCCCGCCCAGTTCCAGAGGGTGATTTTACCTGCAAGTAAACATTCTGCGCAGGGTCCTTGAATATCTTCGCGCAATGCAGGCCAAAACGGCATCCGCGCTGGACTTCCGGCGGGCGCCGCACTATCGGTCTGCAAATTCTCCGATCGGTATGGGTCTGCCTTTGTTATACTTCCAAGCTTATTTTCGCCGCCGGCCGAACGCTTCGGCAACCTACGCACAGACCGCGTTGGAAACACGAACCTGTAATACATTTTGGAAAATTGATCATGCCGGTCCTGACACTGCCCGATGGCTCCCAACGCAACTTTCCGCAGCCGGTTACGCTGGCGGAAGTGGCGACTTCCATTGGCCCCGGATTGGCCAAGGCGGCCCTGGCGGGTCGCGTCGATGGCAAGCTGGTCGATCTGTCGCATCGAATCGACAACGACGCCGCAGTCGCCATCGTCACCGACAAGGATGCCGACGGCATCGAGGTGATCCGTCACTCGACCGCCCACCTGCTCGCTTACGCGGTCAAACAGCTGTTCCCGGATGCCCAGGTGACCATAGGCCCGACGGTGGAAAACGGTTTCTACTACGACTTCGCCTACCAGCGGCCATTCACACCCGAAGACCTGGCCGCCATCGAGAAACGCATGGCGGAACTCGCCAAGCAGGACTTTCCGGTGACGCGCGAAGTCTGGCAGCGCGACCAAGCCGTCGAATTCTTCAAATCCATCGGCGAGCACTACAAGGCCGAGCTGATCGCGGCGATACCCGCCGATCAGGAAGTGTCGCTGTACCGCGAAGGCGATTTCGTCGACCTGTGCCGCGGCCCGCACGTGCCGTCCACCGGCAAGCTGAAAGTGTTCAAACTGATGAAGCTGGCCGGGGCCTACTGGCGCGGCGACCCAAAGAACGAGCAGTTGCAGCGCATCTACGGCACCGCCTGGGCCAAGAAGGAAGAACTCGACGCCTACCTGCACATGCTGGAAGAGGCCGAGAAGCGCGACCACCGCAAGCTCGGCCGGAGCCTCGACCTGTTCCATCTTCAGGAGGAAGCGCCCGGTATGGTGTTCTGGCATCCGCATGGCTGGACGATCTGGCTGGAGATCGAGCAATACATGCGCGGCCTGCTGGCCCAGCACGGCTATCGGGAAGTCAAGACGCCGCAGGTAATGGACCGCGCCTTGTGGGAAAAATCCGGCCACTGGGAAAACTATCACGAGAGCATGTTCACGACCTCGTCGGAAAACCGCGACTATGCGGTGAAACCGATGAACTGTCCGGGCCACGTGCAGATATTCAACCAGGGCATCAAGAGCTATCGCGAACTGCCGCTGCGCCTGGCGGAGTTCGGCTCCTGCCACCGCAACGAACCGTCCGGGGCGCTGCACGGCATCATGCGCGTGCGCGGCTTCGTCCAGGACGACGCCCACATCTTCTGCGCCGAAGACCAGGTCCAGTCCGAGTCGCTGGCCTTCATCGACCTGTTGCGCAAGGTCTATGCCGATTTCGGCTTCGAGGAAATCCTCGTCAAATTATCCACGCGACCGGAAAAGCGCATCGGCTCCGAGGAAGCCTGGGATCGCGCCGAAGCGGCCCTGGCGCAATCGCTGGAAGCCAAGGGACTGAAGTTCGATTTGCAGCCCGGCGAAGGCGCTTTCTATGGGCCGAAGATCGAGTTTTCCCTGAAGGATTGCCTCGGCCGGGTCTGGCAGTGCGGCACCTTGCAGCTCGACTTCTCCCTGCCGGAACGCCTCGGCGCCGAATATGTGGGCGACGACAATGCCCGCCACACGCCGGTGATGCTGCATCGCGCGGTGCTGGGTTCACTGGAGCGTTTCATCGGCATCCTCATCGAACACCATGCCGGCGCCTTCCCTTTGTGGCTCTCGCCGGTGCAGGCGGTGGTGATGAATATCTCCGAAGCCCAGACCGATTACGCGACAAGTGTGGCGGAAAAACTACGCTCGGCCGGCCTGCGCGTTGAATCGGATTTGCGTAGCGAGAAAATAAACTATAAAATACGCGAACATAGCTTGTTAAAGCGGCCTTACATTGTCGTTATAGGCGACAAGGAAAAGGCTGCGGGGATGGTCGCCGTGCGTGCCCGAGGCAATCTTGATCTCGGGCAGATGTCTCCCGAATCGTTGATCGAGCGCCTTTTGCAGGAACGAGGCGTGCGTGGTGCGCAACTCGCGACGGCCTGATTTATTGATCAATTGGAGAACTGAACCATCGCCCAGGAAAAGACGCAGCGCGTCAACAATGAAATAAACGCCCCCGAGATTCGACTGGTTGGGCTGGATGCTGAACAACTTGGGATCGTGCCGTTGCGTGTCGGGCTCGATCTGGCTGAAGAAAAAGGTGTGGATCTGGTTGAAATTGCGCCCACGGCGCAACCGCCGGTTTGCCGCCTCATGGACTTCGGCAAATTCAAGTACCAGGAAGCCAAGCGGGCGCATGACGCGAAGCTCAAGCAGAAGCAGATCCAGGTCAAGGAAATCAAGTTCCGTCCGGGTACCGACGAGGGCGATTACAAGATCAAGCTGCGTAACCTGATCAAGTTTTTGCAGGAAGGCGACAAAACTAAAGTGACCTTGCGCTTCCGCGGCCGCGAAATGGCCCACCAGGAATTCGGCATACGCCTGTTGGAAAGGGTCAAGGCGGATTTGCTGGAACATGGGGTGGTCGAACAGTTCCCCAAGATGGAGGGCCGCCAGTTGGTGATGGTGCTGGCGCCCTTGAGGAAGGTAGCAGCAAAATAGCGAATCCGTTTGTCCGCTGTCGGCAGTAAGCCGAAAGCGTGGCAGACGATACAAGTGGCTGCGGGTCATACAAGCATCTTCATAGCGAAGGTCACCTGGTGCCATGTTAGAAAAGGAGTATCTTCGATGCCGAAGATGAAAACCAAGAGCGGTGCCAAGAAGCGATTCAAGGTGCGCGCCGGGGGCAGCATCAAGCGCGCCTCTGCATTCAAGCGTCACATCCTCACCAAGAAAACCACCAAGTCCAAGCGCCAGTTGCGCGGGACAACCGCAGTAGTTGCCGCCGACGTGAAGTCCGTCCGCGCGATGATGCCCTACGCGTAAGGAGATCACGACATGCCAAGAGTCAAACGCGGTGTAACGGCGCGCGCGCGCCACAAGAAGGTTCTCGACGCAGCCAAGGGCTATCGCGGCCGGCGCAAGAACGTCTATCGTATCGCCAAGGAAGCGGTGATGAAAGCGGGGCAGTATGCCTACCGCGACCGTCGCCAGAGGAAGCGCCAGTTCCGCGCCCTGTGGATCGCCCGTATCAACGCCGGCGCGCGGGAGCTGGGAATGAACTACAGCGGCCTGATGAACGGCCTGAAGAAAGCTTCCATCGAGGTCGACCGCAAGGTGCTGGCCGACCTGGCGGTGTTCGACAAGCCGGCGTTCGCGGCCATCGCGAACCAGGCCAAGGCCCATTTGCCGAAGACCGTCGCTGCCTGATTGGAGATAGCGCCCGCGCCGCAGGCCATGCCGGCGGCGCGGTACTCGTATGCAACCCATCGAGCAACTGATCAGCGCCGCCACCAGCGAATTTGCCGGCATCAATGATGCCGCGCAACTGGAGCAGGCCAAGGCGCGCTACCTGGGCAAGAGCGGCTCGCTGACCGAACTTCTCAAGGGACTCGGCAAGATGCCGGCGGAGGAACGCCGCAGCGCGGGCGCCGCCATCAACCACGCCAAGGACCGGATCGAGGCCAGCCTCAACGCCCGCCGCGACGCCATCAAGCGCGCCGCCCTGGAAGCCCAGTTGGATGCCTCGGCGCTGGACATCACCCTGCCCGGCCGCGGCCGCGGACGCGGCGGCCTGCATCCGGCCATCCGCACCCTGGAGCGCATCCAGGAACTATTCCGCAGCATCGGCTTCGAAGTCGCCGACGGCCCCGAGATCGAGGAAGACTGGTACAACTTCACGGCACTGAACACGCCCGAGAATCATCCGGCGCGCTCGATGCACGACACCTTCTATCTCGAAAACGCGCCCGGCGTACTGCTGCGCACGCATACCAGCCCGGTGCAAATCCGCTACATGCAGGCACACGTGGCCCAATACGGCCACCTGGAGCACATGCCCGAGATCCGCATCATCGCCCCGGGACGCGTCTATCGGGTCGATTCGGACGCCACCCATTCGCCGATGTTCCATCAGGTCGAAGGATTGTGGGTGGGCGAAAACGTCAGCTTCGCCGACCTCAAAGGCGTCGCCGCCGATTTCCTGCGGCGTTTCTTCGAGAGCGATGACCTCAAGACGCGCTTTCGCCCCTCCTTCTTCCCTTTCACCGAGCCTTCCGCCGAGATCGACGTGGCCTTCATGAGCGGCTCGATGGAAGGCCGCTGGCTGGAGATCGGCGGCTGCGGCATGGTCCATCCCAATGTGCTGCGCCACGGCGGCATCGATCCCGAGCGCTACACCGGCTTCGCCTTCGGCATGGGCCCGGATCGCCTGACCATGCTGCGTTACGGCATCGATGACCTGCGCCTGTTCTACGATGGCGACCTGCGTTTCCTAGCCCAATTCAACTGATACCATGCAGTTTTCCGAGCACTGGCTGCGCACCCTCGTCAATCCGCCGCTTTCCAGCCAGGAACTGGCGCACCTGCTGACCATGGCCGGCCTCGAAGTCGAGGAGATGCGGCCCGTCGCCCCTGCCTTCAGCGGCGTCGTGGTGGCCCAGGTGCTGGCGGTCGACAAACATCCCGACGCCGACAAGCTCAAGCTCTGCCGCGTCGATGCCGGACTCGGCGAGCCCCTGCAAATCGTCTGCGGCGCACCGAATGTGGCGGCAGGCATGAAAGTGCCCTGCGCCCTGGTCGGCGCGGCCTTGCCGGGCATCACCATCAAGAAGGCCAAGGTGCGCGGCGTCGAGTCTTTCGGCATGCTCTGTTCGGCCCGCGAACTGGGCATCTCCGAGGACCACGGCGGCCTGCTGGCGCTGGCGCAGGACGCGCTGGTGGGGCAGGATATCCGCCAGCACCTGCTGCTCGACGACACCCTGTTCACCCTCAAGCTCACCCCGAATCGCGCGGACTGTCTCTCCTTGCAGGGCATTGCCCGCGAAGTCGCGTCTTTGAGCGGCGCCCCGCTGACCCTGCCGGCACTGGCGGCGATACCGGCCACGCACGACCGCCAGCGCGCCATCCTGCTCGATGCCCCCAGCGCCTGCCCGCGTTACTGCGGCCGCATCGTCAGCGGGGTCAATGGCCGTGCCGCCTCGCCCGAATGGATGAAGCAGCGCCTTGAACGTAGCGGTATCCGCGCTATCAGCGCGCTGGTCGACGTCACCAACTACGTCATGCTCGAACTCGGCCAGCCGCTCCACGCCTTCGACAATGCTCAACTCGACGGCAGCATCCACGTACGCTATCCGCGGGCCGGCGAGCAACTCCAGCTCCTCAACGAGCAGGTCGTCACCCCCGCCGCCGACA
Source organism: Sterolibacterium sp. (assembly GCA_041665185.1). GTDB lineage: Bacteria > Pseudomonadota > Gammaproteobacteria > Burkholderiales > Rhodocyclaceae > JACRAR01. The sequence continues at coordinate 7,731 of JBAYJH010000136.1, forward strand.
CCGCCCTGATCGCCGACGAGCGCCATGGCGCCCGAGCACTGGCGCTGGCGGGCATCATGGGCGGCGAGGACAGCGGCATCGGCGACGCCACCACCGACCTGTTCCTCGAAAGCGCCTTCTTCTCCCCCGCCGCCATCGCCGGCAAGGCGCGTGCCCTGGGCTTTTCCAGCGATGCCTCGTACCGTTACGAGCGCGGCGTCGATTTCCAGTTACAGCGCGCCGCCATCGAACGCGCCACGCAACTGATACTCGACATCTGCGGCGGCAGTCCCGGCCCGGTCGTCGAAGCCGTGTCGCCGGCCCATCTGCCGCAACGTCCCCCGGTCCGGCTGCGCAGCGCGCGCGCCGCGAAAGTCCTCGGCATCCAGCTCTCGGTGGCCCAGATAGAGAAGTTGCTACAAGGCCTGGGCTTCCCCTTGACCCGCACCGCGGACGACTTCGTCATTACGCCGCCCTCATACCGCTACGACATCGAAATCGAGGAAGACCTGATCGAGGAAATTGCCCGCCTGCACGGCTACGACAACATCCCCGCGCCGCTGCCCAACGGTAGCCTGGCGATGCTGCCGCTGCCCGAAGAACAACGCACTACCATGCCATTGCGCCACCAGTTGGCGGAGCGGGACTTCCAGGAAGTCGTTAATTACAGTTTCGTCGATGCCGCCTGGGAAGCCGATTTCTACGGCAACGCGGACCCCATCGCACTCGCCAACCCGCTCGCCAGCCAAATGGGCGTTATGCGCTCGGGCATGATCGGCAGCCTGGTCAACACGCTGGCCTACAACCTCAAGCGGCGCACCCGGCGCGTCCGGGTCTTCGAGATCGGCCGCGCCTTCTTGCGCGATACCGCCGCCTTCCCCGTCGCGGGCTACGCCCAACCCCTGCGGGTCGCCGCGCTGTGTGCGGGACCGGCCGACCCTGAACAATGGGGCGAGCCGACCCGCAACGTCGATTTCTTCGACCTCAAGGCCGATGTCGAGTCGCTGTTTCCGCGGCAACAACTGAGGTTCGTGGAGTTGGCCCACCCTGCCCTCCCCCCCAACTCGGCGGGGGCCCTGCATCCCGGCCGCGCGGCGACGATCCAACTCGACGGCAAGGCCATCGGCATGATCGGCGAATTGCATCCGCAGTGGGTGCAAAAATACGAGTTGGCGAGCCTGGGCAACCTCGCGCCCATCGTCTGCGAGATCGAGCTCAGTGCGCTGACACGCCAGCCTTTGCCGCACTACCAGGAAGTCTCGCGCTTTCCCTCGGTGGAGCGCGACCTTGCCTTGCTGGTGGCTTACGATCAACCGCTGCAACCCCTGCTCGACGCCCTGCGCGCGGCGGCGCCGGCCATCGTGCGCGACATTCAGTTGTTCGATGTCTACCACCGCAAGGGTGTCGACCAGCAGCAAAAAAGCCTTGCGTTCCACATAGTTATGCAAGATACTGAAAAAACTATGGCGGACAGCGAAGCCGATGCGGTGATCAACGGTCTGATCGAAATTGCAGTCAATAAATTCGCCGCGGCATTGCGGACTTAAACCGACCTAACAACAATTCAGGGGGCAACATGACATTGACCAAGGCGGAACTGGCCGATTTGCTGTTCGAAAAAGTGGGCCTGAACAAACGCGAGGCCAAGGACATGGTCGAAAGCTTTTTTGAAGAAATCCGCGGCGCGCTGGAGAACGGCGACAGCGTCAAACTGTCCAGCTTCGGCAACTTCCAGTTGCGCGACAAACCGCAACGGCCCGGCCGCAATCCCAAGACCGGTGAGGAAATCCCCATCACCGCGCGCCGCGTCGTGACCTTCCACGCCAGCCAGAAACTCAAACTTGCCGTCGAAAACCTCAAGCTCGGCAGCAATGGCCACGTCGGACAATAAGACCGTACTTCCGCCGATCCCCGCCAAGCGTTATTTCACGATTGGCGAAGTCAGCGATTTATGCGGCGTCAAGCCGCACGTGTTGCGCTACTGGGAGCAGGAATTCACGCAACTGCGCCCGGTCAAGCGGCGCGGCAACCGCCGCTACTACCAGCACCACGAAGTCTTGCTGGTCCGCCGCATCCGCGAACTCCTCTACCAGGAAGGTTTCACCATCAGCGGCGCCCGCCACCGCCTGGAAGAACCCCCAGCCAAGACGGCACCCCGCGAAACGCCCGAACAACTGCCGGCAGTCGCCTTGCCGCTGCGCGCCGAAATCGCCAGCATCATCGAATTCCTGCGCGTTTGAATCCCAAACCGCCGATTCGCCATTCCGCGTGAGCTGGTCAAGTCGTTTCGACGGCACGATCTGGTATAATTTTCACAAGTCGGGGCGTAGCGCAGCCTGGTAGCGCACTTGCATGGGGTGCAAGGGGTCGAGTGTTCGAATCACTCCGTCCCGACCAGTCATACCAAGGGTTTCAGCCGAGAGGTTGAAACCCTTTTTCTTTGGTTTTGCTCCCAGGGGAACCGCTGGGGGAACCGGCAGCAATTTCAACAACGATTGCCCGTTTGTTAGCCAATGCGCCCGAAATTCCCGTATCGGTTAGTACGCGTTCCGCTTTCTCGGTTCCATGATCGCAGCGTGTATGTCGTTTGAGGACGACGATGCGACTCTCAGTTATTGCGGGAGGTGCCGGGATGGTGACAACTACTTTCGTAGTAGTGGTGAAATATCGGATGGCATCGACTTGCTTACTGCTTCGCATAGAGGAGTTTTGGCGAGATTTTTGACTTCCTAAGGAGTCATTCGTCTCGTCCGCAACCAGCAAGGAGCGGCCGCCCAGCCCACGGGCGCGAGGGTCCGCAACCTGGCGAGCAGCGGTCACTGGAGAAACGCTATCGAGAATTTCGGCGCCGCGTACCTGAAGGGCCGTTCTCAAAAGACCTCACTGGCCCTACCCGACCCATCATTTGAGGCATTCGTTGTTCTTCTCGGTGCGCGACTTGTTGCGAAGTGAAGCAGCTACTGTGACATCCGAATGTTCAGCGACAGGCGTTGCCTTACCTCGGCCAGCGGGGCGAGGACAACGTAGGGTGGCACCAACCGCGGACCGTCACCGCCGAAGTTTCAGATTTCGCCTCGAAATTGCGCGCTTTCACTTCTGTAGGTAACACCGACTCGGTCCCCGGCACTATTTGGAGGGCGTGGAGTGCGCTGCCTGATCATGCTGCAACATCTGCTCCATCATCATCTGCATCGAATCCATTCGTTGTTCCATCATTTCGTAGTGCGTCCTATCACTGCCCCTCTTGCTGCCCGCCTTCTTCATTCCGGCGTGCTCAACTACCCCATCCATCATCGGGCCGTGCATGTGGCGGATCATCGCCATGCTTCCTTGCATGGTATCCATGTGCGCCTGCATAAGCTTCTGATATTCCGTCGCGTCCGTCGTGGAGCGAATCTTGTCTATCTGCTTTTGCGCCTTCATCATGTTTTGCCGCAACTGTGGCATCTGATTAGTTGTGTCCTTGTTGATCGCCGGCTTGGCCGGTTCGGACTTCTCCTGCGCTGATACGATAGGCGCCGATAGGCCGCAGGCAAAGATTATGGCAATTAGCATTGAGGTTTTCATTGTGGTCTGTCCTTCAGAGTTGAATAAATTGAAATTTCTGTCACTGGCGACTCTTTGTAACCAATCTGGTACGGTTTGATCTTGCTTGCAATAACGATTACTTGTGCGGATCCTGCCTGCCACCGTCCTTGAATGCCTCGCTTGAGGTGTCTCCGGCCTGGCCCGGCAGTGGAGAGCGTGCCTCGGCACCCTTTGGCACGATAGGTTCGGGCATAGGAGGCGGGGTGGAAGAAGGCGGCGCCACGGCTCCCTGCGCAGATGGCAGTTGCTGAGCCGCTTTCGGCGACTGGGGACTATCGGTTTTGCTGCAACCCGCTACGAACAACACAGTACAAGCGCAAATTGCAATCTGGGAAATGGCGCGTTTCATTACGTCTCTTCTGTTCCCTAAAGCCGATTCAGTTGCAAAGTGCAACAGTGTTATGACGAGAGCGAAGGTGATTCATGAGAACTTCGTAGGACATTTTGAGACCGACGCATTTTTTGGCCTTACGGGTGAGGCAGTGCATGACGAAGCCAATACCCTTGGAGGCAATGTAGTTAAAGCAGTGATCCATTCACTTGCCCTTTTGCTTGACGAACAATGCCACGAGACCGGCAATCACGATGACAAGCAAGATCGGCGTCCAAACCACACCGTAATCACCCATCCAGCCACCGCCCCAGCCACCACCATTCATCATGCCGCCCTGCTGCGCCAACGCGGTGCCCGGGATCAAGACGGACAGGGTACTAACAAACATCAAGTGTCGAAGTTTCGTAAGCGATCTTCTATCGACGCTCTTGACTGCGTCGACCTCGGCGTGTGATGAGGGTCAGATCAAGAGGTAGGAGAAACGAGGCGCCACGGCAACAATGCTTCGAAGTCATCTACAGTTTTCG
>JBAYJH010000137.1:0-12086 GCA_041665185.1 Sterolibacterium sp.
AGGTGTTCGGCAAGAATCTCGATGAAATGGAGACGCTGGCCAAGCAGATCGAGGCGGTCGTGAAGACCGTTCCCGGCACTTCCAGCGCGTTCGCCGAGCGCATCACCGGCGGCTATTACCTCAACATCGAACCGGATCGCAGCCAATTGGCCCGCTACGGCCTGTCCGTAGGGGAATTGCAGGATGTGATCGGCACCGCGCTGGGCGGCGAAATGGTGACGACCACCGTCGAAGGCCGCGAGCGCTTCGGCGTGACGGTGCGCTACCCGCGCGAATTGCGCGCCGACCCACAGCAGATTGCGCGCCAAGTGCTGATCCCGATTGGGGGTGAAATCGGACAGGCCCAGGCGATGATCCCGCTCGGCCAGGTGGCCAAGGTCGAGGTCGCCAAGGGAACGCCCGGCATACGCACCGAGAACGCCTTGCTCTCGGCTTACATCTACGTGGACATCCGCGAACGGGACATCGGCGGCTACGTGGCCGACGCGAAGAAGGCGGTTGCCGCGCAGGTCAAATTCCCCCCCGGCTACTACATTACCTGGAGCGGCCAGTTCGAGTATATGGAGCGCGCTATCGAGAAAATGAAGGTGGTCATCCCGGTGACGCTGCTGATCATCTTCCTGCTGCTCTATCTCAATTTCCGGCGCCTGACCGAAACCCTGATCGTGATGCTGTCGGTCCCCTTCGCCCTGGTCGGCGGGATCTGGCTGATGTGGCTGCTCGACTACAACCTGTCGGTGGCGGTGGCGGTCGGCTTTATCGCGCTGGCCGGCGTCGCCGCCGAGACCGGCGTGGTGATGCTGATCTATCTCGACCATGCCTGGGAAGACATCAAGACGCAACGTCGCCAGGCCGGCGGTGCGCCGACTGTCGGCGATCTTTACGCCGCCGTGATGGAAGGCGCCGTCGAGCGCGTGCGGCCGAAGATGATGACCGTGGTGGCGATCATGGCCGGCCTGTTGCCGATCATGTGGGGAACCGGCACCGGGTCAGAAGTGATGAGCCGCATCGCGGCACCGATGGTCGGCGGCATGATTTCCTCGACGGTATTGACGCTGGCGGTGATTCCAGCCCTCTATGCCTTGATCAAGGAATGGCGTCTTACCCGCAGCATGGAACCGTAGCGGCGGTGTATGCACGGCTGGTGAACCTGCCCCCCTGTAGAAGGAATACATCGATGAAACGACTCATTCGACTCGTATCGCAGGGGCTCGTGTTTGCCCCAGGCGCGGCATTCAACCGCGGGGATCAGCACTCGTCGGGCGGAAAGTCAGCGCACGATCCATCGATCCCGGCAAGACTGCGGCGTTGGTATGGCGTTTCGCCAAAGCCGGCAAGGCGGACTTCGCTTGCCTGCAATCAGGTCTATTCGAGGCCGCCATGAATGGCGACATCGCCGTCAAATGACCGTCCGCGAACCGGACTGGGCCGGGCTGCGACCTTGGCGCCCGGCAGGGCCCCCTAGTATGATGCGTACAATTCCGTTGCCGCCATCGGCTTGGCGGTCCGCCGGATTGCCGACCTGGTGGGTCGGGCGGACCACTCAACCACTCAACCACTCAACCACTCAACCACTCAACAATTTTGCAGATGAGGTAAGGCACCATGCAGACTCACGGCTTGTCGGAATGGTCGCACGAGCACGTATTTGACCACGGCAGCCATGCGGCGGAACGGGGCACGCGGACCGTGATGTGGATCACCGCGGCGATGATGGTGATCGAGATAGTCGCCGGCTGGTGGTTCAACTCGATGGCGCTGCTGGCCGACGGCTGGCATATGAGCTCGCATGCCGTGGCTATCGGCGGCAGCGCGTTCGCCTACGCCGCCGCCCGGCGCTATGCGCGCGACCCGCGCTTCGCCTTCGGGACCTGGAAGATCGAGGTGCTGACGGGATTCGCCAGCGCGATTTTCCTGCTGGGCGTGGCGGCGATGATGGTGGTGGGATCGGTCGAGCGGATCCTTGCACCGCAGTCCATCCACTACCAGGAAGCGCTGAACGTCGCCGTTGTCGGTCTGGCGGTGAACATCGTCTGCGCCGTCATTCTCGGCGGCGCCCACGACCACCATGACCACCACGATCATCATCACGGCCACGAGCACAGCAACGAACCCTCGCACGAAAACTCGCATGGCCACGACCTCAACCTGAAATCCGCCTATCTGCACGTCATCGCCGACGCGGCCACCTCGGTGCTGGCGATAGTCGCCCTGGCTGGCGGCTGGATGTACGGCTGGTCCTGGTTGGACCCGGCGATGGGCATGGTCGGTGCGGCCCTGGTGGCCATCTGGGCGAAAAATCTCATCATCGAGACCGGCAAAGTATTGCTCGATCGCGAGATGGATCATCCGGTGGTGCAGGAAATCCGCGATGCCGTTGCAGCGCTGCCGCCAGCCGGCGCCACCCGGATCGCCGATCTCCATGTCTGGCGCGTCGGCAAGAGCGTGTATGCGTGCGCGCTGAGCCTGGTCACCGACGACCTCGAATTGACCCCGCAGCGCGTTCGTGCGCAGCTGGCCAAGCATGAAGAGATCGTCCATACCACTATCGAGATTCAGCGGCACGGGCCAACCGAAGTCAAATGAAGATCCTCATCGTCGAAGACGAGGTGAAGACCGGCGACTACCTCAAGCAAGGCTTGAGCGAGGCCGGCTTCGTTGTCGATCTGGCGCGCGACGGCGAGGACGGCCTGCACCTGGCGCTGAGCGAGACCTACGACCTGGTGGTGCTCGACGTGATGCTGCCGGGCCTGGACGGCTGGCAGATCCTTGAGGCCATGCGCCGAGCCGGCAAGGAGATGCCGGTATTGTTCCTCACCGCGCGCGACCAGGTGACGGATCGCGTCAAGGGTCTGGAACTTGGCGCCGACGATTACCTGGTCAAGCCCTTCGCCTTCGCTGAATTGCTGGCGCGGGCGCGCACCCTGCTGCGCCGTGGCAAAGCCAAGGAGCCGGAACTGCTGCGTGTCGCCGACCTGGAACTCGACCTGCTGCGCCGGCGCGTTATGCGCGGCGGACGACGGATCGATCTGACCGCCAAGGAGTTCGGCCTGCTCGAACTGTTGATGCGGCGGCGGGGCGAAGTGCTGCCGCGCTCGCTGATCGCCTCCCAGGTGTGGGACATGAACTTCGACAGCGACACCAACGTCATCGAGGTGGCGGTGCGCCGCCTGCGCGCCAAGATGGACGATGATTTCGAGCCCAAGCTGATCCGCACCGTGCGCGGCATGGGTTATGTACTCGAGGAACCGGAGGCGTGAGTACCTTCCCCCCACCCCCCCTCACGTGGAAGGGGATGACGGTAGTTCGGCCGCTAACGCGGCTTCCATGTGATGGCTGGTCGCCTCCTTGGGGTCCCCCGAGGGGATTTCCTTCGGGGCACTGCCCGGCGGAGGCGTCCTGATGCGCAGCTCTTCGCTCACCGTTCGATTGGCGCTGCTCTTCGCCGCCGTTTCAGCCACCGTGCTGCTGACCATCGGCACCGTGATCGGCTATTTGGTCGAAGAGCATTTCGAGATGCTCGATATGGTCGAACTCGGCGGCAAGATGGCGCTCATCGAGCATGTCCTCGGCAAGACCGGCGCAGCGGCACGCGACGACGAACTGGCGCCGCAGCTCGACGATGCGCTGGTTGGACACCACGGACTGTCGGTCGCCGTGTATGCGGATCAGGGACGTACGGTTTACGCCACGGAGGGCGCCGACTTTCCTAGCCAGGTATTGCACGGCCGACCCGGCGGACTCCTGGCCAAACCCTTGCAGCCGGTGGTTTGGGAAAATCAGGGGCGGGAGTTCCGCGGCATCGCGGCCATGGTGACAATCGGCCCGGCGGCATACACCGTGGCGCTGGCGCTCGACATGGCGCACCATCAGGAATTCATGGCCGCTTTCCGGCGCATGCTGTGGGCCGCGCTGGCCGTCGGCATCGTCCTCTCCAGCCTGCTCGGCTGGCTGGCTGCCCGCCGCGGACTGGCGCCGATCCGCGTGATCGCCGGCATCGCCCGCGGCATCTCGGCGGACCGGCTGGACGCGCGCCTGCCCCTGGAGCGGGTGCCGGTCGAGGTCGTGGATCTGGCGGTATCATTCAACGCGATGCTGGCGCGACTCGAAGATTCGTTCAAGCGCCTGTCCGAGTTCTCGTCCGACATTGCCCACGAGCTGCGCACACCGGTAAGCAACCTGATGACCCAGACCCAGGTGGCCGTGTCCAAAGCGCGTTCCGCCGCCGAATACCGGGAAATTCTCTACTCCAACCTTGAGGAATACGACCGGCTGGCGCGCATGATCGCCGACATGCTGTTCATCGCCAAGACCGACAATCGCCAGTTGTCGCTGCGGCGAGATGCCGTCGACCTCGGCGCGGAAATCGACCAGTTGATGGATTTCTATCAGGCGCTCGCCGACGAGCAAGGGGTGCATATGGCCCGCAGCGGCGCCGGCCAGGTGGTCGGCGACGCCCTGATGATACGTCGCGCCTTGAGCAATCTGCTTTCCAACGCGATCCGGCATACGCCGCGCGGCGGCTCGGTGTCGATATCGGCCCAGACATCCGGCGACGGGCCGGTCCTGGTTGGAGTCGAAAATACCGGCGACACCATCCCGGCGGAACATCTGCCGCGCCTGTTCGACCGCTTCTACCGTATCGACCCGGCGCGCAGCCGCAGCAGCGATGGCGCGGGGTTGGGGCTGGCAATCGTCAAGTCCATCGTCGAAGCCCATGGCGGCGAGATTGCCGTGACCTCCGCCGCCGGCACGACCCGTTTCGTAATGAGGTTCCCGGCGGTTTGACGGCGCCGGGTCCTGCCCCCGCTCGACAAGCTTAATCTTCTTCCTCGTGAACCTTGTGCTGGGCCATCAGCTTCTGCTGGATCGGCGGCGGCACCGCGGCATAGCGGCCGAACTCGATGGTGTAGCTGCCCTGGCCACCGGTCAGCGACTTGAGGCGCGACTGGTAGTCGGCGATTTCCGCCAGCGGCACCTCGCCGGCGATCGCCACGGTCCCCGGACCGCGCCCGTTGGTGCCGGTGATATGGCCGCGGCGTCCGGCCAGATCGCCGGTCAGGTCGCCGATGGCCGATTCCGGTGCCGTCACCTCGATATTGACGATGGGCTCGAGCACGATGGCCGCCGCTTCCTTGATCGCCGCCATCGCCGCCTTGCGGCCGGCGGCGACGAAAGCGACTTCCTTGGAGTCGACCGGGTGATGCTTGCCGTCGTACACCACCACGCGCAGATCGACCACCGGTTGCCCGGCAATGACGCCCGAATCGAGCGCCATGCGCACGCCTTTTTCCACTGCCGGGATGAACACGCCGGGGATGGTGCCGCCTTTCACCGCATCGACGAACTCGAAGCCCGTGCCGCGCTCCAGCGGCTCGATGCGCAAGGCCACCTCGCCGAACTGGCCGGCGCCGCCGCTCTGCTTCTTGTGTCGATAGGTGGCCTCGGCCTTGCGGGTAATGGTCTCGCGATAGGGAATGCGCGGCGGGGCCGTCGACACGTCCAGCTTGTACTGGCTCACCATCTTTTCCAGCTTGCTGCGCAGGTGCATCTCGCCCAGGCCGCGGATCACCGTTTCGTTGGTGGTCGGATGGCGTTCGACGACGAAGCAGGGATCTTCCAGTTCCAGCTTGTGCAGGATGTCGAAGAGGCGCTGTTCGTCGCCCTTCTTCTTGGTCTCTACCGCCAGCCCCTGCATCGGCTGGGGAAACTCCAGCGGCTTGAGATGGATGTGGTCTTCTTCGTGCGAATCATGCAGTACCGTATCGAATTCGATTTCCTCGACTTTGGCGATCGCACCGAGATCGCCGGGCAGCAGCTCGTCCACTTCGATGCTGTCCTTGCCCTGTAGTTTGTAGAGATGGCCGACCTTGAACGGACGCCGGCCGGAACCGGCGAACAGCTGCGCATCCTTCCTGATCGTGCCTTGATGCACGCGGAATATACCGATCTTGCCCATGTAGGGGTCCGCGACCACCTTGAAAACGTGCGCCAGCACATGCCGGTCGGGATCCGGGACGGCGTGGAATTCCTCCACCGGGCCGTCCGGTTCGCCTTTCAGGAAGGGCGGCGGATTGCCTTCGGCGGGATTGGGCGCGAGCTTGACCAGCACGTCGAGCAACTCATTGATGCCGGCGCCGGTCCGGGCCGAAACGAACAGGATGGGAATCAGGTGGCCGGCGCGCAGGGCTTTCTCGAACGGCGCATGCAATTCTTCCAGGGACGGATCCTGGCCATCGTCGAGATAGCGCGCCAACAGGTTTTCGTCCTCCTCGACGATCTGGTCGATCAGGGCGCGGTGGGCGGCGGCCACCGACTCGAAATCGGCATCGCCGGCAGTGTGCCCGAGCACCTCCACCACGTCGTGGCGGTCGTGCGCCGGCAGGTCCAGCAGCATGCATTCGTTGCCGAAGCGGGCACGGATGTCGCCCACCAGGGCCGGCAGGTCGACGTTGTCGGCGTCGATCTTGTTGATCACGATCATGCGGCACAGATTGCGCGCCGCCGACCATTTCATCATGCGCTCGGCCGCAAGCTCGATGCCGGTCTGGGCATTGATGACGATCAGCGCCGTATCCGCGGCAGCCAACGCGCCGATAGCCTGGCCGGCGAAGTCCGGATAACCGGGGGTGTCGACCAGGTTCACCTGAACGCCCTGCCAGGCAAAATTCGCCAGCGCGGAATTCAGCGAGTGGCCGGCCGCCTTCTCTTGTGCATCGAAATCGCAGACGGTGCTGCCTTTCTCGACGCTGCCCGGCGTCTTGATGGCGCCGGCACGGGCCAGCAAAGTCTCGGCCAGCGTGGTCTTGCCGGCCCCGCCGTGCCCGACCAGGGCAACGGTGCGGATGGCAGCGGTGGTGTACTTCGGCATGATGCAGACTCCCTATTTTGTTGGACGTTTCGCCGGATTCTACGCCATCCGCCGGGGACGGGGATGCGGCTATCCGGGCGGCACGGCGGTTGACTTCGATATCCACCGCCGCGTCAACCAGAAGCTCGGCGGGGCCGCGAATCGTCGCTCTATCTTGGACCTGGGCGGCCCCGCCTCGCCCGAAAGAAATCAGCGGTAGCTCAGCACCAGCATGACGTAATCCCGCAACTCGTCGACGACGGCTTCGCACTGGCCGTCGGCGCCGGTGCTCAGCGCCAGTTCACGGGATTCAGGCAGGCGCAGGAGTTTGTCGAAGCGCAGGCCGAGTCCCCGGCCGAGTTCCAGGCGGATGTCGCGCACCGGCACCGGCGGCAGGTTGGCGGGATAGCTGAGCAGATGCAGAACGAAGCGCCGCTCTTCGGGCTGGTGGAAGACGGTCAGCCAGACATGGTCGTAGGTCACGGCGCGGAAGCTGGGGCCGTCGGGCATCAGCCGGTCGATGAGCCAGTGAAAGGAATTCCCCGCCGCGTGGTGGTCGCTGCGTTCGAGCGGGACCACTGAATAGATGGCGCGGCCGGCACCGTAGCGGTGTTCGGTGGCGGCCGGCAAGTTGGTATCCTCGTGAGGCGGCGAGCTGTGGATGCTGGACCAGTTGCGGTCGTCGGCCGTGCCTTCGCGGGGATGGGCGTAAGGCAGGCTCAGGGTGGCCAGGGTTTCCACGTCTGCCGAGCGGACCGTCACCTGTTGCAGGCTTTCGTGGCAGTAGATCATGGTCTGCGGTCGCAGGATCTCTCGCCAGGCGGGATCGCTTGGACATACATAGAAGGTGCTTCCCGGCAGCGGCCCGGCCGATTGCAGGCCCAGGCATGCGCCCAGCAACATGTCGGGGCTGCGCCCTTCCAGGGTGTAGGCGCCGGTCATGCCGCTGACATAGAGACTGCCGCCGCCGGCGACATAGGCGGTGAAGGCGGCGACCTCCTCGGCCGACATGCGGAAGACCTCGGACAGCACCACCGCCTTGTAGCGAGCGAGAAACGGCAGTTGCTTGCGGGTGATCACGCCCAGCGGAATCCCGGCCTGGCGCAGGCGTTTCGCCGCGCCCTTGGCGGCTTGAAGATGGGGACAGTGATGCGCCAGGGTTGCGGGGTCACTATGCGGCCGGCCGTTCTCCGCCGGATTCATCTTCGAATAGTCGCTGACATACACGGCCAGGTCCTCGACCGGCTCGCCGCCCAAGTAGAGCTGAAAGGCTTCCATCCTTTCGAACAGCGACCCGAGCAGCGGATAGACCTCGTCGCAAGTGGTGCCGCGCGGATCGATGGCGTCGATCAGGCGAAAGGCCGCGCCGGAAGCCAGGGCCGCATGGGCCTGGGCCTCCAGCAGCGCCGCGGGTTTGACGCTGACGTGATCGGTGAGATGCACGCAGCGGCTGGTCATGAACTCGATGGGTCGGGTCTTCGACAGATTGAGCATGAAGCGGCTGATGAAGAACTGTTCGTCGCTGTCGCCGTAGAAATCGCCGCCGAGAAAGTCGTTGTGCTCGGCGAGGTCGAACGACATGCCGTACTTCCAGTTGAACAGCGACACCGCGAAATTGTGATAGACCGGCGCAATGCCGAAGCCCTTAGCCGTCGCGGTTAGGAAGGCGGCGAACTGCAGCAGCCAGGTTTCCCTGGCGGTCTGGAAGGCGCACCAGGCCGGGTCGGCCCAATCGACGATGGCAGGGATGGCTTGACCAGTCTCCGCCAGGAGGCGCGCCTGGCACGATGGACATACGCACACGCCGCGCCAGAAAGTCATGTCGAAGAAGAAGCCGTCGAAGCGATGGCGACCGAACAGGTCGCGCAACTGCGCCTCGACGAATTTGCGGTAGTCCGGGTTATTCGGGCAGACCTGGCCGTAGCGTTGGCCATGAAAGGCCCAGCCTGAGACGGGTGGCGGCGGTTCGATGCGCCAGTCCGAATGATCGAGGTAGGCGGCGTTGTTGAATATTACGGAGTAATAACCGAAGACTTCGACATTGGCGCGGCGCAGGGTCGCCAAAGATTCCCCCAGCCAGTCGCGCTCGCCCATCGCGGCGTGGCGCCGGCCCACCGCCGTCGGCCAGTAGCACAGCCCGAGGTGGGACTGGCAATAGACCATCACCGATCCGGCGCGCGCGGCAGCCTGGGTAGCCGCCACTTTGGCCGGGTCGTAGAGGGAAAGGAATTCCGCATCCCAGTCCGGGATGTGCATGTCCAACAGCAGGCGGTCGTAGCGGGAGGGATTCAAATCGGCAGATCGGAATTGCCGGGACCGAAGTGCTTGAGCATAACCAGCGGCTGCGAAGCGCTGTGGTTGTGGATAGCCAAGCCCTCCAGCGCGGCGGCCTCGGTGACGAAGAACTCATCGTCGGTGAGTTGTCCATAGCGGATCAGGGTCGGCGTATCGGCGCGATGGACGCCCAGGGTGCCGTGGCCCTCGGTGAGGATCAGGCCGTAGGCGGCCGCGTCGCGGATGGTCACGCTGCGTCCCGGCAACACCGTCAACTCCTTGGCGCTGAAAGCCGGCGACTTGTAGCAGACCCAGGTTTCGCGGTAGCCGTCCGCTTGCATTTCGCGCTCGTCGCGGACCGGCAGCGGCGCCATGAAATGCTGCTGCTTGAACGCGGGATCGACGTTGGCTTCCCAGTCGATCACTTCCAGCAGATAGTCGACATCGCCGATGCGGTCCTCGGGCGTGTTCTTCCACAGCAGTTCCTCGGGCACGACCTGGTTGCCGGTCACCGATTCGTACATGGCGAAGACATCCGAAGCACGTTGCGGTTCGTAGGTGCACAGGCTGCCGGGCGCGTGCAGGATGCCCGGCGGCACGTCCCAGCCGGTACCCACCTCCAGCCGGTAAGCGGCCGACAGCGCGGTAATGCGGTTGTCGCCCTTGGCGAAATTCGCTAAGGCGTCGCGCACCTGCCCGCGCGTGGTTCCCGGCGCCAAACCGAAGAAGGTGTAGGGAAAGGCACCGCCATGGTTGTTCACCTGCGGCGGGAAATAATAGGCCTCGGGTTTTCCCAGTTGGCCGACCCGCCGGGCATGCTGGTCGCGGTGATGGATGTGGTGCGGCAGGGCTGCCAGGTTGTCGAAGTACTTGGAGAACATCGGCCAGCCGCCGTGATCCCGCCACAGCCGCTCGCCGATTATGGCGCCCTGCAATTCGGCGACCGCGTCGCGCAGCAGCACTTGCACGGCATTAGCACCGCTACCGACGACCACCTGGCTCAAACCTTCGTTCGCGCCGGTGAGCGGGCCGTTGTCGGCCGGTGTGGTGGAGGCGAACCAGCGCTCGTCGATGCCGCCGCGGGCGCCGCCGAGGACGTAATAGTCGTCCGGATGCAGCTTGATCCTTCGGCCGGGAACACAGAACGAGCGCGGCACCCAGTTCGGGGCCAGGCGCAGGATGCCGTGGCCCCGGTCGAGAGCGCTTTGAATCAGGACCCGGGGATCAGACATGGCGGCAACTTGGGCGCACGGATAGTGGCGAAGGATGGAAAGCGTGATTGCATTTAATCATTGTTGATCATATTTGACAATCACCAGTCCACGCATTGCGCCCGCCAGGCGACCCGGTAGGCCTCAAGGCCTTCGATTTCCAGGGGTTCCACCGGCCGCTCGGCGCTATCGGCCGCCGCTGTTACGTCCCCGAGAATCAGGACCAAGGCGCCGGCGGTGGCTCCCGAAGTGATGGAGCTGACGAATACCGACGCGTCCGGACGCAGGGTTTTCAAGAGAGGCGCGAACAGGGGGTTTTGGGCCAATGGACCATCCACCAGGATCTTGTCCGAATCGCCGAGCAACTCCAGGATTACGTCGGTCACGAGCGCCACGTAGGCCGTCGCCAGGGCCGCCCACGCGCCATCGGCAAGACCCTCGGCGGCGACCATGCGCCCGGCCCGGCCGTGAAACGGGCCGCCGCCTTCGGCGAAGGCCGGCAAGGCCATGGCGCCTTGGGCGACGACGTTGCGCAGATCCTCCACCGTCGGCGTCGCCATGGCGCGCCCGGTCATGATGGCCGCGTACTCGCGGCCACCCATGAAGCGGGCGGTGGCAACCGGCGCACCGAAGACGTCGACGTTGGCCAGCATGTCGCGGGCTTCAAGCAGGCGCTCAAGGTCCGCCCGGCTTTTCATGGCGATGACCCAGGTGCCGCTGGAAATCACCGTCAGGTCTGCCCCCGCGCGGACCTTGCTCAAATGCCATAGCCAGGAGGCATTCGAGTCGTGCAGGCCGCAGGCAGCCTGGCATGTCTCGGGCAATCCCGTGACTGCTGCGATTTCCTGCCGTAGCGGACCCAATAGATCGCTTGCGGCCCGCTTTGGCGGGAACAGCCGGTTCCAACCCCGGCGCCGAGCCAGCCGCGAGAATTCTCCCTGCAACGGTTGCCAAAGATCGCTGTGCGCGCCCAGGGAACTGACTTCCGCCGCCATGACGCCGGACAGGCGCCAAGCCCAATATTGCGGCAGCAACAGGATGTGGGCGACGCGCCCGAAGGTCTCTGGCCGGCGGGTTTCAAGAAAGAACAGTTGGGCACCCAGATTCTGTCCGTCGGGTAACCGGGGGGAACGGGTTTCGGCGAACGCGTCCCGCTCGCGGCCGTAATCGGCGGCGCTTTCGCGGAAACACGGATCCTCGTAATCCGGCGCCGCCAGCAGTTGCCCGGCGCTGTCCAGCAGCGCGCAGGCCGCGCCGTGGCCCACCGGCACGATGGCGGTGATGCGCTGCTTTTCCGGCAAGTCGCGCAGAGATTCCAGCAGCCATCGCTCCATGTCGGCCAGATCGAGCTGGCTGATGCCCAGATCCCGCACGGACCGGTTGGTTCGCTGCACCGATCGAACCGTCTCGCCATCCGCGGCGCGGATCAAGTTCAGTTTGGTGTTGGTTTTGCCGACATCGAAGACGGCGATCAAGTCCTGCATCGAAACTCCTTCAAGTCCGTCAATGAACCATGGACGCCCGGTATTTTTCCGCATCCCAATCGACCAGTTCTGCGACTTCGGCGGCGCTGAGCGTGCGGATGGCGGAGATATCCGTCTGACGCGACAACACCTCGCGGTAACAGCGCAGCATGGCCAGGCGCGCCACGCCGAATCCCGGTGGCACGTACACTCCCGCTCCGCGCACGAACACCGGCGGCGCGCCGGCGATCGCGGCGCCAGGCGCGGGCAGGTCCGCCAGGCGCTCGC
>JBAYJH010000138.1:0-11994 GCA_041665185.1 Sterolibacterium sp.
ACTTGATCTTCATGCCCGCCTCCCGTTACGAAAGGCTTCAGCCTACGATCAGCGCCGGTTCTGCCTTCAGCGAAAAACACAACCATTTACCCATCAATTCATGAATGACTCAGTACTAGTGTACTTGGGGCCATAATTGGGTCAGCCGCCGACTCCGCCCCGCGATCACAGTTTCGTACCCGATATACGATGAAGTTGGCGAACGGGAAAGTGGAGTACATCGAAGAAACAAAATCAGAGCCATTCCGGCATTCCGTCGGTCTGTGTGTTGTTTTATTCCCTATCCGGCCAATTGATCTCGATTTCTGCACAATGACCAAAGACGGCTTTGCTTCCAAGTATTTCGACCAGGAAAATAATGAAGTCTCGCGGACGGTTCAAAGTAGTAGCGGCATAGCTGTGGCGATCCCCCACCCCCAGCAACCGACAGGTTCTTCGGAGTCCCATCAATCACAGACATTTCAGGCCGGCGACATTGTCTGGGCCGCGAATGGGCCAACAGTCGGGTATAACGCCCCTAGCGTGAGTGCAAAACATATACAGGAGTTTTCGAGCGGAACATCCTTTGAAGTGGTTGTCGTGCTCAAGGACTTTGTTAAGGTGCGCGCAGCAAATGGCTTGCTGTTATGGGTTGAAAAACAGGGCGTTCGTTCGGCGCAGCCCATTGCACCAGTAGTCTCGGGTGTCTCGCGGTAAAGAAAATTGGTGCGATTGTTCAATAATGCAAAATGGCTAACCCGGCGTATATGGACTCCCCCCAAAGGTAAAGAGACGGATCGATAGTAGTGGCTGGTTGGAAGCGCATGCAGTCGTATATCCGGCATCGATAGTGGGCTCTGAGTGGCCCGTGCCGACATGGAATCTGCGCACGCAGTGCCAATCGTTACAAGCGGCAGGCATGAAGCTGCCAGCAGGGTTATCGGCATCGTTGCGTGAGGGTGCGATCCGTTTAGCCATGATGGGCGATTAGTCTCAAAGCAAGCGCGGGGACGTGGAACACATGATGTCTTTTCCTTGCAGACAATTACGCGGCAATTACGAAGGCGGTGTGATCAATCTTGCGCTGTTGTCTGGGGGCCGGCTGACCATACGGCGTGGCATCACGCAAAGTGGCGTAGCAGATGCGCGCCATCTTGTTGGCCAATGCACAGGCCGCCTTGTTGTGATTGGTGCGGCCTTGCACCGCCGTCGCCCAGGAACGCAAGCCATCAAGGCTGCGCCCCACCTCGCGGGAGGTACTTGCGGCACGCAGGACCGAACGTGCCCCATGAGTGAGCAACATCCGCAAGTAGCGGTCGCCGCGTTTCGAGATGCGCCCCAGGACACGGCTATTGCCGGAACTGAACTCCCGTGGGGTCAAACCGAACCAACTCGCAAAATGCCGGGCATCCTTGAAGTGCGACACGCTCCCGCCGGTCGCGGCTACCATCGCTGTTGCCGTCAGCAGACCGACACCGGGAATCGACAGCAGCGTCGTGCAGGGAGGGCTATGTTTGGCCACCTCGGACAGTTCACGCTCCAACTGGGCGATGCGAGCTTCGAGCAGACGGATTTCTTCGACCAGCAACTTCATCGAGCCCCGGATCAGTCCGGGTACCACCGAATTCGGATCGGCCAATACTCGACTGATGGCTTCGACTCCGGTGCGCGCACCCTGGGGATAGCCAGGCCGAATTCACGACAGAAGCCCCGCAAAGCATTGATGCGCGACGTGCGTGTGCTCATCCACAACGATCGGGTGCGATGCAAGCCCTGCAAAGCCTGCTGTTCGATCGATTTCACCCGAACCGGGACAATGTCGGATGCGCGCGCCGCCTCCAACAGGGCGCAGGCATCGGCAGCGTCCGTCTTGTTGCGCTTCACGTAGGCGCGGATGTAGGCGGCGGGCAACAAACGCACCTCGATACCGTGACCATTCAGCCAGCGTGCCCAGTGATGCGCCGACCCACAAGCTTCCATGATGACCAGGCGGACATCTCTATTGGCAAACCAGCGCTCGAACTGGGTTCGTGTCAGGCGATGCGATTCGATGACCTTCCAGGACGAATCGGCGACAGCCAGTTGGAAAACGCTTTTTGCAAGATCGACGGCAACAGTAGTAGCATGCATTTTGGATTCCTCCTCGGAGTTGATCGGTGCTGACCTCCACGCCAAATGAAAGACAGCCGCGCACAGCGTGCGCCTACAAAGAGGGGGAGTCCATCCCATCAGTCGACCTCGCTCCCTTCGGTCGCTGGACGCTGCGCGATGAAGCCGCGCAGCGCCGGTTAGCTCTACGTGTGCGCCGGGCATGGCGCGTTACTTCATAGGTGAAAGTCCTATGGCCAGGTTATGCAGAGCCGAAGGCAAGGAGAAGGGCAAGGGCGTCGTCGCGAGGCGGGGTCTGAAGGAAGCCCAATCCGAAACTGCGGGACGACGCCCCGAAGGAAGTCCCCCGGTGGGACGACCGGAAGGAAGTCCCCTGGTGGGATGAACAAAAGCCGGATATGAGGCGTGATGCATCCGGCGCGAGCGGGCCCGCTACTTGCTATCCGTGAGTTTCCTTAGTCAGAAAAGAAGGGGAAACACCGTGATAATCAGCAAATCAAATTTGGCCTTGGCAAGTAATCACCATCTGGAGAGCAGCACTGCGAGTATCGCGAGGTATTGGCAGGATGCATCGGGGGCGCCCATTCCGTTCGACCAGGTACTTAAGCGCCAGACGCAAGCCGTGCCGGCGGAACTGCTGCAAATCGAGACTGGGCCGGCGACTCGGGCTGCCGCCCAGCCTTCGGCCAACCCCTTCCAGACCATCATGGAAATGCTGGTGGGGATACAGAAGAGTCCGGACGCGACTGCGGCAACCGACGTCAGGGCGTCGAGCCCGGGTCAGTCGCCGTTCGGCGGCATGCAGCTCATGGAACTCACCCACACCAGCGAATCGGAATCTTGCAGTTTTGCCGCCAGTGGCAATATTTGCCTGGCCGACGGCAGCACGCGGCAGTTCGATGTCGGCTACCGCATGGATCGTAGCGAGCAGTCGACCCACTTGGGGGTGGCCCAGTTCAAGGATCCGCTGGCTCTCGATTTCGGTGAACCGACCACTCGCCTGGGCAAGAGCGGCGTCGAATTCGACATCGACAGCGACGGCAAGTCCGAGAGCTTGCGCCTGCCCACGGGCAATTCCGCAGTGCTGTTCAATGACCGCAACCACAACGGCCGCGCGGACGACGGCAGCGAACTGTTCGGCCCGCAGACCGGCAATGGCTTCGGCGAGCTGGCGCAGCTCGATGGCGACGGCAACGGTTGGATCGACGGCGGCGATGCGGCCTACGCCGATCTCAAGCTTTGGCAGTTGGCGGACGACGGCACCAGCGGCGTGGAGAGTCTCGCCGATGCGGGTATCGGCGCCCTGGCGACGGCCAGCGCCGAGACGCCATTCACGATAAAGGAGAACGGTGAAGCCGTGGCGCAGGTGCGCGCCAGCAGCGTCTGGCTGGGCGAACACAGTGGTGCCGGGGTGGTGCGCCAGATCGATGTGGGTGTGACGCCGCCAGTCGCTCAGGCCGCTTGAGGCTGTGACGGCCAGCCGGGGTCGCGCCAACGCATGACCCCGGGTTCTTCGGCCTGCGGTGCCTCAGGCCGCCGGCTCGGCGACGATGGATCGCAATGGCCGGAATTGACGGGTATCGTCGTAGTAGGCGGGGAACTCGTTGTCCGGCGTGGCGCCGGGAATGCCCAGCAGAGGCAGCGGGTGAAAATCCCTGGGTTTGGAATAAGCCTGGAGCTCACCCGTGAAGCGTTGGGCCATCCGCCGATCGACATCGGCGCGCTGCGCCGGTGGCGATTGCATCAACCATTCGTCGTCGACGTGGAGGAACAAGGCCTTGCCGCACAGGCCGAGGCGCGGGGTGCGCAACATGTCGAAACTGGCGTGGCCAAAAACGAAGGCCCGCATGCGGCGTTGAGTTTCTTCGCGCCGCGTCCAGAACACCTCTTTCCAGCGATGGGCGCAAATGCCTGCCCACAGCGCCAGGCTTGGCGAAGCCACCACGACCCCGCATTCATCGAACTGGGTCAGCGCATCGCGCAGCGGTCCGCGCCGGCCGTGGCTCGATGTGCGGTTGGCATGCAGAGCGTGATGGTGGCGGGCATTCAGCGCCGCCTTGGTGAGCGGGTAGCTGAGCCAGATCAGCGCGTTGAAGCAGTCATGCCAGTTGCCAGGGCGTGTCTCGATCTCGCCCAGCCAGTAGGCGCGTTCCTCATAGGACATGCCACTGGCGCCGGGTACGACGAAGCGCAGGGGCGCGCCGCTGCCGCTGACGATGCCGCGCGCCACAGCCAGGGCGTTGAGCGCTGCGCACTCCGGCGGCGCGCCGCCATCGCTCAAGCTGTCGAGCAGCGGCAGCAAGGGGGCGAACAAGGGTTGCGCGGCGAATGTCGGTGGCACAATCAGCGGGTCACGGGCGCGGCGGCGGGCGGGATGGCGGGGGGCGGCGTGGCGATCGGCAACGCCGGTGCCGGTGACTGCGCCGGCGCAGCGAGGGCCGCGGGCGGAGTTGCGGCGGCGGGCGCGGCGGTGAACTTGATGCCGTCAGTGGACTCTTCGAAAACCCCCAGCAGATCGCCCGGCTCGCGCGGCGGCGCCGGGAACTTCTGCAACCGGCAGGCGCGGGTCTCGGTGACGTACCAGTTGTTGCCTTGGCGGAGAATGTAGTTGCCCTCCAGGGAGCGATACAGGTCGACCTTGAATTCCGGCCCGGACACTGGCAGGAGCTTGTGGCGGCGCTGGCATTCCGGTGCATGCGCCGTCACCAGCGCCAACTCCCACTCGCCGCTCCAGGCGAAGGTCTTGGTGCGGACCAGGGACAGGCTGTGCGATGCGCCGCTTGTCTGGTATGCCGCCGAGTCGATGCTGCCGCAGGCGCTTAGCAGCGCTGCCGACAGCGCCACCATGGCCATGTTCACTTTCGATTTCATGTCTGTATCCTCCAAGCAATCGTCTCGCCGGCGCGCAGCGGCACCAGGGTTTCGCCGTCGATGTATGGCTGGGTAGCCGGCACTTGCCAGCCTTCCCTCACCAGCGTGAGTTTGCCGGTGTTGCGCGGCAGGCGGTAGAAATCCGGGCCGTTGAAACTGGCGAAGGCCTCCAGCCGATCGAGTGCGCCGGCCGCATCGAATGCTTCGGCATACAGTTCGATGGCGGCATGCGAGGTATAGCAGCCGGCGCAGCCACAGGCATGTTCCTTGGTGCCGCGGGCATGCGGCGCGGAGTCGCTGCCGAGAAAGAATTTCGGGCTGGCGGAAGTGGCGGCCGCCAACAGCGCCTGGCGATGTTCCTCGCGTTTCAGCAGGGGCAGGCAATAATGATGCGGGCGGATGCCGCCGGCGAAGATCGCGTTGCGGTTGAGCAGCAGGTGGTGGGCCGTGATGGTCGCCGCGACCTGGGCGCCTGCGGCTTGCACGAACGCCACCGCCTGGCGCGTGGTGATGTGTTCGAACACCAGGCGCAGCGCCGGAAAATCCTTGAGCAGCGGCGTAGCCACGCGCTCGATGAATACGGCTTCGCGATCGAATACATCCACCGCCGGGTCGGTCACCTCACCATGTACCAGCAGCGGCATGCCCAGTTGTTCCAGGCGCGCCAGGGTGGCGCGACACTTGGCAAGATCGGTGACGCCGGCATCGGAATGGGTGGTGGCGCCGGCCGGGTAATACTTCACCGCGTGCACCAGGCCGCTGGCGTGGGCCGCGTCGATCTCGCCCGGCGCCGTGTTGTCGGTCAGATACAGGGTCATCAGCGGCTCGAAAGCCATGCCCGCCGGGAGTGCCCGCAGAATGCGCTCACGGTAGGCTGTAGCCAGCGCCAGGGTGGTCACCGGCGGCTTCAGGTTGGGCATGACGATGGCGCGGGCAAAGCGCCGCGCCGTATCCGGCAGCACCGCGGCGAGCGCCGCACCATCGCGCAGATGCAGGTGCCAGTCGTCGGGGCGGGCGATGGTCAGGGTTTGGCGTAAGTTCTGCATATTGTTGCGATTATAGCTTTTCGTCCTTCCACAGCAGCGCCTGTTGGTAGAGCGCGTTCTTCGGCCGGCCGCTGATCTCGGCCGCCAGCTTCACCGCCTGTTTCAAGGGTAGCTCGGCCAACAGCAGCTTCAGGGTGCGCATGGCCTCAGCCGGCAGGTCATCGGCGGGCGGCGGCGCAGCGACCAGCAGGACGAATTCGCCGCGCTGCCGGTTGGGGTCCGCGGCCAGCCAGTCCGGCGCGTCGACCAGCGGCACGGTGATGATCTGTTCGAACAGCTTGGTCAGTTCGCGGGCGATCACCAGGGTGCGTTGCGGCTCCAGCAGTTCCGCCAGGTCGGCGACGGTGGCGACGATGCGATGCGGCGCTTCATAAAACACCAGCGCGGCCGGAATCGATCTCAAGGACTCGATCTGCTGGCGTCGCGCCATGCCCTTGCTGGGCAGGAAGCCGACAAACAGAAAGTGCGGATCGGCCAGCCCTCCGGCCGAGAGCGCGGCGATCGCGGCATTCGGCCCGGGCAGGGGGATCACCGGGTAGCCGGCGGCGCGCACCGCGGCGACCGCACGTGCGCCGGGGTCCGAAACGCACGGCGTGCCCGCATCGGAAACCAGCGCCACGCGCTTGCCCGCCGCCAGCATGGCGATGAGCTTTTGCGCCGCACCGGCTTCGTTGTGCTCGTGCAGGGCGAAAGCGGGTGCGCGTATGTCAAAATGGTCGAGCAGGCGCCGGGTATGCCGGGTATCCTCGCAGGCAATCGCGTCCGCCGCGCGCAGCGCTTCGAGGGCGCGCAGGGTGATATCGCCGAGGTTACCCAGCGGCGTTGCCACCACATATAATGCCGGCGTCTTACTTGGGTCCGCTTCATGTTCGTCCTGCATACTTTTGTCCGCCACGCCTATCGACAGCGCATTGTCAGGCTCGCGGCCCCGCCATGCAAGCGAAGAAACCGCCCGAGCCGAATAGGCAACTGAGCACGCCACCGAGCCGGCAGCTCGCCGGAGCGCAGGCGGAGGCGCTGGCCGCGGCCTTTCTGTCGCGCCAGGGCTTGCGCGTACTGGAGCGCAACTGGCGGGTGCGCGGCGGCGAGATCGACCTGATCTGCGAGGACCATGGCAGCCTGGTCTTCGTTGAGGTACGCCTGCGCCAGCGCAGTGACTTCGGCGGCGCCGGAGCCAGCATCACCCCGGCCAAGCAGCGTCGCCTGATACTCGCCGCACGCCATTACCTGGCCGGCAAGCGCGAGCGGCCCTGCCGGTTCGACGCGGTGCTGCTGGACGGGCTGACCGAAACCAACATCGATTGGATCAGGAATGCGTTTGAGGCATATTGAACTGGCGCTATTGCTGATGCTGGCTGCGGTTGCCGCCCAGGCGCAGACGATCCGCATCCTGGTGCAGAGTTCGCCGCTGGCCGGGTTCCAGTATCACGCCGGAGCCGCCGTCTGGGATGAAATGAAGATCGGCGACGCCTTGGCGCTGACGCGTGAGCCCGACAACCCGCATGACGGCAACGCTGTCCGCGTCGGTTGGCGCGGACAGCAGCTTGGTTATCTGCCGCGTGCCGAAAACGCCGCCGTGGCGGCGGAGATGGACCGCGGCGGCAGGGTAGAAGCGCGCATCGCCAGGCTGAGGAACCATCGCAATCCCTGGCAGCGGGTGTTGATCGAAGTGTACGTGGTGCTGTAGCGAGGGGTCCCGACGCGGTGCCTGGGCCGGCCGTCGGGCCAGGGAGCGCCACACAGCC
Organism: Sterolibacterium sp.; assembly: GCA_041665185.1. Lineage (GTDB taxonomy): Bacteria > Pseudomonadota > Gammaproteobacteria > Burkholderiales > Rhodocyclaceae > JACRAR01. The sequence goes on from JBAYJH010000138.1 coordinate 7,751, forward strand.
ATGGTAGAATCGAAACCATCCTGCCCCATTCAACCCGCATACAACGATGCCTGCCATGGAACTTGTGACCCGTATCGCCCGCCAATTTAACGACAGCGCCCAAGTCAAGCTGGATGTGGTCGAAGTCCTCGCGGCGCCAATAGCCCAGGCGATCGAACTGATGGTCCAGAGCCTGCTCGGCAACGGCAAGATCATGTCCTGCGGCAACGGCGGATCGGCCGCCGATGCACAGCACTTTGCCGCCGAACTAGTCAATCGGTTTGAAATGGAGCGTCCGCCTCTGGCGGCGATTGCGCTGACCACGGACAGTTCGACGCTGACCTCGATTGCCAACGATTATCGCTACGATGAAGTATTTTCCAAGCAGGTCAGAGCGCTGGGACAAGCCAAGGATGTCCTGCTGGCCATCTCCACCAGCGGCAACTCGGCCAATGTCATCGAGGCAATCCACGCCGCCCATGAGCGCGAGGTCAATGTGGTGGCGCTCACCGGCCGGGACGGCGGCAAGATCGCCGAAGTGCTGGGGGAAGGCGATGTCCACCTCTGCGTGCCGGAATATGCCACCACGCGCACGGCACGCATCCAGGAAGTTCACCTGCTGGTGCTGCACTGCCTGTGCGACGGCATCGATCACCTGTTACTGGGAGAACCAGAATGACCAGATTGCCTATCAAGTCCAAGTTCAGCGGTTTTCCCCTGTGGATACTACTGGCAGCCATGGTCCCCCTGCTGGCCGGCTGTTTTGGCGCCACCGTTGTCGGCGTCGGCGCGGGCGCCCTGATGGCGGCGGACAGGCGTCCGTCGGAAACCTTTCTCACCGATGAGAGCATCGAGTTGCGCACCGGCAATCGCATCGGCGAAACGTTCGGCGACCGCGCCCATGTCAATGTCACCAGCTACAACCGCAGTGTGCTGCTGACCGGGGAAGTTCCCGATGCCGCGGCCAGGGCCCAGATTGAGAAAATCGCCGGCGGCGTGCCCAATGTCAAAGCCATCAGCAACGAGGTGCAGATCGCCGGCGTAAGCACCCTCGGGGCACGCAGCAATGACGCCTACATCACCTCCAAGGTCAAGGCGCGTTTCATCGACGCCAACAAGTTCGCGGTGATCCACGTCAAAGTGGTCACCGAAGCCGGCACCGTGTATTTGCTGGGCATGGTCACCCAGCGCGAGTCCGACGCCGCGGTGGATATCGCCCGCACCACCGGCGGCGCCCAGAAAGTGGTGCGCGTGTTCGAGATCATCTCGGAGGAACAGGCGCGCCAGATCGACAACCCGCCGGCCCCGGCAGGTCAAGCCCCGAGCAGGAAGCCCTAGTCTTGCGCAGCAGGGATTGAGGGTGGGGCCATGAGCCGCATGATCTTCCCGCCACCCGGGTTCGAGGCCAAGCTGTGCCCCCCGGAAGAACTGCCGCTACGCCTCGCCGCGCTGCCGCGGCCGCTGGTATTCACCAACGGTTGCTTCGACATCCTGCATCGCGGCCATGTGACCTATCTGGCCCAGGCGCGGGCGCTGGGCGCCAGCCTGCTGGTCGCGGTGAATTCCGATGATTCGGTCAGGCTGCTCGACAAGGGCGCCGACCGGCCGGTGAATCGGCTGGACGATCGTATGGCCCTGCTTGCGGCGCTCGAATGCGTTTCGCTGGTGACCTGGTTCGACGAGGCGACACCGCTGCGGCGCGTTCTCGACACTCGTCCGGACATCCTGGTGAAGGGCGGCGACTGGCCGACGGACCAGATCGTCGGCGGCCAGGAGGTCATGGCGCAGGGCGGCAAGGTGCTCTCGATTCCCTTCATCCACCAGCAGTCGACTACCGCCTTGCTGGACAAGATTCGCAAACTCTAGAGATTGCGGCTGGTCCTGGGTATTAGCCGGCCTTGCGCTGAATCGCCGCGCGTACCAGTTCGATATGGCTGCGCAGGGTGTATAGCATGTCCGAAAATGGCAGCGGCGTCGGCATGTTATTGACGTCGGTCTCGATCCGGTCGAGACGCTTCAGCCATTCGTCGCGCGAGTGCTGCCCTGGTTCCAGGTCGAGTTCCGCCTCGATGAACTTCAACTCCCCGTAACGGCGAAAGATGCGCGAGCGGACTCGCCAGCCGTACAAGGTCGGGGCGAACTTGACGAGGGGAATCAGCAGCGCAAACACCGGCACCAGCATTACTACCAGCCGATCAATCAAGGTTGCGGCCCAGAACGGCAGGTAGTGTTGCAGGAAAGGTTTGCCGGATTTGTAGTAGCGCTCGGCCTCCTTGGCGATCGGGAAATCCGCTTGTCCCGGTCGCGGAAATTCACCCGCTTTCTGGAACAACCCGGCGCCGCCGTGTACCTCGGCGGCTGCCTGTAGCAACAGGCCGACCAAGGCCGGATGGGTGTCTTCGCGTACCAGCAGCGTCGCCATCGGCGCCACCAGGCTGACGTCATGCGGCGGAATATCCCGCTTCAGGTCGACGCCGCCGCGCGGCAACGTCAGCTTGGCCAGATACGGGAACAGGCGCGAGTAGGTCTCGGCCTGCGACAGGCTCATCAGTCGGATGCCGTCGGCGAATAGCAACAGCCATACCGCCGCCGATTCGGTCGGGCCGACCACGAAGGCGGCGTCGACGTTGCCGCGCTGCAACGCCTCGACGGCTGCCAGGCCATCCATCTGCAACAGTCTGGTGGGCGCTCCGGCAATGCCGTTGGCTTCGAGCAACTCCAGCGCCAGCTTGTGTGCGCCGCTGGCGGAAGCGCCGACGGCGATGCGCTGGCCCTTGAGTTGCGCGATTCGGTCGAGTGCGCTGACGGACCGGGCTTGAGCCAGGTCGGCACGATAGAAGATCCACAAGGGTTCGTAGTAGAGGTTGCCGAGCGAAGCCAGATTGTCATCTTCACTGGCACGCGCGGTGCCGCCCTGGATGAAGCCGGCATCCACGGTATAGTTTTCGTCGCGCAGGCGTTGCAGGTTTTCCATCGAGCCGGCCGAAGGCTGGTCCACCAGTGCGATGTCGTAGCGCGCCAGTACCTCCTTATAACGCGCGGCGAAGCGCTGGTAAGCGCCGCTCGCCCCGCCGCTGCTCACGATGATCTGGCTGGGTGGCGCCGGGCGGATGAATTGCGCCGTCGCCCAAAAGCCTGCGGCGAGCAGGAGCAACGAAGGCAGGGCGACGAAAAGCAGGTCGTGCAAGGAGACTTCGCGCCAGCGTCTGGGGATTTTTTTGACCATCAGGCTACCCTTTCGGATAAATCGCTTGCCACCGATCGAGGCCGCATTATTCCATGCAGGTCGCTCATTCGCCCATCACCTTCCCTTCACGGCGCGGATCGGCGCCGCCGGAATAACCCAGTGGCGTGCGCTGGACCGCCTGCAAGCCACTCACCATGGGCATTTCGCGGATTTCGTGGCCGCGTGCCCGGAGCGCATCGATGGTGAGTGCGGGAAAGCGCCTGGCTTCGAGCAGGGTCGGACCGTTGACCGAGCCGAAGTTGGGCAGGTTGATGGCGTCCTGCACGTTCAAGCCCCAGGCCAGCGTGCCGAGCAAAGTCTTGGCGGTGTAATGGACGATCAGCGCGCCGCCGGGCGAGCCGAGGCTCATCAGCAAGCGGCCCGTGGTCCGGTCGAATACCAGGGTCGGGCTCATGCTCGATCGCGGGCGTTTGCCCGCTTCGACGCGGTTGGCGATCAGTCTGCCGGCGGCATCGGCGGGTGCGAAGGAGAAGTCGCTGAGGTGGTTGTTGAGCAGGAAGCCATGGACCATCTGGCGCGAGCCGAAGGCGCTCTCGATGGAAGTGGTCATGGCCACAGCCTGGCCTGCGGCGTCGATGATGGAGATGTGCGAGGTGCCCTGTTCGACCTGCTCGGGCTGCGGCGCCCAGGCGCTGGTGACGGTGCCGGGGCTGCCCGGCTGGGCGGTTTTCATCGAACGTGCACCGATCAGGGCTGCGCGTTGCTTGAGGTAGGCCGGATCCACCAGGCTCGTCCAGGTGCCGCCGGGGGCGGGGGCAAAATCGGGATCGGCGACATACTGGCTGCGGTCGGCGAACGCCAGGCGCGCGGCCTCGGTGTAGCGATGCAGCAGGTCGACCGTGGGCAGGCCGTGGTCGAGCGGCGGGTCGGCGGCCTGCGCCAGATCCAGCATGCCGAGGATCTGCGCCACGGTGATCGCGCCGGAAGAGGGTGGTGGGAAGCCGCAGACGCGGTAACTCAGCCAGAGGGTACAGATCGCTTCGCGCTTCCTTGCCTGGTACGCGGCAAGATCCCGCTC
>JBAYJH010000139.1:0-11962 GCA_041665185.1 Sterolibacterium sp.
ACGCCCGAGCTGTACAACCCGGAGAACACGACCGACAAATACGCCGACGGCACCGCCAAGCCGCGCGACATGCGCCTGGCGCCCGGCATGATCATCGACAACCTGATCCCCGGCGAAGAAGTCGGCATGATCGACAGCAATCGGCCGAACCCGAACCTGATCACCTTCCGCCAGGGCCAGTTGCGCGCCGTGGCCGCCGGCGCCGGCGCCAGTTATTCCAGCATCTCCCGCGACTACAACGGCACCTTCAGCAGCCAGCGGCAGGAGCTGGTCGAGCAGTGGATTCACTACGCCACACTGACCGACGACTTTACCGGCCAGCTCGTGCAGCCGGTGTGGGAGCGCTTTGTTTTCGTCGCCCATCTGTCCGGCGTGATTCCCCGCCCGGCCGACGTGCCCGAGGCTCTGGCCGACGATGCCCTGTACGTCGCCCAGGCCATGCCCTGGATCGACCCGTACAAAGAGGCCATGTCTTGGGAGCTGCTGGTCAAGGCCGGCTTTGCCTCCGAGGTCGAAGTCATGCGCCGCCGCGGCGCCAACCCGCGCGACGTCATGGAACAGATCACTACCTGGCGCAATGCCGCCAAAGAAAAAGAGCTGGTGTTTTCCAGCGACGCCGCCAACGACACGGGCAGCGCGCCGCCGGCCACGGCGGCCGATCCGGCTCAAGGCGATCCCGCTCCCGGCAATCCGGCGCAGGACGTACAGGAATAGTCGCCGGCCGCGGCGCGACACATCAACCCAACATCGACCGAGACTCACAGGAGACCACCATGATCCAACAATCCGTCACCGTCCGTAACGCCAAAAATGACGCCGAGGAAACCGCCATCGGCGCCTCTGCCGTGCTCAAGTATTTTGCGGGCGCCCAGCCGGCCAATACCGCCGCGGCGGATAGCGGCGCGGCGCTTGCTGTCGGCACGCTGCCGGCCGACTGGATGGCTGCCTCCAGTGGTGGCGTCAAGGCGAAGGCCGGCAACTGGGCGCTCACCGGCCAGGCCGCTGCAGGCACCGGCGCCAACGTCGGGCACTACCGTCTCTACGCCAGTGATGGCACGACGTGCCATGAACAGGGCACGGTGACGCCCGCCATCCCCCTGGTGACCAGCGCCTTGACGGCTGCCTTCGGGAATATTCTCAACTTCGCCGCGACCACCGGCGTGGTGGTCGGCATGAACGCCAGCGGCACCGGCGTGCCGTCCGGCGCCAAGGTACTGGCCGTCGCCGGCACCGCCGTGACCCTGAGCCATACCTGCGAAGCGGGCGTTGCCGCCGGCGTCACGATCACCTTCGGTGGCGACATGACGGTGGATAACGTTAATGTCGCCAACAACCAGGCGGTGTCCGTGTCGAGCTACACGAAGACTGCCAGCAATGCCTGATATCGTCTTCACCGAAACCGCGCCGGTCAAGGTTGATTTCCGCATCGGCGATTACTCCGACGCGCTCTGGTTCGCCAGTGCCGCCGAGCGCGCCGCAGTGACCGACGCCGAGCTGCAGGCCATGATGCAGGCCCGCTACGACAACTGGCTGGCCGTCATCAACGCCGTACCGCCAGCGCCGACTCCCGAGGACCTGCAGGCGCAGCTCGATGCGCTGGTCGCCCAGCAATCCGCCACGCAAGAGCAGATCGTCGCCATCGCCCCGCCCGAGGTGGTGCTGCCGATTCTCGAAGGGCAAGCCACCAGCCTCGCCGCCCAGATCGCGGCCTTGACGCCGGTATAAGTCGTGCGGCTTCTGACGCCCTCTGGTTACAAGGACCTCGCCGACTGCGCCATCGGCGACGAGGTGTGCGCGTGGGAGATTGGCACCGGCCTGCCGATCGTCAATACCATCCTCGGCATCGAGACTGTCACCCCGGCCCACTTCGCCTACGTCGAAGAGGGCAAGCGCGCCTGGGTGCAAAGCTACGACGGCATCGACACCTGGGGCCGCACCCGCAACACGCCGTGGGCGGCCGGCGGCAAGTGGTACAAGCTCGGCGCGCTGAACGACCTCGGCACGCCGAAGCTCTACGAATGGGCCGTGCTCGATCCGCACACCATCACGCCGCCTTTCATAGTCTACGTCATCAACGGCACGCACCGCCTGTTCGCCCATCAGTCGATCTGGGCCAACGGCAACGTCACTCACGCCCGCGACCTGCAGATCGGCGACATCCTCTACGATGACGCCGACGTCGAGTTCTCCATCACCAGCATCGTTGCCGAAGCGGGCGCCGAGTGGATACGTTTCCACATCAGCGGCGACAGCAGCTACATCGCCGACGGCCTGACGCTGCACAACGCCAGCCGGTACTGGGTCGGCGGCACCGGCAACACCAGCGACAACACCAATCACTGGAGCGCCAGCGACGGCGGCGCACCTGGCGCCAGCGCGCCGACCAGCACCGACAACTGCCACTGGACGGCGGCGAGCAATACGACGGCCTATACCACCACCGTCGATGCGACTTTCAATTGCGCGGACATGCTCTTTGACGCTGCCCCGAGCGTGAGCGGGACGATCACCCTCACGGACAGCGCTACGCTCAACCTGTACGGGAATCTTTCCTTACTTGCCGGGATGTCGTTCGCGGCCAACGGGGTCATCTGGACGAAAAAGGCGAGCGGGACGCAGACCATCACCGCCAACGGCGTGACCATCACGTCCATCAGCACCGCTTTTCGGTTCGATGGGGCCGGCACCGTGCAGCTTGTCGACACACTGAGGGTGGCGGGTGGCATGTTGCTGGCGAGCGGGACGTTCGACCCGAACGGGCAAGAGGTCATACTGAACTCAACGAGCGCGTCTCCCTTGGCTGGCGCCTTCACGTTCTACAAGTTGACGCGCATAGGAGCGGCGAACACCGCGGGGACGTTGACGCTCTCCACCGGCATCACGGTGACCAATCTATTCACCGTAACCGGCGCCGCTGCGAATCAGTCGGTGCTCGTTAGTTCCACCGCGCTCGGCACCGCAATTACCATTACCGCCGCCGCTGTCGCGCTGACCAATGTCGACTTCATGGATATCGTCGGCGCCGGTGCGGCGACATGGAGCGGCACTCGCATCGGCGACTGCCTCGGCAACAGTGGCATCACCTTCACTACCGCCCAGGCGAACTACTGGTACACCGCCACCACGGGCACGAAGACCTGGAGCACCGCAGGCAACTGGTTCCTTGGCTCGGGCGGCACAGGCGGCGCCGGGCGTGTGCCGTTGCCGCAGGACAGTTGCATCTTCAACAGCGCCAGCATCGGCGCCGCCGGAACGCTGGTCTATGCCGACATGCCGCGAGCAGGTAAGGACATCACCTGGACTGGCGTCACGAACTCACCCGAATTGAGGATGAATTCTATCCAGCCAGCGGTATATGGGAACTTCACGCTGTCGCCAAACATGACCTGTGTCGCCATTGGCAGCGGTGGAGGATTCTTTTTTTATGGCCGCGGTTCCCACACGCTCGATTACGCAGGGCTGCCGCTGAACAGCCAGGTTAGCATTTATGCATATGGCGGCAGCTACACGGAGCAAGGTGCGATCACCACCGCTGGACGGTTCGATATTGGTGTCGGTACCTTCAACGCCGCCGGCCACACAATTACGGCTTACATTTTCTGGGACGCATCATTTCCCCAGGCGCGCACCCTTAATATGGGGGCCAGCACGTTCGTCGTGACCGGAAGTGACGCCCTCTACGGTCGCGTATGGGACTTCAATCAAGGCGCTTTCACGCTCAATGCCGGAGCCTCGACGGTCAAGCTGATCGATACGTCGGCGACGGCAAAGACGTTCCGTGGCGGCGGCAAGACGTTCAACAACCTATGGCTCTCCGGCGCCGGTAGCGGTGTATACAACTTTACCGGGAGCCAGACCTTCAGCGACATCAAGATCAGCGACGGCGCCAAGACGCTGAAATTCACTGCTGGCACCGTAACCACGGCGGCGAGCTTCACCGGCTTCGAGGACAACGCGGCCACCATCACCAGCGTTACCGCCGCCACGCACACGCTGACCAAGTCCGGCGGCGGCACGGCTAAGTTCCGCGGCGCCACCGTGAGCTACAGCATCGCCAGCCCGGCCGCCACCTTCTACGCCGGCGCAACCGGCACCGATGGCGGCAACAATACCAACTGGACCTTCAACAACGCCCCGGCCACAGCCACCCTGACAGCAACAGACACAGCGGTCGGTATGGCCTCGGCCGGCACCGTCAGCATCGCCGCTGCCGCAGATCTGCGGGATCTCGCTGAAAGTGTCGCCAGCGCTGGTACGGTCGCCATCGATGCCGCCTTCGCCGCCATCGATTCGGAGGAGCTGCTCGCCCAGGGCGCGGTGCAGATCGTCGGCGCGCTGTCGGCGCAGGACATTGAGGATCAGTTGATCGCGGCCGGCGCGGTGTTGATCGATGGCGAGCTGGTGATGACGGATGGCGACGACACGCTGTTCGCCGCCGGCTATGTCTGGCGGCTTATCAACGATGCGCGCTACCTCAAGATCGTCACCAGCAATCGCAATGTCGGACCAGTGAAGGGAATCCAACTATGATCACCGACCTGCCGGTGCTTGTCACCGGCGACGACTTTCAACTCCCGGTCGATCTCACCGTCAACGACCTGGCTTTCGTGGTCGATGTCAATGCGGAGGTCAAGGCGCGCGTGGTGTCGCTCGACCATCGCACCGCCTGGTCGGCCGCTGTGGCGCAGCCATACTCAACCGCGGGCGCGGATTGGCCGGCTGGTCGCGTTGCTGTCTTCTTCACTGCTGCCGAAACCGCCGCGATCGTCAAGTATGGCCTGGCGCAGATCGAGATCCAGGTGAATCAGTTCGGCGGCAAGAGCACCTGGTTCGCCGGTGTGCGCGTGGTCAAGGGTCAGATCGACTAGCGCACGTAGTAAAGATATTCCGGTTTTCGCCCTGAAAACCGGAATCGCATCTCGCCACACTGCGGTCATTCCATCGCACGAGGCGAGACATGAAACAGACTCCCCAGTGGTACAGCATCCGGGCACGCGCGGCAGAGCCTCGCGCTGCCGAGGTGTTCATCTACGGCGACATCGGCGACAGCTACTGGGCCGAGACAATCACCGCCGCCAACTTCTGCAAGGAAATTGCAGCGCTCGATGTCGATCAGATCACCGTGCGCATCAACTCGGTGGGTGGTTCGGTACCTGACGGCCTGGCGATCCACAACGCCATCAAGCGCCACAAGGCCAGCGTCACCACCTCGATCGACGGCATGGCGCTGTCGATCGCCAGCCTGATCGCGATGGCCGGCGATACCGTCGAGATGGCCGACAACGCCATGCTGATGATCCACGCGCCCTGGACCGGCATCTATGGCAACAGCGTCCAGTTGCGCGACCAGGCCGACGTGCTCGACAAGTGGGCCGAAGCCATGAGCACCAGCTACGCCGCGAAGACCGGCAAGCCTGCCGCCGACATGCTGGCCCTGCTGACCGACGGTGTCGACCACTACTACACCGCCGCCGAGGCCGAAGCCGAAGGCTTCGTCGATGCGGTCATCGATGCCTTGCCGATCGCCGCGTCGGGCGTGGTACCGCAAGCCTCCCTTTCCCGTTTTCGCTCGCTGCCTGGCAATCAGGCGGCGGGTATCCCCGCGGCAGCCGCCGCAATCACTCAGGAGAAATCCATGTCCAAGGAAGAAACGCTGGCGGCTGGGCAAGCAACGGCCGCGCACCAAGCTGAAATCACTGCCGCCGCCGCCGCTGCCACCACCGCTGCGCTGGTAGCCGACAAGCAGCGCCGCACCGACATCGAAGGGGCATTCGCCAAGTTCAGCCAGGCCGAAGGTATCCAGGCCGTGCTGAAGACCTGCCTCGACGATCACGCCTGCACCGTCGAAACCGCCAACGCCAAGCTGCTCGCCCACCTCGGCGCCAGCTCGACGCCGATCGCCGGCAACCACGTCGTGACCCTCGAAGACGAGACCGACAAGTTCCGCGTCGCGGCCACGTCAGCCCTGGTGGTGCGCGCCGGCTTCAGCACCGCCGAGCAACGCGCCGCTGTCCGCGCCAACCCGTACCGCGGCTACACCCTGCTCGACCTGGCCCGCAACTGCCTGGCCCGCGCCGGTATCAAGACGGACGGCATGGACAAGATGCAGTTGGTCGCCGCCGCCTTCACGCAATCGACCAGCGATTTCCCTGTGCTGCTCGAAAGCACCATGCACAAGGTGCTGCAGAACGCCTATGGCAAGGCCGCGCTGACCTGGAACCGCTTCTGCGCCATCGGCTCGGTGTCCGACTTCCGCGCCCACAACCGCTATCGCACCGGCAGCTTCGGCGTGCTCGACAGCGTCGGCCAGAACGGCGAGTTCAAGAACAAGTCCATTCCGGACGGCGAGAAGGCCAGCATCACGGCGGGCACCAAGGGCAACATCATCAATCTGAATCGCCAGATGGTGATCAACGATGACTTGGGAGCCTTCGTCGGCCTGGCAAATAGCCTGGGCGGCGCGGCGGCGCGCACCGTGGAAGTGGCGGTGTATGCCTTGCTGGCTGAGAACTCCGGCCTTGGCCCGACCATGAGCGACACCCACCCTCTGTTCGATGCCGCGCACAGCAACGTTGGGTCCTCCGCCGCCCTTGCGATGGCCGCTATCGATGCCGATCGCGTCATCATGGCCTCGCAAAAGGATGTCTCCGGCAACGACTACCTGTCGCTGACCCCGTCGGTACTGCTGGTGCCGATTGGCCTTGGCGGTACCGCGCGCAGCGTCAACGGCGCGCAGTACGACCCCGACACGGCCAACAAGCTGCAGAAGCCGAATATCGTCAATGGCCTGTTCAGCGACATCGTCGATACGCCGCGCCTCACCGGCAATCGCCGCTACCTGTTCGCCGATCCGTCCATCGCGCCGGTGCTCGAGGTCGCTTTCCTCGACGGCCAACAGGAGCCCTACCTCGAAATGCAGGACGGCTTCGATGTCGATGGCACGCGCTACAAGGTCCGCCTCGATTACGGCACCGCAGCGGTCGATTACCGCGGCGCCGTGACCAACGCCGGCGGCTAAGGAGAGACGGTCATGGCCAGCAACTTCATCCAAGACGGCGATACCGTCACCCTGACCGCGCCAGCCGGTGGCGTGGTCTCCGGCACCGGCTACCTGATCGGCACCCTGTTCGTGGTCGCCCTGGTCACGGCGGCGGAGGGCGCATCCTTCGACGCCATGGTCGAGGGCGTCTTCACCCTGCCGAAGACCAGCGCGCAGGCCTGGGCCGAGGGGCAGAAGGTGTTCTGGGACAACTCCAATCACCGCGCAGACAGCGATTCGACGGTCGGGCAATTGATTGGGGTCTCTGTCGGCGTGGCCGCCAACCCTACCGCGAACGGAAGCGTGCGGCTGAATTGTGGTGTCCCGGCGATGGCCGAAGGCGCTCAGGCAGCGGTCGCTGATCTGTCCGGCACGCTGACCGGTACCGCCAACGGGTCCATGGTCGATATCGCGGCCACGGCAGGCGCGTGTGCCGGCGGCGCCACCCCGACCGCGACTCAAGTCGATACCGCCATCGCTACTGCGGTGGCCTCCATCGTCACCGGCACCAACGAGCAACTCAAGGAACTGCAGACGAAGCTGAATGCAGCCCTGGCCGCGCTACGTGCTGCAGGTGTGATCGCGTCGTAATTCGTTCAACAGGAGAGCCATCATGGCAAAAAACTACGTACAACCGGGTGAGGTTATCGACTTCACCGCCGGGGCCGACACGGTATCGGGTCAGGTGGTGCGCGTCGGCCAGCTGCTCGGCGTCGCGCTGCAGGATGTCGCCAACGCGGCGGCCGGCCCGGCGCAGATCACCGGCGTCTTCACCGTGCCCAAGGTATCGGGTGCGGTCATCGCGCAAGGCGAAAGCCTGGTGTGGGACGCCTCCGCCGCGGCCTTCGACGACAACGCGGCGGTACCCGCCAGCGGCGACGTCTCGGGCGCTGCTGCGGTGGCCTTCGAAGCGGCCGGCAACGGCGTCACCAGCTTCAAGGTGCGCTTCACCGGCACCCCGGGCACCCTGACGGCCTAAGCGTCCGGCGCCATGTCCTTCGCTACTCTCGAAGCCCGCATCAACGCCGTGGCGGTGGCCAAGCTGGCCAACGCCACGGCGACGATCGCGGGCGAGGTGGTGGCGGGGACCTTCGATGCCGACTACCAGGAGATCCTCGGCGCCAGCGCCGTGGTCCCGGCCTTCGCGTCTGAGGCGGCCGCCCTGGCGACCGTGGCGCGCGGTGCGGCACTCACCATCGATTGCACTTCGCTCGGCCTCGCAGACGCGCCCTACACGGTCGCCGAAGTACAGGCCGAGCATGGCATCACCCGCCTGCTGTTGCGGCGCGTGGTGGGCTAGGGGCAGCCCGTGACGGCCTCCGTCGTCGAACAGATCCTCGCGCGGGTGGCGACGGTCCTGACCAACGCCACCGATGCCGCCGATCGCGTCGAGCGCGGCCGGGTCGATGCCGTGGCGATCGACGATCAGCCGACGCTGAACATCCGCCGCAGCGGCAGCACTGAAGAGCCGCGCGGCGACAAGGGCGGGGTTCTCGCCGTCGCCTGGGACATCGAACACCTGGTCGCCGTCGATGACGCGTGGGAAACCGCCGTCGATGCCCTGCACATGCAGGTGCATGCCGTGCTGGCGGCGGACACCACGCTGGCCGCGCTGGGCCGTGGCTTGCGTTGTTCCGGCACGGACCCGCAAGGCGACAGCGGCGAGCGCGTTATCGGGCGCCTCACGGCGCGTTACCAGATGCAGGTTTTTATCCGGCCGGGCGATCTCACCCGCGCCATCAACTAGGAGAATGTCATGATCAATTTTGGCGCCGGCAAAATCATCGCCGTACCCACCAACCTGGCTGACGGCACGGCGATTGCCAATCCGACGCCGGTCATCCTGGGCACCATGCAGGACATCAGCGTCGACCTCTCGGTCGAAATGAAGAGCCTCTACGGCTCCAAGCGCTACCCGATCGCCACCGGCCAGGGCAAAGGCAAGATCGAGATCAAGGCCAAGTATGCCGAGATCGACGGCGGCATTCTGGGCAGCCTGTTCTTCGGCAAGGCCAGCACCGCCGGCATCAAGGCCGCCGTGTTCGACAATGCCGCCACCATTCCCGCCACGCCCGGCCCCTACACGCTGACGATCGCGCCGCCCAGCTCGGGCACCTTTGTGGCCGACCTCGGCGTGGTCTTCGATGCCACCGGCGTACAGCTCACCCGCGTCGCCAGCGCGCCGGCCACCGGGCAATACTCGGTCGTCGTTGCCACCGGCATCTATACCTTCGCCGCCGCCGATCAGGCCAAGGTGGTCAAGATCAGCTACGAATACAGCGCCGCGGCCGGTGGCAACATCTGGACCATCACCAACGAGACCATGGGCTACAACCCCAGCTTCACGCTGTTGCTGCAAAACGGCTACGACGGCAAGAACCTGGTCTGCAAGCTCAACCGCGCTGTGTCCGGCAAGCTGGGCCTGCCGCTGAAGAGCGACGACTTCGCGATCTACGATTTCGAAGCCGAAGCCTTCGCCGACAGCGCCGGCAACCTCGGCTACATCTGCCTGTTCTGACATGGCCGCCACCCTTGTCCTCGCGCCGCTGTCCGGCGCCGGCCTCGCAACCCGGCTGGCGGCCTGGGCGCGCGGCCTGGCGTCGCGCCGGGTGCTGCTGCGCTTGGCCGGCGTCGAGGCGGTGGTGCTCGAAGGCCACACCTACGCCGTGCGCGCCGTGCCGCTCGGCCAGGCGCGCGAGCTGGTGCCGGCCATCATTCGCTGCGCCCGCCGCTTCGCCGCCTGGGAGATCGACGACGCGCTGTACGACGATTTCGTCACCGTCCTCGCCCTCGGCTTGGGCGCGCCGCGCCGGGTGATTGAACACCTCACCATCCCGCTGTGGGATCTGGCGCCGGTGATCGATCGCATTGCCCGCGTCAATGGTTTGCCGGTGCTGGAGGCCGGCACCGATCCGGGAAAACTCCTGGCGGCGCTGATGACATCGACTGGGACGAGCTCTACGCCGTCCTCGTCAGCGCCGCCGGCTGGACCTGGGACCACGTCGATCGCCACGTAACGCTGCCCCAGGCCTATGCGCTCACTCGCTACTGGCAAACCGTACCGCCGGCAGCGGTGCAGCTCAAGCGCATCGCCCTGGCGCTCGGCATTCCCGAACCGCGTGTCCAGACGCGTGCACTCACCGCACCCGATGCCCTGCGCGAAGCCGCCAACGCCGGCCTGCCGGTCATGGAAGGCCGCCCCGATGATCCCTACCTCGATTTCCTCGACCTGTAATGGGTAACGACAACCGCGCCGAGATCGTCCTCGATGGCGACATTACGCCGCTGCAGCGCAAGATGCGCGAAGCCGGCGTCATGCTCAAGCAGTTCGGCAGCGAGGGCGAAACCGCCCTCGGGCGGCTGACCGGCCCGCTCGGCGCGCTGCAGTCCAAGTTCGTCGCCATCGGCGCGCTGCTGGCGGGTGGTGCCGTGTTCAAGGAAGCGGTGGCGCAGACCGTGCTGCTGACCGAAGAGAGCACCAAGCTCGGCCGCGCCCTGGGCGATTCCGCCAGCAATGCCAGCATCCTGCGCGAGGCGCTCACCGCCGGCAACACCTCGCAGGAAGAGTTCATTGGCGCGGCGAAGGGGCTGTCGAAGCAGATCCGCGAGAACGAAGACGGCCTGCAGGCCATGGGCCTCAAGACGCGCGATGCCGCCGGCCAGTTGCGCCCGCTGACCGAACTGACGCTCGACGCCATCGGCGTGCTCAACGGCTACCGTGCCGGCACCGATCGCGCCATCGCCGGTCAGGTGATGTTCGGCAAGGGCTTCGAGATGACCAGCAACCTGGCGCTGCTCAACAAGCAGGCCGTGGGCGAGGTCGCGGAACAGATGCGCGCCCTGGGCATGGTGGCCAGCAACGAGAGCGTCGCCGCCTGGCAAGCCTATGACGACGCCAGCGACTCTGCCGCGCTGACGCTGAAGGGCCTCAAGACGACAATCGGCAATGCCCTGCTGCCGGTGCTGACGCAGCTCGGCAACTGGTTCTCCGCCATCGGCCCGGCGGCCGTGGTGGTGCTCAAGGGCACCGTCGGTGGCCTCATCTCGATCTTCTGGGGGCTGAAGAATGCGGTGGTGATCACTTTCGAGATCATCAACGCCGCCGTGGTGCAGATCACCGAGCCGCTGCGGGCGCTGGCCGTCGGCATGTACAAGGCGCTGTCCGGCGACTTCGCCGGCGCGCGGGCGGAATTCTCCAACATCCCCAAGGTCTGGAACGCGGCCTGGGACAAGGCCTTCGACAGCATCGCCGAATCCGCGAAAGAGACGCGCGACAAGATCTACAACCTGTTCGCCGACGGCACGCCGACCGTCGCGCCGGGCAAGGACGGCAAGAGCGCCCGTGGCCTGCTCAAGAAGGACAAGGAAAAGAAGGACAAGGAAGACCCCAGCCACATGGGCACCTACGACGCGGTGCTGGCCGAGCGCAAGAACCTCTACGAGCAGGAGAACGTGCTGCGCCAGTTCTCCAAGCAACAGGAGCTGGCCTACTGGCGCGAGCTGCAGGCGACCTACGAGATCAACAGCAAGGACCAGCTCGCCATTGCCAAGCGCACCGCGACGCTGGAACTGGAGATCCGCCGCGAGGCGGCCAAGTCCGAGCGCGATCTGCGCCAGGCCGGCATCGACCACCAGCGCGCCGGTGCGATCGCGCAAGTGCAGTACGAGGAACAGAAGGCGCGCTTCGCCCGCGAGAACGGCGAGATCACCCAGCGCCAGTTGATCGCGCTGGAAGAAGACTTCGCCCGCCGCCGCTTCGAGATCGAATACCAGTCCGCGCTCGATCGCCTGGAGCTGACCAAGAACGATCCCGCTGCCTCGGCCACCGCGCTGGCCCAGCAGAAAGAACAGATGCTGGAGATCGAGCGCAACTACCAGTTGCGCAAGGGCGAGCTGACGCAGGACAAGAAGAAGGCCGACGGC
>JBAYJH010000140.1:0-11877 GCA_041665185.1 Sterolibacterium sp.
GCGGAGACGAACGAGGAGTTCGACGCCGTTGATCCCGGGCATGTTCATGTCAAGCAGCAGCAGATCGAAGTCGCCATCGCGAACGGCATCGAGTACCTGTTCCCCGTTCATGGCCTCGCCGACAACTGTAATGTCGTCGACCAGAGCGAAGAGTTCTCTCAATCCCTCGCGAAGGATGGCATGATCGTCTGCGACAAAAAGGCGGATCATCGATGTCCCCACGCTCATACGTCACCACGCCGGGTCAAATGCGTGCGGCACTCGGCGGCAAGCACTTTCGGCCTTCGCATTACGCGCCACAGATCGCAAGCCACGGGAAATGAGTTATGCATGATACAGCGAGAATGCCGCAGGCCGGCCCACTCCGCTATCGGACGATTACCTATTTTGTAGTAGGAACAAGGGAAAAGATGGATAGGGATTGTCCTACACTGGCCATCCGCCCACAGCTGGCAGTCCGGGGCTTTCGGCGATTGCATTTCGGACTTGAATCCACCCGCTAACACGTCAATCGACCAAACCGTGGTCCAGCGCATAGCGTACCAGTTCGGTGTTGGTTTTCATTTCCATCTTTTCCATCAATCGCACCTTGTAGGTGCTAACGGTCTTGTTGCTAATGGAGAGCATGGCGGCGATCTGGTTTATGCTTGTCCCCATCGCCAGCAGTTTGAGTATTTCGAATTCGCGATCGGACAGTTGATCGTGCAGCGGGCCGGAGTCCTTGCCGTTGCTCGCCTCGAACGCCAATTTCTCGGCGATGGCCGGGTCAATGCAGCGACCGCCACCTGCTACCTTGTGGATCGCCGCGAGCAGTCGTTCCGGATTGCAGTCTTTGGTGAGATACCCGGCGGCCCCTGCCTTCAGCGCGCGCTTTACGATCTGCGGCTCGTTATGCATGGAGAGAACCAGGATAGGCAGTTTCGGCTGCCGGCTTACTACCCGCCCGATCAGCTCAACGCCGCTGATTCCGGGCATGGTCATGTCGAGCAGCAGCAGGTCGAAACCGCCTTTCCTCACCGCGTCGAGGACCTCATTGCCATTGATGGCTTCCCCCACCACCGCGATATCTTCCGCTAAGGAGAAGAGCTGCTTCAAACCTTCGCGCATGATGCTGTGATCGTCCGCCAGCAGTAATCGGATCATGATTCTTCCCCCTGGCTTCCCCTCACCGGGAGATACACTCGCACCGTGGTGCCCCGACCCGGCGCGCTGGACACGGCCACCTCCCCGCCCGTTGCGAGCGCCCGCTCGCGAATGCCGACCAAGCCAAAGGATTGCGGCTTGCGCGGCCCGTCGGTATCAAACCCGACGCCGTTATCCGTGATCTCCAGCACGTGAGCATCCGCTTGGCGCGTGAAAACAATCTGCACGCGGTCGGCGTTCGAGTGGCGCACCGCGTTGGTTAACGACTCCTGGGCGATGCGGAACGCGGCGACGGCTTGGTCCTCACGCATATCGACATCGCCACGCGGCACCGTCAGGTCGCAAGGAACCCCACTGTGCCGGAAAAATTCCGCCGCCAGCCATTCCAGCGCCGGGACGATACCCATGTCGAGCACCGCCGGACGCAACGCGGTGGATACGTCGCGCGTGACTTGAATGGTCTTGTCCACCAGATCAAGCAGTTTGGCGGTCTGCTCGTGCAGGCCCGGCAGGTTTTTGCCGTACTGAAAATCCAGCAGGCCTACCCCGATCCGTAGTGCTGACAATTGCTGCCCGAGTTCGTCGTGGAGCTCGCGAGCGATACGGCGGCGCTCTTCTTCCCGTGCCGCCTCGCGGCGGCTAGCGAGGTCGCGCAGTTGAGTGCGCGACTCTTCCAGCCGACGCTCCGTTTCAACCTGAGCCGTGATGTTGCAGCCGATGACCAGGACGCTCTGCACCTGCCCAAATGCGCCGCGCTCCGGCACGAAATGCAGGTGGTAGATACGCAATCCCAGGCTCGGGCTCTCAATGGCAGCATCGAGGTCGTCGCCGCAACCTTGGATCGCCGCCGACAGCCGGGCCTGGTACTCGTCCGAATTGGAAAACCACAATCGTCGGTCGGCCGTCTGGTCCAGGGCTGCGCCCGCGAGTATGCCTGTCGCATGCTGCCAGGTGGGATTGACATAAAGAAAACGGCCATCCAGATCGTGGCGGATGATCAGGTCCGGCGAGTTTTCGGCCAGCGTGCGATAGTGCCGCTCGCTAGCCTGTAGGCGCTGCTCCGCGGCCTTGCGTGCGGCGCGGTTGCGCAGGGCGACGATGCCGAACGCCAGATCGCCGGAGAGCTCCTTCAGGAGCCGGATTTCACCCGGCGTAAAAGCATTGATCTGCGCTGAATAGATCAATAGAACACCGAACGCTGTTGCGCTTTCGTCCTTGAGAGGGAAGGCAATTGCGGAACGGTAGCCACGTTGCAGGGCGCTTTCGCGCCACGGCGTTAGTAGCGGATCGGTGGCGAAATCCTGACAATAGGCGGGTTCACCGCTGCGGATGGCCATTCCGGCGGGGCCTTGTCCGCGCGCTGTGTCGGACCATGTGACCCTGATCTGCTCGAGATAGCCCGCCTCGTCCCCGGCCCAGGCGAGGGGGCGTATGGTCTTGGCATCGTCGTTCGCCGCGTAGCCCACCCAAGCCATGCGGTAGCCGGCCTCGTCGCAAACATTGCGGCAGATGGCTTCGAGCAGCGCCTGCTCGTCATCGGCCCGCACCAGCGCCTGGTTGGAGTTGCTGACGGCGCGCAGTTCCCGAGTCAGCCGAAGTAGCGCGTCCTCAGCCTGCCGCCGCGCCCTTTGCTCCCTGGCCTCATCGAGCGCGCGCTCAATCGCCAGCGGCAGCTTGCGAAGGTTGTCCTTGAGGACATAGTCCGTGGCGCCCAATCTGAGGAGTTCCACGGCGTTTTCCTCGCCGATGGCGCCGGAAACTGCGATGAAGGGTATGTCGGGACAGAAGGTCTTAGTCAGCAGAAGTGCCGCCGGGGCGTCGAAACCGGGAAGCAGGTAATCGGCAAGGATGAGATCGTACCCGCCGCGCAGGAGCAAGGAAGAAAATTGCCGTTCGTCGGCGGCCCAGTCCACCTGCATGGAAAGACCGGCGTCGATCAGCCGTTCCCGGATGATCTCTGCGTCCCGTGGTGAATCTTCCAGATGCAGAATTCGCAAAGGCACCTGGGCGCCACGTTCATCACTCATGCATGGACGCTCCTTCTCGCGGCAATTCGTTGAGCATGGCCCAGAAGACCCCAACCTGCTTCACGGCTTCGACGAATTCCGTAAACTTCACCGGCTTGACCACATAGGCATTGCTCCCGAGTTCATAACTGCGGAGCACATCATGCTCCTCCCGTGAGGAGGTTAGCATCACCACGGGGATCAGCTTCAATGCCGGATCGGAGCGAACGGCTCGCAGCACGTCGATACCGTCCATACGCGGCATCTTGATGTCGAGAACCACCACCGCCGGATTGGCGGGCTGGCGCGTCTGGTATTTGCCTTCGCAGCGCAGATACTCCATCGCCTCCACGCCGTCGCAGACGCGCACGACCCGGTTGGCCAGGTTGCAGTCGGCCAGGGACTCGATGATCAACTCCGCATCTTTTGGGCTGTCTTCCGCCAGAAGGATTGGTCTGACTTCAAGCATCGTTTTTCACCTCGATGGTTGGCAACGTAAAATAGAATCTGGCTCCCTGGTTCAGATCGCCTTCGGCCCACACTCGGCCGCCATGGCGTTCGACGATGCGCTTGACGGTGGCCAAGCCGATGCCGGTGCCCTCGAACTCATCCTGGGAGTGCAGGCGCTGAAAGACGCCGAAGAGCTTCCCCGCATACTGCATGTCGAAGCCCACCCCGTTGTCGGCAACGACGAAAATGATTTCGCCGTTGCCCACTCGCGCGCTGACTTCGATCCGTGCCGTCTCTCTTTGTCGGGTGTATTTGACGGCATTCCCCAGCAGGTTAGTCAAAGCCTGACGGAGCAGCGCGGAATCGCCCGGGACGGACGGCAGGTCGCCGACGACCCATTCGATGGTGCGCCCCGCATTACTCTTCTCTAGGGGAGCCAATACTTCCTTAAGCACCTGGTTCATATCCAGGCTTTCGCGGTGCAGATCCACACGCCCGGTCCGGGAGAATTGCAGCAGATCGTCGATCAGAATGCCCATCTGGCGGGCGGAAGCGGCGATGGTGTCCACATAGTGCAAACCTTTGTCGGTCAGGCCATTGCGGCAGCGCGAGACCAGCAGATCCACGTACCCGTCGATGTGTCTCAAGGGCGCTCGCAGATCGTGGGAAACGGAATAGGCGAAGGATTCCAACTCCTTGTTCGCCGCCTGTAGTTCCGCTGTTCGCCTACTGACACGATCTTCGAGTTCGCCGTTAAGCTTCAATAGCCTGTCAAGCATGGAATTGAAGGCATGGGCAAGCACACCGATCTCATCGACAGAAGTAATTGTCAATCGCGAGTCCACGCCTGGAACCTCGACCATCGAATGCACTTGCCGGGTCACGTTCGACAAAGGCTGGATCAGGCGGTGGATCAGCAGCCACACCAGGCAGAGAATAACGATTGTGCCGATCGCGGTCGACCACAAGAAATAGCGCTGCGCCTCGCGGATGGGCTCATAGAATTCCTCAAGGGGAAGGTTGGCGCCGACTATCCATCCGGTCGTCTTGAGTCGCTTGACGGAAAGGAGCGCTTTCACGCCTTTCGAATTAACGCTTTCGTCCGTCCCTTCCCAGCCATCTATCGCCCTGTCGAAAACCCGATTCTCCCCTGGTGTCGCCGCAGTTCTCATAATGCGGCTCTTGTCAGGGTGAGCGATCATCGTGTCCCGCCCGTCCGCGATGTAAATATATCCGGTGCGGCCGATACGCCGCTTCGAAATATCAGCCAGGATGTTCGAACCCAGCAGGTCCATGCTGCCATAGAGCAGCCCGATCAAGTTGCCAGCCTTGTCGAACACCGGGGCGGTCATAATCAAGGCCGGCTCACCCGGCTTATGGGTCGAGCGGTAGGGCTTCGAGACATACGGTTTGCGCGTATCGAGCGTCTTGTGAAAATACTCGCGCGCGGAAACGTCACTGCCCCGGCGGTATGGCCTGGGAGGACTCTCCCCGATTAGTCTGCCATCGGGCGCGACCAGGAATAACCCGTTGTCGAACAGGGCATGCAGCGCGACCTGCCTATCGAGAAACGCCTCCGAGGTCTCATAATCCTCCATCGCTCGCTGAGGCACGGTCGCCGCTACCGCGATAACGACGCTGTGTGCCGTCCGCAGCTTGGCGTCCAGGTCGTCTGCAAGGTTCGACACGATAGCGAAGGAATGGGCAGCCAGCGTAGCCTTCTTCTCCGCCTCGAACAGGGTCAAGGCCCAGAGTGCGATCACGCTTGAGGCCAGGACGAAGAGCGCGGAGACGGCGACTGCTATTCGCGTCCTGAGGCTCGACCTGATCCCATTTATCCCCGACTTCATCGAACCTGACCCGAGTTACCTTGGCTATTTCCTCCCGGAGGCATCCGTTAATGCTACATCAATATGATGTACAACGATACTCATCAAAACTTCATAAGTGCAGGTTTAATTGGGGTTTCCTTGACTCTTAAACTTCTTCAGACAGGCGGCGGATCAACATCCGGAACATTACTGATCTGCCGTGCACTGTGTGCCCTTGCCGAGGGCGATATGGCAGTGTTGCTACTCGCTTATGCGTCTGACACCCGGATTTCGGAAGTTCCCCCGGGGCGCATCCTCGCAGTGATTTTCGCGCGTCACCTCAAAGTCGACCTGGGTTGCCGTTGCCGCGCTTCTTGCTCTAGCAAATGGATGCTCCGGCGGATCTTCCGGAAGTTGCCAGGGTGATCCTGGTCACAGGATCATGCGCTCCTCGTGGACTAGTATAAATAGAGGAGTTTTCCCGGGAGTCGTCATGGAATCGAATATCGCGTATCGAAGCTTACGGTTCAGGTTGGGGTTTCTCGGCTTAGCCTGTTTTGGTCTCGCCCTCATGGCGAACCTACCCGGGTGCGGCGGCGGTGGCCCCGCGGCCAGTGCCGCGGCACTTCCGCCCTCGGCCCTGCGCGCCACCGCCGCAGCGGGCCTGACGGCGTATTTCCGCGAAGCGCTCGGGCCGACCAGCAAGAATTATCTGGGTAGCGTCTGGGCGACCGATGTCATTACCGCCACCACGGCCACAGTCCCAGCCGCCGCCTCGGCCACGCCGATATTTTCCGGCACCACGCTACAGGAGGCCGGCGTCGATGAGGCCGACCTGATCAAGAGCGACGGCACGCAGGTCTTCAGTCTGGACCAGGCGAGCAGCAAGGACTCCGCGCGCAACTTGTTGCGCCGGCAGAAGCTCAATGCCGCCGCCGGGGATGCAACGCTCACGCCGGTCGACAGCCTGAAGATCCCGTTCTCCGGCGACGTTCGGGGTACCGGTCTATACCTCGACAGCGACCGCCGGCAACTTGCCGCGGTGGCCGAGGGAATGACGGCCTTCGGTATCTATAGCGCCTGGTTCTCGCCGCAGTCGTGGGGACAGGGTGTCACCGAAGTGGCATTGATCGACACCGGCGCCAGCGCGGAGATGCTGACCCGCCGCACCTTGCGCATCGACGCGCGGCTGATCGGCTCGCGTCGGCTCGGCGCCACCCTCTACCTGGTGCTGCGCAGCTATCCGCAAGTGCCCGGTCTCGACCCGTCTTGGCCCACCACCAAGACCGCGGCCAACAACGCGGTGGTCGATGCGCTACAGGCCTCCGAGTTGCTGCCGACGCTGTCGATCGATGGCGGCGCGAAACAACCCCTGGTGGATGCATCCTCGTGCTTCACCCAGGAAAATAATGCCGTCAAGAGCGCCGACGTCATTACCGTGGTCGGCATCGACCTGGCCTCCGCCACGCACCGGCACGCGGCCGTTTGTTTCACCGGCGGCACCGAGGCCTTCTACATGTCGGAGCAGAGCCTGTACCTGGCCACGACACGCAGCACTTACACCTACAGCGGCGCCTTCCCGGTCTACTCGGCGCAGACCGGTACCGACATCCATAAATTTGCCCTCAACGGACTGGACATCAGCTATCGCGGCTCCGGCAGCGTGACCGGACACCTGGGCTTCGACCAGAACCGCAAGTCTTTCCGCATGGGCGAGCACAACGGCGTGCTGCGCGTAATTACCCAAACGCAGACCACATGGGGAGGATGGTTTGTCCTGCCCGCGGTTACATCATCCTCGACAGTTACTCCGGCGACGGCGACTGACAGTCCGGGGCACTTGACCATGCTCCAGGAAAACGCCGGCACCCTGGCGGTCATCGGGGAATTGCCCAACACAACGCGGCCACAACCTCTCGGCAAACCGGGCGAGCAGCTCTATGCCTCGCGCTTCCTGGGTACGCGCGGCTATTTGGTCACCTACCGCCTCACCGATCCGCTGTACGTGCTGGATCTCTCCAACCCAGCCGATCCCAAGGTGGCCGGTGAACTACAGGTGGATGGCTACTCCGACTACCTGTTCCCCCTTACCGAGAATTTGCTGTTGGGCGTCGGCAAGGATGCACAAACCGACGGCACGGCCGGAGATGGGCGTTTCGCCTGGTATCAAGGCGTGAAACTCTCCCTGGTCGATGTCAGCGACCCGGCGCACCCGCGCGAAGCCGCACGCAGCATCGTCGGCCGGCGCGGCACGGACGCCACGGTGCTGCACGACCACCATGGCATTGCGCTACAGACAGTCGGCAACACGATGCGCGTCAGCCTGCCGGTGAGCCTGCACGACAGCCCGCCACTGTTCGCCGCCGGCAGGGCCAGCGACTATTTCGGCTATACCCGGACCGAGCTCCAGCGCTTTGAAATCGGCCTGGCCGACCTGAGCTTGAACCCGCGTCCGGCCCTGGTCTCCAGCCTGCCGAACGAGCGCTACATCGGCAACGACCGTTCGCTGTTGTGGAATGATCAGGTGCACTACTATCAGGACGGCACCTGGATCTCGGCCGCCTGGTGACGATGCACCTGGGAGGACGCGCACGATCACCCTCAACCAGTTTCCACCGGCTGTCAACCTGCCCAACGCGAGTCCGTTCTGCATGAGTTATGTCCGCATGCGGCGCGTGCGAAAGGTGCCCCAACCGCTGCTTACAGCAGATTTCAAGAAGGCTGACAGCCCGCTTTCGTCGGGACGCGGCGATTTGCCCCTTGCAATGCGCTTGAGCTGGCGCTCGTACCACCACACCTCCATCATCCCTAGGCGATCAACTGCCTTGAGACCAGTTTTGATCGGGCGTACCTGCTGCGGGCTGTCACGTCCTTGCAGCAAGGCGGCGGGTGCGTCGGGGTCGATCGCCAGCAGCCGCGCCAGGCCCACCACATCCAGCGCACCGGAACGCAGGGCGGCGTTCATGCCGGCCGCCGTTCGGAAGCCGCCGGTCACCATCAGCGGTACTTTCACGGCGGCACGCACCTTCTCGGCAAATTCGAGGAAGTACGCTTCGCGGGCAAGGGTGGAAGTCTTCTTTGGTTCTTGCATCGCGCCGCCCATGGCGGGGGCCTCGTAGGTGCCGCCCGATATCTCGATCAGGTCGATGCCCGCATCGGCCAGCGCGCGGATCGTCTCGATTGATTCTTCTTCGGTAAAGCCTCCGCGCTGGAAGTCGGCGGAGTTCAGCTTGATCCCCACCGGGAAGCCTGTACCAACCTGATGGCGAATTTCCGCATAAGCGGCCAGCACGAAACGTCGCCGTTTTTCTGGAGTGCCGCCCCATTCGTCATTGCGGCGATTGTGGTGCGGAGAGAGGAACTGGCTGACCAGGTAGCCATGCGCCCCGTGGATCTGCACGCCACTGAATCCGGCCTTCTTGCAGATGGCCGCGCTTTGGCCGAATCGCTCGATGATGTTCTGTATCTCGGATGTGGTGGCTTCGCGCGGGGTCTCAAATAATGTCGCCATGTCCTCCCGAAAAGGTACGGCCGAGGGCGCGAGGTTGTACGCATTCAACCCCTTGGTCGATTGTTTGCCCGGATGGTTGAGCTGTGCCCAGATGGCCGCCCCCTGCTCTGTCGCTGTCTGCGCCCAGTCTCTAAGGACTGTCAAATCTGACTCGTCCTCGATCACGACGTTGCCTGGCTCGCCCAGTGCGCGGCGGTCGATCATCACGTTGCCCGTCAAGATCAGACCTAGCCCCGAAGAACCCCAGCGCCGGTACAGTCGTACCAAGCCCGGGGTCGGGCGATTGTCGTAAGTGGCCAGCGTTTCACTCATGGCCGCTTTGGCGAGTCGATTGCGCAGCACGGTGCCGTTGGGAAGGGTCAACGCTTGATTCAACAGGTCTGTGTTCATGGGGGCCTCAAAACGCGGTGCGCTCATAAGGAGAAACGATCTTCGGGGGCTGGAGGAATGCCGTCAGCCCCTGGAACCACATCACTTCGCGAAAGTCGCCGCTGACGGTCAATTCTTTGCTGCCCACGCCCCTGATAAAGGCTGCCTGGGCGTCCTTGGCTGACAGGATCCCGAAACCTTTGGCGGCATTTGCAAAGCTGAGTGTGAACTGGGGATTCGACGTCAAACCGGCAAAGGATCGGATCGCACCGTTTTCGATGACATAGTGGCGCCCGGCACCGGAAGTTGTGCGGATCTGAAATACCAGGCGTTTGGCCCCGACATATTGTGCGCAGTCGGGGTTGTGCTTGATCTTTCGTTGCAGCATATGGGCGAGTGCCCACAACAGGAATTTGAATTTAAGCATTTCGGGCATCCTTTAGAAGTGAAGAGCGCGCTCGGACTATGACTGTCATCACATCACTCGCTCAGAAACTGGACAGCGTGACGTAGGAAGCGCTGCGGGTACTGGAACTGTGCGGCGTGGCCCGCGTCGGGGTAGATGAACAACTGGGCGTTTGGCATGTTGCGTGCCATGTAGAACGAGTTGATGGTCGGAACCATCACGTCGTTCACCCCATTGAGAATGAACGTGGGGTGCTGAATGCCGCGCAAATAGGCGAAGGGATCGTCCTCCGACAGCCTTGGCAGATAGAGTACGTTGGCCTCGATCTGTGCAATCGCGGCCTCCTGGGAGGACGGCGGATCCTGGTCCTTGCGCTGGTGACGCCGCTCCCAGAAATCCTTCGCGGCCTGCTCGGCCTGCGCCGAGCGACCGAAGAACAGGTACAGGAAGTCTTCGAAATCGGGAACGGGATTGACGGCGGTAGTCAGCACGCGTTGCTCCATGTCGGGGTTGCCGCCGCGCGGGCCGGTACCCAACAACATCAGTTTGCGCACCAGAGTGGGATGGCGCCAAGTCAGATCCAGTGCCTGGAAGCCGCCCAGCGAAAAGCCCAGAAGATCGATCTGTTGCAGGCCCAGCGCGCGCACGAAGGCTGCCGCATCGTCGGCCATGTCCTCGATGCGGGTACGCGGCTTACCGCCAGACGACGCAACACCACGACCGTTGTAGAGGATGACTTCACGGCCTTCAGCAAGACCATCGGTCATCAAGGGGTCCCAGTTGTCCATGCCGCCGCGGAAATGTTGCAGGAACAACATGGGCGGTTGGTCTGACGTGGCATTGCCCCAGCGACGATAGGCAAAATTGTCGCCATCGACTTCCACAAAGCGGGTGGTGGCGGTGAGGTGGGTGTGGCCCATATTGAAATCCTTGTGTGGGTGGGTTCTAGCTGCGATCTCAAAACAAGCTTCGCGCCGGCAGCACAAACCGCGGCTCGCCGAGCACTTGAGTCGCAACCCGCGACGCGAACCGTCGCGACATGAAGCGCACACCGAAGCACGTCAACTGGTTGAGCAAGCCGGGCACAATCGTGCGTTTGCCGCTCAGCATCGCGCGGATCGCGGCATGCGCCACAAACTCCGCGCTTTTCATCGACGCGTTGGCGATCCTCGAATAGTCGCCCCCGCCGGACGCGGCATGAAACGCAGTCTCGGTGCCACCGGGACAGACGCAGGTCACCGACAGCGGCTTACCAAGGTGCTCGTCATGGAGAGCCTCGCTGAAGTTGCGGACGAACGCCTTCGACGCGGCGTACAGCGCCATGTTCGGCACGGACTGGTAGGCGCCGGTTGACGCGATGTTCATCATGTGCGCGGGAACGCTGCTAGCCTTGTGCGCGTCAACGAAGCACCGCGCGAGCGCGACGAGCGAGGTCATGTTGAGTTGGACGAGCTCCGCGTCTCGCGCCCAATCGACCTCGTCGAAGCGGCGGAAGTAGCCGAAGCCGGCGTTGTTGATCAGGATGTCGATCGGGCCGCTGGCGGTGGCGGCATCCCACAGCGCGCGCGCGGCATCGGGCTTGCCGAGATCTGCGGTGACAATCTCGACCTTCACGCCCTTGCAGGTTGCGGCGACCGCTTCAAGCGTGTCGCGGCGCCGCGCCGTCAGCACCAGATCGACGCCGAGCGTCGCGAGTTCACGCGCGATCGCCGCGCCAATGCCGCTGGATGCGCCGGTCACCAGAGCGCGCTTGCCAATGAGGTCAGAGGTGTATGTGCTCAAATCGTTCTCCCTATTGTGTGGAGCCGCCAAGGAACTCAAGTGCGCTGAGCACAAATTCGGCGTGGAACTGGAATATGCCGCCATGACCGGCATCGGGATAGAAGATCAAGGTGCTGTTCGGAAGCCGCCGCGCCAGGTCGTGTGTGTTCGGCGTGGGGACCATGCGGTCAGCATCGCCGTTGACAACGAGGACGGGTTGCTTCACGACCGAGAGATCCGCAGGTTCTTTCTGACCCCAGGCGCGCAAGGCCTGCAACTGGGCTAGAAATGCGCTCACGGAAATCTCCCTGTCCCGATTTTCAGAACGCTCCTTCAGTCGCTCCAGGAACGCCTTGCCGGCTTCGATGCCATTGGGTGTGCGGGTGAAGAAAAGGTACTGCTTTGCATCCTGGCCGGTGA
>JBAYJH010000141.1:0-11825 GCA_041665185.1 Sterolibacterium sp.
GCATTGTAGCCTTGCCTTCAGGAATTCATCATGGACTTTATCTTCATCGACGACATGCGTGTCGAAGCGCATGTCGGGATCTTTCCCCGCGAACGGGCGGCTGCCCAGACGCTGGAAATCAGCCTGACTTTCGGCGTGCCCGACGCGGCGGCCAAGAACGACGACATCGCCGATACCATCCGCTACGACGCGGTGATCGAGCGTATCCGCAAGGAGCTCGACGAACGACACTTCAACCTGCTGGAAACCCTGGGGGAGTTCGTCATCGCCCTGATGCTCGACGAGTTCGGCGCGCCCTGGGTGAAGATATCCATCGCCAAACTCGGCATCATGAAAGGCGTACGCCGGGTAGGGGTGCAGATCGAGCGCAGCAAGAGCGCCTAGACGTTTTTAGGCCGAGGCCTTGGCCACCGTGACGATGCGCGGCGCCAGCACCTCGAGGATGTCGTGGGGATGCACTCCGACCAGATAGCCGCGCTGACCGCCATTGATATACACCAGCGACAAATCGAGGATACTTTTCTCCATGCAGACCAGCACTGGCTTCTTTACCCCGAAAGGCGAGGTGCCGCCGACCTGATAACCGGTGTGGCGCTTCGCCGTCTCGGGCGTACAGGGCGAGATCTTCTTCGCATCGAGTTGTCGGGCCAACTCCTTGGTCGACACTTGGCGGTCGCCGTGCATCAGAATGATCAAGGGATGGCCGGCCTCGTCTTCCATCACCAGGGTCTTGACCACGCTGTGTTCCGGGACGTTCAGTTCGCGCGCCGAAACGGCGGTGCCGCCGTGCTCCTCGTAGGTATAGAGGTGGTCGGAGTGGGCGACGCCGTGCTTGCGCAGGAATAGGGTCGCGGGTGTTTCCGGGGCGCGCTGTTGAGGTTTCATGACGGTGGTTCGGCCAACTGCGGGAGTTCCAGCGAACTGTGGTATCTACAGTCTATCCCGCGGGACGGGATACTGGAAGCCGGGCGGTGACGATCAGCCCATCGACCGGCCGGCCCAACTCGATGCGTATGACCGCCGACAGGGCCTCAAGAATTTCAAATCCCAGGGTTTGCAAGGTGGCGACCAGATACTCCCGTCCGTGGCCGTAACGGCCATTCGGCTTGATGCTGTAGGTGTCACCGGCGAGCGACAGCGCCTCGACCGTACATATCAGAAACCCCGCCGGCCTGAGGGCGATCCTGGCGGCATCGACGACGCTTTGCAGGGGGCCGAAATAGATCAGCGTGTCCGCCATGACAATCAGGTCGAAGGCGGCCGGATGTGCATGCATGAATTGAGTCAGTTCGGTTTTGACCAGTTCGTCATAGACCCTCTTTTGTTTGGCCTGCGCCAGCATCTTCGACGACAGGTCGATGCCGGTGAGGCGTTCGACATATGGGGATATCTGGGCGCCGCACAGGCCAGTCCCGCAACCGGCATCGAGTCCGATCATGGTCCGTTCAAGCGACGCATGCTGTGCCAGCATCCGGCCGACCAAACGGGGCGCCCGGTAGTCCAGATTGTCGAGGAGCTTGGCATCGAAACTCTTTGCCAGGTCATCGAAATACATTTCGATATAGGCATTCGAGGCGCGCAGGGGAACGTCCACGCCGGAACAGGCGGCATACAGATGGCCGGCGATGGGATGGGCAGGCGCCTCGTGTAGCCACCGGCGATAAACCTCCTTGGCCTCATCCTGCCTGCCGAGCAGGTTGTAGGCGATGCCCAGCAGATCCTTGGGTGTCGCATCGTCTGCGGCGGTGACGAAGGCCCGGCACAAGTATTCGGCCGACTCCGCGGCCAGACCCCGGACTGCCAGCAAATTCCCGAGATTGCTCATGGCGTCGACAAACTCCGGGTTCAGTGCCAGCGCCTGCCGATACGAGAAGTCCGCCTCATCGAGGTGTTGTTGTCGTTGCAGGATCGCTCCCAGGTTGTTCCATACCTCGGCGCGCCCGGGGTCCAGCTCGATGGCAGCTATGAAGGCGGTGCGAGCTGGCTCCAGCTGCTGGTCCGCCGCCAGCATGTTTCCCAGGTCGTTATGCCATTCTGGCCTGTGGGCGTCCAGCTTGATGGCTCGCCGGATGAGATCTATCGCCGCCTGACGATGGCCACGCTGGTGCATCAGCAAGGCGAAATGCTGCGCCGCGTCGGCATAGTCCGGGTGGTCCTCCAGCAGCCGGCCGTAGAGCGTTTCGGCCAGGTCCAGCCGGCCGTCGTTATGGGCGGCGAGCGCCGCTGCCAGGGCTTCGGCCGATGCCAGCAATTCGAATTTTTCTTCTTTCATACCCTGACACTCTGGTCCGCAGCGGATCCGTCCCGGCAGACGTTTTAGGATGACCCCGTCAAGGGGCTAGTCATAACAACTATTTGCGGCGTTTCTGCCGCCAACTTGAGGCGAAACGAGAAATTTAATCGTCATTATTTGGGTACCGCTTTCTAGGTACATACCGTGGCAGATGCGGCTTCCTGGATCGTCCGTCATCCGCTTGAAGCGTTGCTGCACTTGGAACGAGCAGCGGACCTCTTGACGGCGGCCCCGCGTTGGGCGAGTCTGGCGACATGAGCGCCAATCTGGTCAACCTGCTGGAGCGTGCCGCGCGGGCCTATCCGCGGCAGCCGGCCGTTGCCCTTGGCGGACAGGTCTGGTGCGATTACGCGACCCTCGCCGAGCGCGTCACCCGGCTATCCACAGGCTTCCGTGTGCGGCTGGGCCTGCAATCCCAGGATCGCGTGGCGCTCGTGATGCGCAACTGCCCCCATTATGTCGAAATGCTCTTCGCCTGCTGGCACGCCGGCTTGACGGCCGTGCCGATCAACGCCACCCTGCACCCGAAGGAACTGGCCTTCATCTTCCAGGATTCCTGCGCCGCCGCCTGCTTCGTCACCGCCGAGCATGCCGCGGATGCGGCCCAGGCGCAGCAATCTTCGCCGTTGCTGCGCGAGGTGATCGACGTGGCGAGCAACGACTACGCGCAACTCCTCGGCGCTGCGAACGATCGCTTTGTCGAGCGCGAAACCGCCAATCTGGCCTGGTTCTTCTACACCAGCGGCACCACCGGCAAGCCCAAGGGCGTCATGCTGACCCAGCGCAACCTGCTGGCGCTGACGCACAATTACTTCTCCGACGTCGACCACATCGCCGCCGGCGACTCGATCCTGCATGCCGCGCCGATGTCGCACGGCTCAGGCCTGTATATCCTGCCGCACGTGGCGCAGGCGGCGTGCAACGTGATACCGGAATCGGGCGGCTTCGATCCGACCGAGATCTTCGGTCTGCTGCGGGCGCATCGTGGCGTTACCCTGTTCGCCGCGCCGACCATGGTCAAGCGTCTGGTCGACCGCGCCGAGATCGCCGCTCCCGACCTGGGCAACCTCAAGACCGTGGTGTATGGCGGCGGCCCGATGTATGTGGCCGACATTCGGCGCGCCATGGCCGTGATGGGTCCGCGCTTTGCCCAGATTTACGGCCAGGGCGAGAGTCCGATGACCATCACCGCCATGTCGAAAGCCTTGCATGCGGACGCCGACGAAGTCATGCTGGCCTCGGTCGGCTTGCCGTTTACCGGCGTCGAAGTGCGCATCGCCGACCGCGAGGACCGCTGGCTGCACACCGGCGAAATCGGCGAAGTGCTGGTGCGCGGCGACACGGTGATGGCGGGCTATCTGAACAATCCCGACGCCAGCACCAAAACCCTGGCGCATGGCTGGCTGCACACCGGCGATATCGGCTGCGTCGACGCGCGCGGCTTCCTGGCACTGAAAGACCGCAGCAAGGACGTCATCATCAGCGGCGGTTCCAACATCTATCCGCGCGAAGTGGAGGAAGTGCTGCTGACGCATCCGGCGGTGGCCGAAGCATCGGTGATCGGCGTCAGTGACGCCGAATGGGGGGAGCGGGTAGTCGCCTTCGTGGTCGGGCGCGGCGCGGTCGGTGCGGAAGAACTCGAGCGCCTGTGCCTGGACAGCATCGCGCGTTTCAAGCGACCGAAGCGCTATGTATTCGTCGACGCCCTGCCGAAGAATGCCGCCGGCAAGGTGCTCAAGACCGAGTTGCGTGACTTGCTGTGATCGCGCAGCGCCACGATCGCAGGCATAAAATCATGGCTCAACAATGGTTTGCGGCCATTTTTCGAATAGGCGGGCAAGTTGACGTTTACGTCAACGTAAGGTAGATTTCCCGGTCTGGAAGGCAGTCTGAATCGCTGTGCAGCATAGGGAGGCAAGATGACGGATTTGAGCGTGAGCGCCAAGCTAAGTACCTACCGGCCGAAGCAAAAAGTCCGCTTCGTCACCGCGGCCTCGTTGTTCGATGGCCACGATGCCTCGATCAACATCATGCGCCGCATCATGCAGGCCACTGGCGCCGAAGTGATCCACCTCGGCCACAACCGCTCGGTCGGCGAGATCGTCAATGCCGCGTTGCAGGAAGATGTCCAGGGCATCGCCATCACTTCCTACCAGGGCGGCCACGTCGAGTTCTTCAAGTACATGCTCGACCTGCTGCGCGCCAACGGCGGCGCCAACATCAAGGTGTTCGGCGGCGGCGGCGGGGTGATCGTCCCCGCCGAGATCAAGGAACTGCACGACTACGGCGTCACCCGCCTGTACTCCCCGCAGGACGGCCAGACGCTGGGCCTGCAAGGCATGATCAACGATGTCGTGCATCAGTCCGATTTCGACCTGGCGCCTTTCGTGCCGCCAGCCGGTGAAGTGCTCCAGGCGCTCAAGGGCGGCGACCGGCGCAAGCTGGCGCAGATCATCACGGCGCTGGAGAACGGCGTCTACCCCGAGACCCTGAAGAAACACCTAGTCGAGTCCGCAGCCAAGCTCAGCACGCCTACGCTCGGCATCACCGGCACCGGTGGCGCCGGCAAGTCCTCTCTCACCGACGAGCTGGTGCGGCGCTTCCGCCTCGACCAGCAGGACGGCCTGTCCATCGCCATCGTCTCCATCGATCCCTCGCGCAAGCGCACCGGCGGCGCGCTGCTGGGCGACCGCATCCGCATGAACGCCATCGAGCATCCCAACATCTACATGCGTTCGCTGGCCACCCGCGACACCGGCTCGGAGGTTTCCGTGGCGCTGCCGGAGGTGATCGCCGCCTGCAAATTGTCCGGCTTCGACCTGGTGATCGTCGAGACTTCCGGCATCGGCCAGGGCAATGCGGCGATCGTGCCGCTGGTCGGTGTCTCCCTGTATGTCATGACCCCGGAGTTCGGCGCGGCGAGCCAGCTCGAGAAAATCGACATGCTGGATTTCGCAGACTTCGTTGCCATCAACAAGTTCGACCGCAAGGGCGCCGAGGACGCCCTGCGCGACGTGCGCAAGCAGTACCAGCGCAACCGTGAACTGTTCAACCAGGCGACCGAGGAAATGCCGGTGTTCGGCACCATGGCGGCGCGCTTCAACGACGACGGCGTCACCGCGCTTTACCAGGCCTTGCTGCCACGCCTGCAAACGCTCGGACTGAAGAGCAAGCCCGGCAAGCTGCCGAGGATCACCGTCAGGCAGTCGTCGGTGTCGCGCGCCATCGTACCGACCGCCCGCATCCGCTACCTGGCCGAGATCGCCGAGGCGGTGCGCACCTATCACGACCACACGGCGCAGCAGGCGACGCTGGCGCGCGAACGCCAGTCGCTGAAGACATCCAAGGCGATATTCACTGGCTGCGGCAAGGAGGCCAAGGACTTCGACGAACTGATAACCTGGAAAGACGGCCAGCTCGACCCGCGCAGCAGGAAGCTGCTGGAAATGTGGCCCAAGACCGTCGAGCTTTACGCCCAGGACGAATACGTGGTGAAGATCCGCGACAAGGAAATGCGCACCGCGCTCACCACCACTTCGCTGTGCGGTACCAAGATCCGCAAGGTGTCCCTGCCGTGCTTCGAGGACGAAGGCGAAGTACTGCGCTTCCTGCTGAAGGAGAATCTGCCCGGCAGCTTCCCGTTCACCGCCGGCGTGTTCGCCTTCAAGCGCGAGAACGAAGACCCGACCCGCATGTTCGCCGGTGAAGGCGACGCCTTCCGCACCAACCGCCGCTTCAAGCGCGTCTCCGAAGGCCTGCCGGCCAAGCGTCTGTCCACGGCCTTCGACTCGGTGACGCTGTATGGCTTCGACCCCGACGAGCGCCCGGACATCTACGGCAAGGTCGGCAACTCCGGCGTCTCCATCGCCACCCTCGACGACATGCAGGTACTCTACTCGGGCTTCGACCTGTGCGCCCCGACCACCTCGGTATCGATGACCATCAACGGCCCGGCGCCGATGATCCTGGCGATGTTCTTCAACACCGCCATCGAGCAGCAGTTCGACAAGTTCAAGAGCGACAACGGCCGCGATCCGACCGAGGACGAGGCCGAGAAAATCAAGGAATGGACGTTGTCCTCGGTGCGCGGCACGGTCCAGGCCGACATCCTCAAGGAAGACCAGGGACAGAACACCTGCATCTTCTCGACGGAATTCGCGCTGAAGATGATGGGCGACATCCAGCAGTATTTCGTCAACCACGACATCAGGAATTTCTACTCGGTGTCGATCTCCGGCTATCACATCGCCGAGGCCGGCGCTAACCCGATCTCGCAGCTTGCCTTTACGCTGGCCAACGGCTTCACCTATGTCGAAGCCTATCTGGCGCGCGGCATGCACATCGACGAATTTGCCCCCAACCTGTCGTTCTTCTTCTCCAACGGCATGGATCCGGAATACACGGTGATCGGCCGCGTCGCCCGGCGCATCTGGGCGGTGGCGATGAAGAACAAGTACGGCGCCAACGAACGCAGCCAGAAGCTCAAGTACCACATCCAGACCAGCGGCCGCAGCCTGCACGCGCAGGAGATGGCCTTCAACGATATCCGCACCACGCTGCAAGCCCTGATCGCCATTTACGACAACTGCAACAGCCTGCACACCAATGCCTACGACGAGGCCATCACCACCCCGACCGACGAGTCGGTGCGCCGCGCCATGGCCATCCAGTTGGTGATCAACCGCGAATGGGGCCTGGCGAAGAACGAGAACCCGAACCAAGGCGCCTTCATCATCGACGAGCTGACCGACCTGGTGGAAGAGGCGGTGCTCAAGGAGTTCGAGGCCATCGCCGCCCGCGGCGGGGTACTGGGCGCCATGGAAACCGGCTACCAGCGCGGCAAGATCCAGGAGGAGTCGCTCTACTACGAACACAAGAAGCACGACGGTTCCTACCCGATCATCGGCGTGAACACCTTCCGCAATCCCAAGGGCGACGCGCAGATCGAGATCGAACTGGCGCGCTCCACCGAGGAGGAGAAACAGTCGCAGATCACCCGTCTGCGCGCCTTCCAGGCCAGAAATGCAGCGCAGTCCGCAGCGATGCTGGAGCGCCTGAAGCAGACGGTGATCGCCGACGGCAACGTCTTCGAGGTACTGGTAGATGCCGTGCGCGTCTGTTCGCTGGGGCAGATCAGCAGCGCCTTGTTCGAGGTCGGTGGCCAGTACCGTCGCAGCATGTAGGAGGCTACCCGCCAGAGTGGCCGGAACCGTCTCGATCACGCGGAGCAGTGACCCGGATAGGTAAGATGTTAAGAGGTCGGCCACTTGCTGCGATTTTCGATGCTTTCTTCAGGGGCGGCGCCGAACGATCGGCCTCAGGATTTGGCCTGGGACTAGCCATCACAAGACGTATCATCGAAGCTCACGGTGGCAGGGTTTTCGCAGCCAATCGGCTCGGCGGAGGCTTGTTAGTCACTCTGGAGTTACCTTGCTTCTTTACACAGCTTTACCTCAGGCCGCCTCCAGATTCCCTGTCCCTGGCCGATATTGACACTACCAAGCAGCGCCTTGCCTCGCCGGTTGGTCCGGTGTCAATAAGGAGTTTGTCATGTCAGTTAGTGGAATCGGGAATGCAGGCGGATTCGATCCGGAAAAAATGGCGTCCACCATTGCAGCGAAAGTGGTGAAGAACCTGGATACCAATGGAGATGGCAGCCTCGATAAGAATGAATTTGTCTCGGGACTAACCACCAAGGGGATTTCTGCTGCCGACGCGGCCAAACAGTTTGATAGCATCGACACAAAGAAGACCGGGAGGATCGGCCAAGCTGATATTGAGTCCACCATCAAGGTTTCTATCGGCAATGGTGGCTCGCCTCCTGGCGGCAAAAGCGGGCCACCTCCCGGCGGCGGCCCCGCTGGCGGACCACCCTCGGGCGGTGCGGGTAAAGCGGGTAGTTCGTCAGCATCCAGCAGCAGTTCCAAGAATTACGACAAGATGGATATAAACCAGGATGGAACCGTTTCGTCCATGGAAGCGCTGGTATACGAACTCAAGCACGGTGAGGTAGCTTCCTCAAATAGTAGGGCTTCGACGCAAAAACTTGGCAACAATCTTGATGTGACTGCATAGAGCGGCTCTGGCCGCCGGCCAAGCTGGTTCGTTATGTCGAGAGAATATACGGCTGCATTATCGAATTCTGGATATCCGTGGCCGCGCCCCGAAAAATTCCTTTAACATAAACTCCTCAAGGCCGGTATTATCTTCTGTGCGCGCCGACAAGACGACGATACGGTCAAGACGCTCTGATTCCCAATTGAAATCTCCCTTGTAGTACTTACGTATTAGCTCAATCATCCGACGAACGATCGCTAATTCGATATTGCTGTTCGTTCCAATTTCGACCTGAATATACTCCCGGTGGGAGTTACTCGAGTCGGTGCTCCAACCACGGAAGGAGAATGCCGCCTGACGTGATTCCATGCTGAGAATTTGGAATACGCCATTAGTACCCGGATTTAAGTTGCGCTTGACTATTGCCATCTTGATTTCGTCCTCCGATGGCTCGCGCTCGTGACCGTTCGCCTCAGAAGCTTCCTTGCTGGAAGGACCCTCAACGGCGCGTCGTCTTGCGCGCGCTGCGTTGATATAGGCCTGCATGTCGGCTAGTGGTTCGGATGATGGGAGCGGTGACGTGACTGGATTCGCGGGTTTGGTCAGGTCTTTTGCGTGTGATTTGTTTAGGGCTACGACTGATGGCGCAGATGCAACTTGTCGATGCTGCGTAAGTGGTTGCGGCAAAGTCTCGGGGCTACTGGTGGTTGATGCTTGCCCAACTTGTGCTTGGATGCGCGGACCCAGTTTCACAATCAGTGATTCACTTGTTGTTGCAGATGGTTCGCCAGTACCTACAAGTTGTGGGGGCACAACAAACAACGCCAGCAGATGTAGGATCAGCGACCCAAGAAGGGCATTCAGGGTAGTACGGCGAATACTCAGATGTAGGTAAGGATCTCTCGGTTGTGGGACTTCCCAGCGAAATTGACTTTGGTAAATTTTAGATTGCATCGGTACTTGCCACATAGTCATCGAGGTCCAACTTGATGAGCTAGCTTATCCCGTAATTTGCGATAGGTCTTCAATACCTTTTGGGTGATGGTTGTCCCGTGCCTGTTGATCGCGAAGGTGCATTGACCTTAGTCGCTCCCTTCCAGCATCAATGCGGGCCGTCCCCGCTAGACGTTGCGCCTCCTTCCTCTCTCTTTCAAGATTTCGCGCTTCGCGCTCAGCCCGTCGGCCTTCTCGTTCTAATCGCCGCGATTCGGTCAACGATTTGTATCTATTCTCGACGGCGATACCAAAGCAGCCGTTGGGAATGGCCGCCGTCTTGCACTCGGTCGTATCGTGGCTATATTGTTTCTTCGCTTCCGCCTTGGGTCTTTCTGAGGCAAGTTGGCGAGAATATATTCTCCAACGCAGGATAGGCAGCGTTTAGTGGGGCAAGTCAGGAATCGTTCAACGGTCGCGTCTTAGAATGCCTATGGGCGTCGCGGCACTTCCCAGCATGAACAAACTGTAGATGCCAGACGACTGTAGCTTTACATCTGTCGTCAAGTACAGCGATTCATTTGCCTGGGTCGAGTTAACTTCCAGCCTCGAGATGGTGTTATTGACAGTCGCTGGAGCGGACATGGCACCGAACGCCACGTTGCTGGCTGTCGGGCTGTAATCGGTAGTCAGTGAAAGTCTGTCGCCTAGATTATTGATGCCGTTTACCAGCCTAAGCTTGGAAACATTGTTGCCGACAGGCTTCTTGTTGTTGTCGCTGAGTAGGAAGAATTGTGGCGCGACCGGTCCACCGAGGACCAAGAGTGTCAAATCGGCACCCACCGGCGCATTCAAATTCCCGGCACTGACCGGGCTGCCGTTTACAAGCACCGTCATTGAAAGTGCGCCGGCCGGAACAATGAAGTATGAGCCCACTATCGGTGATCGCTGATTGGACGCCAGCGAGACGCCGTTTGCCGTCGCATCGACGCTTCCATTGCCGTTGATGTTGGCGACCAA
The DNA here is from genome assembly GCA_041665185.1 of Sterolibacterium sp. Classification (GTDB taxonomy): domain Bacteria; phylum Pseudomonadota; class Gammaproteobacteria; order Burkholderiales; family Rhodocyclaceae; genus JACRAR01. The sequence continues at coordinate 10,304 of JBAYJH010000141.1, forward strand.
CCGAAGGCGGGCGGAAGCGTTCTTCTGGGAACTGACCTCCCCTTTTTGGGTGACAAAGAAGCCGTCGACCAATCCTCCGCCTGACGCACTGGTCAACAACAATGTCGCTATTTGTTGATCACTCAGCGTTACCGACGGAATATCCAGCCGAATATCGGTGCTGTCGCCCGCGCCGGTAACCCAGATGTGGTACGTTCCCTTGTTCATCGTGAGGTAACCGGTCGTCCCGGTGACATAGGTGGTCAAAGGTGCCGCCGAAGACGACTCTATGCCAACCTCGGTCACATAGATATCCACACTTCCCGCCTCTTGGGATAGGTTCGAGATCCGCAACTTTGTGCTGCCAGACGCGGGAGCAGCCTCGTTGTCTGTCATCTGCACTAACTGGAGCTGTTGGCCCGTCGTCACCGCGATCATTGTGTAGTCAACGCTTGCAGTCAGCGTGACTGTCGATTGAGCCACTGTGCTACTAGATCCATTGGCCTGAACGGTGAAAGAGGTGCTACCGGAAGTTACGGTGGAATAGGTGCTCGCGCTGCCAAACGCAATTCCCGACGCCAGCGCGGTGCCCGATGAGTTCAGTGTCAGTTGGGCATAGTCGCTGCTTGCATTTACAAGTCGCACGGTACTCTGGGTACTGGAAGTGCTGTCGGAGTCGCTGTTGCTGCCCAGGCATCCTGTAAGGAGCACTGTTAGTAAAGTTAACAATAGCGGTAGTCTTGCTTTCATGGGATATCCATTTCGATTTTGTCGGTTTGTGGCGTCAGCGATGTACCGCCACCGCTCTTGTCTGGACTACGAGCAAAGCTGACCGGATTCCCCGATCGAGATCCTCTCTGTTCCTGTGTTTCACTAGCCACGCATTGTCGTTCGTAGCCATGTAAAAGTCGGTTAAGCGGTGTAAAACCAGGTAAAGGTGCCCAGGGAACGTAGACCGGCATCGCTTGGCAGTTGGAACTTGGCAAGAAGTAAGACGAGGCTGAAGCAGTCTTGGGAATCGAAGTCCCCGACAACCAGGCTCGCTATCGGTCGAGTGTCGACGATGATGCGCGTCGTGCCCCATCCCTTGAAGGCGCAGGCAGGGCTTCATATCCCTGCCTGCAATCTGTCAAGCCGAAACGGACAGCGTTGAGGACGATGCGGAACTGTTGCCGGTCATATAAGCATGCATCAGCTTCATGATCTGCATCATCACCTTGGCTTCCGAATTGTTTCCTGAAGATGCCGAGGAAGTGGTCGTGGACTGCGAAGTTGCAGAGGAGGCGTCTTGCGAACTCCCGGAAGTATTCGTGGATTGCTGGTAAGCCATGGCTTCCCGGAAACTCACCTTGCCATCACTATCCGTGTCCGCCTTGTCGAAGTTCTGGATAATGCTGGAAATCAGGCTCGACTGCTTGCTGTCGCTACTTCCGAGTTCATTGAGCTGACTGGAGAGTTCATCCTTGGTAAAGCCCTTGTCGTTTCCACCCTGGGGCGGCGGCGGGGGCGGCATGCCACCCATGCCGTTCATCCCGCCCGTTCC
>JBAYJH010000142.1:0-11725 GCA_041665185.1 Sterolibacterium sp.
ACGGCATGTGGGGCGCCGCCTTGATTTCGACGGTGCTGGGCACCCAGTTCCCCGGCCCCGGCACCGTGTATGTCGACCAGACCCTGCATTTTGCCAGGCCCGTCACGGTCGGCGACACCATCACCGTGACCATCACCTGCCAGAAGAAGTTCGACCACAACCACCACATCATCTTGGACTGTCTGTGCGTCAACCAGGACGGCCTCAATGTGATCCGCGGTACCGCCGAAGTCCTGGCGCCGAGTGAAAAGATCAAGCGCACCCGGGTCGCCATGCCGGAGTTCAAGATCAGCGATAAACAGGCCCGTTACGACCATCTGCTGTCGATCTGCAAGGACCTCGCCGCCATCCCCATGTCGGTGGCCCATCCGTGCGACGCGGAATCGCTCAAGGGCGCACTGATGGCGCGCGACGCCGGCCTGATCCTGCCCACCCTGGTCGGCCCCGAAGAAAAGATACGCCAGCTTGCCGCGGACCTCGACCTGTCGCTGGACGGCTGCACCATCGTCAATACGCCGCACAGTCACGCTTCCGCCGAGGTCGCCGTGCAGCTGGCGCGCGACGGCGAGGTCGACGCGGTGATGAAAGGATCGCTGCACACCGACGAACTGATGGGCGCGGTCATCGACAAGAACTATGGACTGCGCACCGCGCGCCGCATCAGCCATGTCTTCCTGATGGACGTACCGACCTACCCGCGGCCACTGATGATCACCGATGCCGCGATCAACATCGAGCCCGACCTGGAAGTCAAGGTGGACATCGTCCAGAACGCCATCGACCTGGCCCATATGCTGGCCATCGCCGAACCCAAGGTGGCGATCCTGGCCGCGGTCGAAACCGTCAACCCGAAAATGCGCGCCACGCTGGATGCCGCGGCGCTGTGCAAAATGGCCGATCGCGGCCAGATCAAGGGCGCCCTGCTGGACGGACCGCTGGCTTTCGACAACGCCGTCTCCATCGTCGCCGCCAAGACCAAAGGCATACGCTCGGCGGTGGCCGGCCAGGCCGATATCCTGGTGGTGCCGGACATCGAGTCGGGCAACATGCTGGCCAAGCAACTGGAATATCTCGCCGACGCACTTTCCGCCGGCATCGTGCTGGGCACCCGGGTTCCCATCGTTCTCACCAGCCGCGCCGATTCCGCCGAAACCCGCACCGCCTCTTGCGCCATCGCCGTGGTCATGGCCCACGCCCGACGCAAGACCAACGGATCATGAGCGACGCGATCCTGGTTCTCAATGCCGGATCTTCGTCGATCAAATTCGCCCTGTTCGAGTATCCGCGGAACCCCGGAGACAGGCGACAGATCGACCGGCACGCGGCACAGTCCGGACAGATCGACGCGATCGACGCCAGCAGTGGCGGCAGTGACGTCAACGGCGGCGAGGGCGCCCGGGGCGCTCACCTCAAAGCCACCGACGACGCCGGCCGCTGCCTTGCCGACCAATATCTCGGCGGCGCACCGGCCGCTGGCGGCAACCCGCATCGCCATGCCCTGGATTTCCTCCTCGGCTGGCTGGCCGAGCATAACGCCGGCATGACGGTGCGTGCGGTCGGCCACCGGGTGGTCCACGGTGCGGAAAGATATGCCCAGCCGATCCGCCTCGATGCCACCGTCCGCGACGACCTGGCGCGCCTGATCCCGCTGGCACCGCTGCACCAGCCGCACAACCTCGACGCCATCCGCGCCATCGCCGAATTGCAACCGGAGTTGCCGCAGGTCGCCTGCTTCGACACGGCTTTCCATCGCAGCCAGCCAGCCGTCGCCCAGTTGTTCGCCCTGCCGCGCGCCATCACAGCACAGGGGGTGCGCCGCTACGGATTTCACGGACTATCCTACGAATACATCGCGCAGGTGCTGCCCGAGCACCTGGACCACGCCACCGCAGATGGCCGGGTTATCGTCGCCCACCTCGGCAATGGCGCCAGCATGTGCGCCATGCACGGCCGCAAGAGCGTCGCCTCGACCATGGGGTTCACCGCCATCGAAGGCCTGATGATGGGCACCCGGACCGGCAGCATCGACCCCGGCGTGCTGCTCTACCTGATGGACAATCAGCACATGGACGCGCCGGCTCTGACCCGCCTGCTCTACAAGGAATCAGGGCTGCTCGGCGTCTCCGGCATTTCTTCCGACATGCGCGTGCTGCTGGCCTCGGAGCGCGCCGAAGCGCGCGAAGCGGTGGACCTCTTCTGTTACCGCATCAGCCGCGAAATCGGCTCGCTGGCCGCCGCTCTGGGCGGCGTCGAGGCGCTGGTATTCACCGGCGGAATCGGTGAACACGCCGCTGCCGTGCGCCAACAGGTATGCAAGGCGGCACGCTGGCTGGGCGTCGAACTGGACGACGACGCCAATTCACGCGATGCCAAATGCATTTCGTCGGCGCCAAGCCGGGTCCAGGTGCTGGTGCTGCCGACCAACGAGGAATGGATCATCGCCCGGCATACCGCCGCGCTGGTGCAGTAGCCGGTCGCGGGCTGCAATAGCCTGAATATTTGTGGCTTTTCCCTGGGGAATACCTACTACATATAGTGGCATGCGCCTTGCTATGCTACTAGCGAAGTTTTTAACCCATTGTTTTTACATTGGTTGAAATTTTTCGCTTTCCTTTAAAAGCCAGTGTCGGTATGCTTCGCACCTCCTATCGAATTTCTTCTCCGGGAAAAACCATGCCAACAAACACGCTTCATACCGGTGAAACCGTTTTAAATCAATCAGTTACATCCTACACTCTGCCGACCCCGCAGGAAATCACGGGCCTGGTGCTGATCGAAAAGTATGCCAAAGGCAACGAGGCCAACGTCGCCGAAGTGCGCACGCGCGTCGCCCGCGCTTTGGCCTCGGTAGAAGCCGAGGACAAACGCGCGATTTGGGAAGCGCGCTTCCTCGAAGCGCAGGAAAATGGTTTCGTGCCGGCCGGCCGCATCAATTCCGCCGCCGGCACCGATCTGTGCGCCACCCTGATCAACTGTTTCGTCCAGCCGGTCGGCGATTCGATTTCCGAAGTCGTGGACGGCCGCCCGGGCATCTACACCGCCTTGCAACAAGCCGCCGAGACCATGCGGCGCGGCGGCGGCGTCGGCTATGACTTCTCCTCCATCCGCCCGATCGGCGCCCATGTCAAAGGCACCCAGTCGCGCGCCTCCGGCCCGGTGTCCTACATGCGGGTATTCGACCGCTCCTGCGAAACCGTCGAATCGGCCGGCAGCCGCCGCGGCGCCCAAATGGGCGTGCTGCGCTGCGACCATCCCGACATCGAGGAATTCATCCACGCCAAGGACAAGGGCGATCTCACCAACTTCAACATCTCGGTCGGCGTGAGCGACGTGTTCATGCAGGCGGTCGAAACCGACGGCGAAGTGGAACTGGTGCATAAGGCCAAACCCTCGGCCGACTTTCTGGAGGCCGGTGCCTACCAGCGCGAAGACGACGGCAGCGGCCTGTGGGTCTATCGCAAGTTGCGGGCGCGCGAGTTGTGGGAGCAAATCATGCGCTCCACCTACGATCACGCCGAGCCGGGCATCCTGTTCCTGGACCGCATGAACCGCGACAACAACCTGTCTTACTGCGAGACCATCGAGGCCACCAACCCCTGCGCCGAGCAACCGCTGCCGCCTTACGGCTGCTGCTGCCTGGGCTCGATCAACCTGACGCTGTTCATCGAAGCACCGTTCTCCGACAAGGCCACCTTCAATTACACCGCCTTCGGCAAGGTCATCGACACCTCGGTGCGCATGCTCGACGACGTGCTCGACGCCACCCATTGGCCGCTCGAGCAGCAGCTCGCCGAAGCCCGCGCCAAGCGCCGCGTCGGCCTCGGTTTCACCGGCCTCGGCGACGCCCTGATCATGCTGCGGCAGCGCTACGACACCATCGAGGCGCGCGCCACCGCCACCAAGATCTCCGAATTCATGCGCGACCGCGCCTACCTCGCCTCGGTCGAGCTGGCCAAGGAGCGCGGTGCCTTCCCGCTGTTCAACGCCGACATGTACTTGTCCGGCGGCAACTTCGCCTCGCGCCTGCCGGTCGAGATCAAGGAACAGATCCGCAAGCACGGCATCCGCAACTCCCACCTGCTGTCGATCGCGCCCACCGGCACTATCTCGCTGGCCTTCGCCGACAACGCCAGCAACGGCATCGAGCCACCCTTCTCGTGGACCTACACGCGCAAGAAACGCATGGGCGACGGCACCTTCAAGGAGTATGCGGTCGAGGATTACGCCTGGCGCTACTACAAACACCTCGGCGGCAATGTCTCCAAACTGCCGGAGTATTTCGTCACCGCCCTGGAAATCTCCGCCGAGGCGCACAAGGACATGGTCGCCGCGGTGGCGCCGTATGTCGACACCTCGATTTCGAAGACCGTCAACGTGCCCGAAGACTACCCCTATACCGAGTTCGAAAATCTTTACATGGCCGCCTGGAAGGCCGGCCTCAAGGGGCTCGCCACCTACCGGCCGAACGCCGTGCTGGGCAGCGTGCTGTCGGTCGGCGACAACAAGGCCGCCGAGAAGAAGTCCGCCAAGGGGACTTCCTCCGGAGCGCATCCCCAGGACGTCGTCATCAGCGGCGCCAACCGCCGCCTGTCGATCGGTTCGCTGCCGGCGCCGGTGCTGGCCTCGCTGCGCTGGCCGGGCCGGCCGCGCCTGACCGACGGCAACGCCGCGTGGACCTACATGATCGAAACGCCGCACGGCGAGTTCGCGCTGTTCGTCGGCCACATCGCCAACGGCAAGCAAGTGCCTTTCGAGGTCTGGGTCAACGGCTCCGAACAACCGCGCGGCCTAGGCGCCGTCGCCAAGACGCTGTCCATGGACATGCGCGCCAATGACCGCGGCTGGCTGAAACTCAAGCTCGACGTGCTGGCCAGGACCATCGGCGACGAAGCCTTCAACATGCATTTCCCGCCGCACGGCGAGCAAAAGCTGATGCCCGGCGTGGTTTCGGCGGTGGCCCAGGTGATCCGCTATCGCTGCGAGCAGATCGGCGCCTTCGAGGGCAACGACCCGACGCCGGTGATCGACACCATGTTCAGCCGCGACGAGCCGAAGACCGGCACCGACGGCACCCTGTCGTGGACAGTGGACATCACCAACCCGGCGGCCGGCGAGGAGTTCGTCCTCGGCCTCAAGGAAATCACCCTGCCCGACGGCGTCACCCGTCCCTACTCGGTATGGCTGTCGGGCAACTATCCGCGCGCCCTGGACGGGCTCACCAAGCTGCTATCGCTCGACATGCGGGTGATGGACCCGGCCTGGATCGGCATGAAGCTCAGGAAGCTGCTCAACTACCCGGAGCCGCTCGGCGATTTCATGGCCTTCGTGCCCGGCACGCGCCGCCAGCAGAACTGGCCGTCGACCGTGGCCTACATCGCCCGGCTGGTCATCCACCGCTACGCCATGCTCGGCATCCTCGACGAGAACGGCTACCCGACCCGCGAGATGGGCATCCTCGAAGCGCCGCGCGAAAAAGGCGGCGCCAAGATCATGCAGGGCGCGCTGTGCGGCGAGTGCGGCAACTTCACCGTGATCCGCAAGGACGGTTGCGATTTCTGTAGCGCCTGCGGCGCGGTGGGGAGCTGCGGATAGGTTTCTTTGAGTCAGCGCACATTGCCCGTGGGTTACACCCATAAGCTGCAACTTGAGCATTTCCTCGAAATTAAGCCCCAGGACTCAAATCCTGGGGCATTCTTTTTTGCGTATCAGAAGAAACGAACTTGACGTAACCGTCTCCGGGTCCAGGATTCTGCTGTCCGAAACGCGATATCCAACTACGCCACCTATCAGCAATGACCTGACCGTGTGCGTATTCTGTTTAATCCCGCCACCGTTAATGCTGGCAAAGCCGCCAGCCGGAATGGGATCAATGGCGCCACCTGAAATGCGGCCCCCCAGCGACAGCAAGGTGCCCGGAAGCGCCCTTCGGTCCTCCGCGTCGTGATGGTCAGCTTTCGGTAGTATTGCCGCACTCAACAATTCCAGATCGGTAGTGGTTGAGCAAAGGGCCTCAATGAATGCGATTTTGCCGGCCGCCGCCGCGAGCCACTTCCCAGCCTAGGCACGCCAAGATTATGTATGTTGGCACGGGACGGGCGCCAGTGCGATAGCTGATGATGCTGCGGCGGGTCATGCCCAAAGCTTCAGCGGCGCGCGTAGCCGAGAGACCATTGGTGATCATCCACGCATCGAAACGTCGCGCAGGTTCCTCAGCCTGTTCGGCCGCAAGGCGATACAAGGTGGTCGCAGCGATTGACAGCGGTCCCTCATCATCCCACGTCACGCCCGATCCCCACTCCTCAACTTTCACCTTGCGGAAAACGGAGCGATCACCCAATGGTGCAAGGACCGGGAAAGCTTCAATAAAATTGCAAAGATTCACTGTTGCCGTCCATTCATCCTCGAAGACAATCGAAAGCCTCTGGTCTGATAGCGCCTTGGCAGCGGCAATACGAGGAAGTTTCTCGCGCATGGTCAGTCTCCGTTTAGTTTGCGCCACTCCGCCCATAGGAGTTCGCGGTTGTCCAACGCCCAAGCAATTGCTTCGGCCAGCAACTTTCGATTCGCACCCCCGGCGATTACCGTCAGCGCATTCAAATCCACAGTCGAATCACCCTCGGGGGTACGCACATGGAAATGTGGCGGCGCGTGATCTGAATACACCGAGATCTTCAGCTTTCCAGACCGGTAGATCGTATTCATATCGAACAGTATAGTGTAATTATTACACCAAGCAAGCCGATCCTTCAAAAAATGGCACAGGCCGACTTCTTGGTACCAACACGGGTTTTCCAAATGGCAGCAATGTAACCCGCAGGTGACGCTCAAACCGAGCAATTGCGACGTCTCTGAATGACTCTTGATGGCCGGCCACTGCGGTTGAGCGCCTCCAGTTTGCTGCCCTTGCCGTGAATGACAGCAGACAGCCTGAACGGTTGGCGGATTCGTGCCCTGATGTAAAGCTTTACATCAGGCAGAGGGTCTTTACGCCGGGTGGAGAGGAAATCAAGAGCAATCTATCCGCAATCTCTTTGCCTATAGTGTAGTGAGACGACGGAAGGAACGTGGCGACGGGCTCAATTCCATTCGCGCTTCCGCCGCGACGGGTAGAGGAACCTCTATCGCAGGGCATCGACACCAACTCACGCAGATTCAAATAGCAATGAAAGCCTGCCTTCCGGCGACATTGACCTTGGGGAAACGGATTGTCTTCGGCAAGGAGTCCCATGCGCGCAGCCGGATTGGCACGGTGCTGGCCAATACCATGACCAAGACGACAGAATGGTCAAGAAGGCTTGTCGGTTATGCTCTTGCGGCGGTGAGCCTGTGGGCGGGAGCGTATGGCGCGAGCGGCGACCCGTTGCCGCCGGTGGTCGTCTACCATCGCTTTGGAGCGGTCGCTAGCGATGGGATGACCGTTCGCACCAGCGCGTTCGCGGCGCAACTGGAGTTCCTGAAAGAGAACGACTTCACCGTGGTGCCGCTGCGCAAGATCGTCAACCGCGTGAGAGGCGGCAACGAGCCCTTGCCTGACAAGGCCGTGGCGATCACCGTCGATGACGGACATCGGTCGGTGTACACGGAAATGCTGCCGTTGGTGCGGCGCTATAGCATCCCGGTCACGCTGTTCATCTATCCGTCGGCGATATCCAACGCCAGCTACGCGCTGACCTGGCGACAACTGGAAGAACTGCGCCAGTCGGGACTGTTCGACATCCAGTCCCATACTTACTGGCACCCGAACTTCAAGCAGGAACGACGGCGCCTGCCTGCCGGCGCTTACCGCGGCATCGTGCGCATGCAGCTCGTCAAGCCGCGCCAGATACTGGCACGGCGTCTGGGCATAAACGCGGACATGCTTGCCTGGCCGTTCGGAATCTATGACGACGAACTGATGGCCGCGGCCGGCGAAGCGGGCTATGTCGCCGGTTTCACGCTGGACCGCCGTCATCCGAGCCCGGCTGACCGGCCGCTGGCGCTGCCGCGTTATCTGATTACCAGCGGGGTCAGCCTGCGGGAGTTCCGGCGCCTGTTGGGGGAAGCGCCGTGATATGGCGCTGAGGGCCATGGCGACCATGGCGATCCATTGGCCGACCACCCTGGGCGTCGCCGCGGCGCTGCTGCTGCCGGTCTATGCAGCGGCGCTAGACGGCAGAATCACCGACGCGCAAAACGGCCAAGCGATATCCGACGCGCTGGTCACGATGGGACAGAACGTCGTGCGCACCGATGCTCGCGGCGTGTTCCATATCGAGGCGGCCGGATCGGCGGTGGCCGCGCGCGCGCCGGGCTATCTTCGCAACCAGCAAGCCGTCAAGCCGGGCGCCAGCGGGATGGTCGAGTTGGCGCTGACGCCATTCCGGCCAAAGGCGCTCTATCTGTCCTTCTACGGCATCGGCGACAAGGCGTTGCGCACAGCGGCGCTCGATCTGCTCGAAGCGAGCGAACTCAATGCGCTGGTGATCGATGTCAAGGGCGACCGCGGCATGATTCCCTACGAGAGCGCGGTCCGGCTCGCCGGCGAAGTCGGCGCTCAGCGTATCACCACGGTGCGGGACATCCGCGGCCTGGTGGATGGCCTGCGCCGGCAGGGCGTCTATCTTATCGCGCGCATCGTCGTCTTCAAGGACGACCTGCTCGCGACGGCGCGACCCGAACTCGCCGTCAAGACCCATGCGGGCGCCGTATGGCATGACCGCGAGCGTCTGGCCTGGGCCGATCCGTTTCGGCAGGAGGCGTGGAACTACAACCTGGACATCGCAGCCGAGGCCGCCGCCATCGGATTCGACGAGATACAGTTCGATTACCTCCGTTTCCCCGATGCCGAAGACGTGACCTACTCCCAGGCCAATACCGAGCAGAACCGGGTCGGCGCGATTTCCGGGTTCCTCGCCGCCGCGCGGCAGCGTCTTGCGCCCTACAACGTGTTCATTGCTGCCGACATCTTCGGCTACGTTTTATGGAACCTCAACGACACCCATATCGGCCAACGGCTGGAAGCGCTGGCGCCGCACCTCGATTACATCTCGCCGATGCTCTATCCGTCGGGTTTCCAATACGGCATCCCCGGCTTCCGCGACCCCGTGGCCCACGTCCAGGAAATCGTGGCCCGCAGTTTGAAGCGCGCGGGAGAGCGCAGCGGGCTGCCACCGGTGCGATTTCGCCCATGGCTACAGGCGTTCCGCGACTATGCCTTCGATCACCGTCAATTCGCCGAAGCGGAGATACGACAACAGATCGTCGCCGCCGAAGCATTCGGCAGCGACGGATGGATGCTGTGGAATCCGCACAACGTATACGACAACCTGGGATTGCGCGAACGAGTGCGACCGACTCCGCGGCCATAGCAAACATGGTAAGCAACTGGCTGGGCAGCTGACTCACCGGCCTGCTCACCGCTCAAGTCCGTCCGTTTCCGCCGGGATCGCCTGGTGGCCCCAGCATCCAGGCAGCCCTGGCACGATTCATCAAACTGTCACATGGCGCGGCTAGGATACCGCCACACCCCTCCGCATCCACTCTTACCTGGCGGTACTCACCATGAACCATGCGCTAGCCCATGTTCCGGAGATTGAGCCACCCTTCCGGCCAGCCAACACCCTCGGTACTTCCCCGCGATCCGCTCCGTTCATCCACAGGCCGACTGTCCGCTTCTCCGGCCTGCCGGCGAACCGCGACAGCCTGCTGGAACAGTTGCACGAGATCCTCGATCAACGGCTGCTGACTCCGCTGTTTCAGCCCATCGTCGACATGCGCAAGGGCGTGATCATGGGTTACGAAGGACTGATACGCGGCCCATCGGACAGTCCCCTGCATTCCCCGATCAGCCTGTTCAAGGCCGCCAGCAGCTACGATCTGACGGTGAAGGTCGAGCACCTGTGCCGGCGCGTGGTACTCGAACAATTCCTGCACCTCGGGCTGTCCGGCAAGCTGTTCCTCAACGTCAGTCCGGAATGCCTGCTACAGCGGGACGTGAAGCACGGCGAGACCCTCGGCTACATCCGCGAACTCGGCATCAGCCCGGACCGCGTAATCATCGAGTTGACCGAGAACCAGCCGACCTACGACTACGACCTGTTGCGCGAGGCGGTGTCGCACTATCGTTCGATGGGATTCGAAATCGCCATCGACGACCTGGGCGAAGGCTTCTCCAGCTTGCGCCTGTGGTCCGAATTGCGCCCGGAGTACGTCAAGGTCGACATGCACTTCATCCAGGGCATCAACCAGGATCCGGTGAAACAGCAGTTTGTCCGCTCCATCCAAGAAATCGCCAAGAACGCGGGCACGTCGGTGATCGCCGAAGGCATCGAGACCATCGCCGAATTGCTGGTCATCAAGGATCTTGAAATCGCCTGCGCCCAGGGCTATTACATCGCCCGGCCGCACGGCCAACCGGCCGCGGCGCTGAGCGCCGAGGTCGTAAAGAGCCTGGGGCCGGGCAACAGCCCCGGCGGCGACGGCGCTTCCGGCCCGGCGCCGGAGCGTTCCGCCGGCGCCGGCGAATGCGCTCCGCGCCGCCTCAGAGCCGTGACTGCCGCCAAGCTGTTGCGCTACGCCCCGCCGGTGACCACCGACACGCCGAATTGCAAGGTGTTCGAGATGTTCAACCGGGCGCCGGACTTGCAGTCCATCGCCGTGGTCTCCGACGATCTGCCGCTGGGCATCATCAACCGCTACGCCGCCATCGAGCGCTTTGCCCATCCCTACTGGCGCGATCTCCACGGCCGCAAGTCCTGCATCTACCTGATGGACTCCGAGCCCGTCGTGGTCGAGATGGGCATCACGGTGCAGGAACTCAGCCGCATCATGGTCGAGGCGGATCGCCGGCAAATGGCCAACGGATTCATCCTCACCGACCAGGGCAAGTACCAGGGCGTCGGCACCAGCCATGACCTGATGGCGGAAATCACCAAGCTCCAGATCGACGCCGCGAAGTACGCCAATCCCCTGACCCAGTTGCCGGGCAATGTGCCCATCAGCGAACACATCGATCAACTGCTGGAAATCCAGGCGAAATTCTCCGCCTGCTATTGCGATCTGGACCACTTCAAACCCTACAACGACGTCTATGGTTACCACAAGGGCGACGACGTGATCCAGCTATTGGGCCGCATCCTGACGGCCAGTTGCGATCCCGACCTGGATTTCGTCGGCCACATCGGCGGCGATGATTTCATGATCCTGTTCCGCAGCGACGATGTCGAGGCGCGTTGTCAGTCGATCCTGGAGCGCTTTGCCCAGGCCATCGTGGAGTTTTCCAGCAGCGAGGATCAACAGCGCGGCGGCTATTTCACCGAAGACCGGCAAGGCAACAAGACCTTCTGTCCGCTGATCAGCCTGTCGCTGGGCCTGGTCGTCGCCGATCCGGGCGCATATGCCAGTCACCACCAGGTTTCAGTGGCTGTTGCGGGAGCGAAGAAACAGGCCAAGAAGATCGCCGGCAACAGCCTGTTCGTCGAACGCCGCAGCCAGCGGGTACGTCTGCCGGAAGCTTGATTTCGCGGCTTCGACAGGGGTCCCCAAGTAGCTGCCAAGGCTAAACGGGCTGAGTCGCCCGGGCGTGCGCTGCCGCCCCGAGCAAGCCGAGGTCGGGATGCAGGATGGCCAGGGTCGGCACCGCCTGCATCGCCGCCCGATAGCGCCCCTTGGCTTCGAAGCGCCGGCGGAAGCCGCCCGCCTCGATCCACGGCATCAGTGTCGCCAGCATGCCGCCGGCGAGAAAGAC